>JALYVA010000002.1 GCA_030853485.1 Acidobacteriota bacterium
AGGTGAGGAGAATTGGCGTGTGATCCGAAGGTTTCGGCTGAGCACGCGGCCCCTTATCTATCTCACAATTCTGAATCTTCGCTTGAAGCGATGGGGACACCAGGAAGTGATCGATCCTGATCCCGCGATTGTGCTCAAACGCGAGCCGAAAATAATCCCAGAAGGTGAACAAGCCCCCTTCTCCAGGATGCAGCGACCGGAACGCATCTGTGTAGCCTAGATCAAGCATCGCCCGGTAGAGTGCTCTTGGTTCGGGCTGGAAGAGAGCATCCCTGATCCAAGACGCGGGCTTATGGCAGTCGATGTCCTCGGGGATGACGTTGAAGTCTCCTCCCACCACGGTAGGAATGCCATCACTCTTCCAGGCACTCATCCTGGTAATGAGCCGCTCCATCCACGCCAATTTGTAGTCAAACTTCTCCGTGCCGACGGGGTTGCCATTTGGTAGGTAGATGTCGACGATTCGGATGCCGGAGATCATGACCTCGAGATACCGGGCATGGCTGTCCGACTCGTCGCCTGCAAGGACGTTGCTAACAGCCTCAATCGGCGTTTTGGAAAGGATTGCGACGCCGTTGTAGGCCTTCTGAGTGACTGCCACACTGTCATATCCCAAGTCTCGGAAGACTTGAGAAGGGAACTCCGTCCCTTTCAGCTCTTGCAGGAGCAGCATGTCTACCTTGCGAGTCTTTAGCCACGCTGTCACGTGTTCAAGCCGGGCCTTGATCGAGTTAACATTCCAGCTTGCGATTACGATGGCGGTCCCCTTTCTAATCGAACTAATCGTTGCCGTGGTGAAGGTTGTTTCAGCTTCGAGAATGCAACAACTCTAGAACAATTGTGTTCCATTCGTCACTGAGAGTAGTTTGGACTATCGAGCTAATTCGTCAGCTCCCATTTCTTTTGGAGTTTCGACAATCTCCTGAACGTCTTCAGACGCCTGTGCGTCGTCGATTCCATAGCGCGCAAGTAGTTCTGGTGCGTATCGTGCCAGATCATTGCGAAGTCTGATCAACGAGAGGTCCTTCGCCTTCGATTCGAGCATGATGTCTGTGTTCAGATGTGCAATAGATCTAAGCCATGTAATCGTTTCGAAAGGATTGTTGTAGTCGGCGTGTCCTGTCCAGATGGGTGGCTGCAGGACGAGTTCCATCTTTCCTGTCTTGCGGTTGCGGCGCTTCAACTCTCTCATCTCGGTGCGAGCGCAGGAGAAGTGCATTTTGGGCCGTACGCCTTCAGGCCACGTTTTGAGAAACCTTGTCAGGGTTTCGACGATGGGAAGATTCTCGGGGTTGAAACACCAGTGGTGCTGGTAATCAAAGACACACTTCACACCAGTTTGTTCATGGATTGCGAGTACGTCCGCGGAGGAGTAGCGAATGTCATCATTTTCAAGTACCAGTCGCCTGCGGACCGGCTCCGATAATCTGTCCCATGTGCTGATCCATCGCTGTCGTCCCGAGGCCCGATCACCATAGGCGCCTCCGACATGCACGACGAGGACTGCCTCGGGTCCACATTCCATCAGATCGAGCATTTCAGCTTGAGAGTCCAGGTCCGCCATGCTCTTTTGGGTGAGATCGTCACTTTCACTATTGAGCACAATGAATTGCGACGGATGAAAAGAAAGACGTATATCCGCCTCGCGAGCAAGACGGCCTAAGGTCGCCAGATCCTGGGCCGAGTCGCGCACCATCGAATGGAACTGCGGCATGGTTGGATGGGTTGCATAGGGTGCCAGATCGGAA
Organism: Acidobacteriota bacterium; assembly: GCA_030853485.1. Lineage (GTDB taxonomy): Bacteria > Acidobacteriota > Terriglobia > Terriglobales > Acidobacteriaceae > Edaphobacter. The sequence goes on from JALYVA010000002.1 coordinate 1,749, forward strand.
GACATCCGGTACATGTGGATCTGGTGCTTGCGCAGGTAACCGAAGGTCTCGGCTAAATAGCCCAACGATACTCGGAGGTGCGGCGACTGCTGCCAACGACGTGTGTCATTCGATTTGAGGTTTTGCCGACCCATCACCTTAACAGCAAAGCCCAACCTCATTGCTTCGGCAGGAAAGGAAAGTCGAGGCTGGCCTTCGAGCATCTTTGCAGCCGCGAGAGGATTAGCCAGGCGCTGAGCAAACTCTGCCTCGGCCAAAGCCTTCGCAGACTGTTTCGACGGAGCCTTGCTCTTCTTGGCGGATTTCTTTGCTTTCGCTGGTTCGGTGCTGGCCTTCTTTTTCAACATGCCGCGTGGACCTCCTTGTTGATGATGTTGCGAGGTTATTGGCCTCGAGCTGACAGCTCTACTCCTGGACTTGGAGCTCAGCGCCGAATCCCAAGTCCCCTACAAAGCGGTTCCAGACAGATGTCTTGAGGGCTCCACCTGCTGCCTGGTCGTGACCGTTTCCGTAGGAATGGTCAGCGCCTTCAGGCCGGTGTTCGGTGAGGAATCGGATCAGATTCACGCCGTTCGGGGCACGCCCTGAGAAGTGGACCCAGCCTGGCCGAAAGCCTGTGTTGATTCCAAAGATTACATTTTTCGGGAAACGCGCGCGCCACTGCTGAGCGATGAGTGGATGGACCTGACACTCGGTATGCATTCGGATGGCGACGAGATCCGCCCCAAGCTCTTTTCGGAGGGTAGTCGAGAAACGAGGTGGTGACTTGCGGGCCACAGACAGCGCTGCTGCTACTTCGGCCTTGTCTGCCAGCAAACGCTCGCGTAGCTCCGCAATACGAGGTTCAACGCTTGTGAGGATTTCTTTTGGAGACGATGCGATCGTGAGCAGTTCGAGGGCTGAGGAAGCATCTCCGGCGGCGGAACGGCGGGGCGCGTTGAGCAGGGAAATGAGATCGCGAAGCGCTGCTGAGCCATAAAGCTTCTTCGCCAAGGGGAACTCCGGAAACGGTGCTTTGTCACCCAGGTCCGACAGGAGAGATATGGCTGCGAGCCAGAGGTAGTGCTCGTGTCCGTCGGGAAGCAACGCCTCGGCACAACGGTACGCCATGAGGCCGGTGGTCGGTAGCTCGCGTGCATCCTCACCGGGGCCCATCACGCGATAGCCGGTAATAAGCGTGGCGGAAGGCGGGGTTCCCAGCGGGCGATGATGGTCCAACAGAAGAGTGGGTACGCCTGGCAGAATCGGATCGGAGCGGCTCCCAAGGTCTGCGATGATGAGGGCATCCGGGGCTGTTTTGCTGAGGCGCTCGATGACGGAGACGGACCACGCGGATTCGAACTTCAGTCGCACCTCGGCCGTGGTGTTGACGTACCCGGCTTGTCGAAGCGCAAGCAGCAGGATCGTTGCAGCTGGTAGGCCGTCTGCGTCGGAGTCGGTCAAAATGTGGATGTGCGCGCTTCGGGCCGGTATTTGCTCTAGAAACGTCAGAAACTGTACTCCGACGGTCGATTCGGCAGTCATACCTTTGTTATGCCATAGTTTGCCATTATGGTTTTGGCGAGTCGCCGTTCTGCTTTACGTCACCTTTGGATTCGCCTTCCGTCTCTCTGCGGCCCCAATTGAATCGTCGGCCGACGATTGTTTTGACGATGAGATGGTCCGTCGAGCCAGTCGCGCCAAGTCCCACTCCGAAGTTGAACTCCCATTTGGGGGAGACGTTCAAGTCCGTGGCGATGAAGAACTGCTGCTGCTGATCGTGCAGCGTGCCGAAGTTGCGAAGGTCGCCATAGGCGGCGTAGTACTCGATACCTGCGTTTACCTTTTTGGTGAAGTCGTAGCCGATCTTCGCGTTCGGAGCAAAGGTTACACCCTGCCGCGTGCCTGGGCCATGCCATGAGCGGTCCACGGCGGGATTGAAAGCCAGATAGTATCGCCCGGCCTGCTTGTCGATGATCGGTCGAATCTCCCACGTCCAGGTGTCAGGAGAAAAACGTGCGCGTTGATAGCCGACCTCGTTGGAGAGGCTCAGGCCGACCGGCAGATGCCAACTCTCCGGCGCACGGATGCGCGGGCGGATGTGGTCGCCGACCCACTGTACACCCTGTCCATCGCGTTCGCTGGTGAAAATGTAAAAACCGACTTCGGACCACTTGGTCACGCCAGCGGTGATCTCAATAGTCTCGTGTTCGGCATGATTGGTGGGAAAGGTCCCATCGGCCTGAAACCGTGAGCCCGTAAGCGGCTGGAAACCGTCAATGGTGAAGTTGCTGTGCAGCTCCAGCATGATCGTCTTGGGCGCGACCGTATCGGCACCGTACACCTGGATCTCGTAGTTGTCTTGGGCAGCAGCGCTCGTGCAACCAGCGAGAGCGCAACAACACAGGATCGCGATTAGGAAGGACTGCAACATCTGGATGGTTCCTTAGACGATTCGCTAAAGCAATTCGTCCTTCTCTCGATTTTTATAGGTAGTTGTGGATGTGCTCCAAAGACGAAGTCCCAGAGTAAGTATAAGAGGCTGATGGAAGACAGAGCAACGCGATCCGACAGAACACACCTAAAGCTTAGATGCAGTCGGCCTTGGTGGCTCCCTGCCCTATCCCGATAGGCATCGTGGAGAGATTCCGTGCGCCTTCCGGCTACTGCTAGGAATTCTAAAATCTAAATGTCCAGCACATCTAACCTTCTTTCTCAAACGCTTGCTTGCCAAGCGATTCGCGCGCAGGGCAGAGACAGCCAATCTGACAATGGGCTTGTCTCGTCTTTTATAATTCTTACCGCGGTTCGCAGCGGCCGCTACAACGCAGCAATGCCCCACGTGGTACAGCAAAACCGGCAAGGTTTTTCTATTCCAGATGATGTTGCTCTACTAGCAGTTTGGCCATCTCCCAATTTAGACGAGCAGGACTGCGAGCTCAGTTGAACCACACATCAGTGGAGGCTTTGGTTTAGCGCCGATGCATCTAACAAACTCAGGTTCGGCAGATCTGACGGAGGAGCACGTCGACGGGTTAGATGGTGTTACATGCGATTGGCCGCAGCTTGCGCCATCGGACGCCATTTGTACGCCGCGCGACGATACAGATCAACTGCCTTCTCCGGTGCATCCACAAGAATCTCTCTGGATGAACTTGGTTTCTACGATCATCCGGTGGGGAGTTCTGATTCCTGTCTCTATCTGCTCGAAAATGAGATTTGTTGCTGCTCGGGCGATCTCTGACACCGGCTGGCGCACAACTGAAATTGCAGGACGAAGAATAGAAGAGAGTGGAAAATCGTCGAAACCGATAAGGGCGACATCCTTCGTAATACTCAGGCCGATGTTGATTGTTTCCTGATACGCGATAACGGCCGCGACATTGAGCAGGCAGAAGATAGCGTCAGGGCGACGCCGGGCTGACTCGCCCAGTCGAGCCTTCAATTTGTTCGCCAGTAGCTCCACATTGGCGAGCGAAAGTATGTCTACCTTAAGACCGGCCTCCCTGGCTGCAGCTTCGTAACCGCGCTGACGTTCCTGGATCGTATACAGGTCCGGGTTGCTGCCGAGACATAAAATTCTTCGCCGGCCATGTTGAATCAGGTGCTGCGTCGCGGCCAGGGATGCCTCGTAGTTATCGCACGTGACAGACGAGCCGCGAGATTGCAAAGGACGATCGATTGCGACCACAGGCACACGCATGCCCCGAACCGCAGAAAGAAAATCTTGGGTCTGCACGCGCGGCGGAACGACAAGCATCCCATCCACTCGGTAACTTTCAAAGACTGCGATCTCTCGTGTTTCTTGAGTCGCGTCATCGGCGGACGCAAGCACGATGAGAACATAGTCCTTCTTACGAGCCAGCGTTTGCACCGCGTCAGCAAGGTTCGCGAAGAACTCGTCCTTCAGCGAGGGGACGATCAATCCCAGAATTCGGGTGCGCTCGCCCTTCATAGCCCGCGCTGCGTGGCTTGGTTGATACCCAAGCGTTTTCATGACCGCTTGGACGCGCGCGAAGGTTCCAGCCTTCACATAATGACCGCCGTTAATGATTCTGGAGACCGTTGTCGTGCCAACGCCAGCCTCTCGCGCTACATCGACCAGCGTAGGGCGTTTGCGATTATCTTGGTGCGGCCAATCCCGCCCGCTCATCTTTTCTTCACGACCCATTCTTTCACCCTTCCAGCGCTTCAAGGGCGACCAAAGATCACTGCGGTGCGCGGTTGAAGAGCAGTGCTGCATCTCGCATCCGCTTGCAACCTGAAGTCCCGGCCGAGAAAATGGTTTCTCATGACCCGTAAGTAAAAGTGTGGAAACGGTGCCACAAAAATAGCAGAACACCACCTCAAGCCGCAACACACATTTT
>JALYVA010000023.1 GCA_030853485.1 Acidobacteriota bacterium
TGCTGTTTGTTTTGGTGGATGGCTGGGATCTGGTGATTGGCTCCTTGATGAAGGGGCTCTCCTGATGACGCCGGAATTTGCGACGCAGATTGTTCGCGAGGCGCTGATGATGATGTTCTGGATGAGCGCGCCGTTTCTGATTGCAGGTTTCGTTACCGGCATTGTCATGAGCTTGCTGCAGATTGTCACGTCCATTCAGGATGCGGCTTTTAGTACCGTGCCGCGGCTGGCCGTGTTTTTAGTCGTGGCTACGATAGCGATGCCTTGGGTACTTCAGAAGGCGATGGCCTATGCGACCTCGATTCTTGGGAATCTAAGCCGCTATGCCGGGTAGCTTGGCAGCTCATGTCGCGGCGGGTCACACCATCACTGTCCCGGTCGGTCTGATCTATAGTTTTCTTCTAGTTCTTTCACGCGTGGCAGGCGTCATGATTTTCGTTCCCCTGCCTGGCGTTAAGAGCGCGCCCGAGCAGGTTCGCGTTGTCCTGATACTCGCCATCACAGTGGCGCTTTATGCGGTGTGGCCGGCCGTTCCCAATACGTCCTCGATTGTTGAACTGGCGGGATGGATTACGGTTGAGGCGGCATTTGGATTGTGCATCGGATTGCTGGTCGGCTTCCTTTCCGAAGTCGCTCTGCTATTCGGCCAGATCTGCGGATTACAGGCGGGCTTTTCGTTTGCTTCTACTATTGATCCGGAGAGTCAGGCCGACTCCCCCGTCCTCAGCGCCATTGCGCAAGCGGTAGCGGGGCTCCTATTTGTAACGCTCGGCCTGCACCGCTACCTGATCCGCATCTTCGCCGAGAGCCTCGTAACTCAGCCGCCCACCAAACTCATCTTGAACCCGCGTTGGGGCGAAGTCGTAATTCATGCCGCCGGAACGGTGTTTTCCACTGGGCTGCGGCTGGCGCTTCCCATTGTCGGGTTGATGTTGATGGTGGATCTGACCTTGGCGCTGCTTGGCCGGATCAACTCACAGTTGCAGCTGATTCATCTGGCGATGCCCTTGAAAATACTGGCGGCGCTCGCCACGATTTCGACTCTGCTGATGCTCTTCCCCTCCGTTTACTCCGAGTACGCGGACCATCTGCTTCGCATGGCAGTTGCGATCGCCCGGTAAGCCATGGCCGATTCGGAAAAATCGGAAAAACCCAGTCAGCGTCGTCTCTTAAAGGCGCGCGAACAGGGTAACTTTGCGTCCAGCCGTCAATTCATTTCAGGCACCCAGTTTCTGGTGTTTGTCGTCCTTCTACGCGTCTTTGGAGACAAATGGTTGGCGAGCCTGCGCCTGGTGATGAGCGCGACTCTGAAACAGGCTTTTGGACCGGAATTGACGCTAAACGATTGGCTGGTCATTCTTCGCGACCTGTCGATGCGTGTTGGCGCGCCTATCCTCTTGGGCGGAGGCGCATTGGCGTTGCTCACGGTGGCTCTGCAGCTTGGGTTAACACAAATGGGCTTCAGTTTTCAGAAGCTTGCGCCGGATTTCAAGCGGCTCAGTCCGGCAGGAAGACTCAAGCAAATCACACGCAACAATATCCCGTCGTTCTTTCAGGCTCTTATACTTTTGCCGGTGGCCGGGTATGTGGTCTACGCAATCGCGTACGAGCATCTCGACCAAATTCTGATGTTGCCGCTGAAGAGTCTGGAAGCGGGAAAGAACGATGTCATGAGTTCGCTCGCCACGCTGTTATGGCGCGCGGCCGGCGTCTTCTTCCTATTTGGCTGCGTGGATCTGTTCCGGGAAAAACGCCACCATACGAACGACCTCAAGATGTCCAAGCAGGAGCTTAAGGACGAGCACAAAGAAGCGGAAGGCAGTCCGCAAACGAAGATGCGCGTGCGCCGCATTCAGCGCGACCTCGCACGCAAGCGCATGATGCAACAGGTACCGAAAGCAACTGCTGTGATCGTCAATCCGACGCACTATGCGGTAGCTCTGCGCTACGAACCGGAGACGATGGTGGCTCCCATCATAGTGGCGAAAGGCAAGAATTATCTGGCTCTGCGCATCCGGCAGAAAGCGCTTGAGCACCAGATCCCGTTAATTGAGAACCCACCGCTGGCGCGAGGATTGTATAAGGCGGTCGATGTCGGCCAGGAGATTCCACCGCATTTGTATAAAGCGGTGGCGGAAATTCTGGCGTATATCTTCAAACTGATGCACCGGCGGTAGGCCGCGATGTTATAATATTAGTATTACTGGCGTAGAACGATGATTGCACTCAAAGCAAGATCCGTGGGCAACTCCACAGGCGTAACGTTTCCCAAAGAGGTTCTGGACCGTCTTAAGATCAAATCCGGAGACACGGTTTTCCTTACCGAATCGCCAGACGGTTATCGGTTGACTCCGTACAATCCGGAATTTGAACGTCAAATGAACGTCGCCGAGTCGGTGATGCGCCGTTATAAAGACGCCTTAAGACAACTTTCTAAATGACTCCCGAATGGATTACTTATGAAGTAGTCCTTGCGATTCACGAAGCACAGATTGCTGAACACGGTGGCCTCACCGGGATTAGAGATCAGGGTTTACTTGAATCCGCGTTGGCTCGCCCTAAAAATCTGCACGCCTATAGCGCCAATGCGAGCGTTTGTGGTCTCGCTGCGGCTTATGCCATAGGGCTCGCAAAAAATCACGCCTTTATTGATGGAAACAAACGCACGGCCTGGACCGTATCCGCCACGTTTCTGGAATTGAATGGCCGCACTGTTGTTGCCGACCAGAACGCGGTGGTAACGATAATGCTTGGTGTGGCCGATGGGACTGTGACCGATGAAGCATTCAGCGTGTGGCTCCAACAGTCAAGTGTTTCCTGTTCCGGTCCATCGGCGAGTAGTCTTCCAGATAAGAGTTAATGAAGTTTAGCCCCACCTTTTAACGCCTTCGTTCCGCGCTCTCATATAGCCATAATATTGGCTATATATACTACACTCTGAAGGTCAGCGTAGCGGAAGCCCGCAACACATTTACGAAACCGCTGTGTTCGAAACGTGTCAGGACTGGGCAGCCACACTATCCTTTGCTGACAAAAGGATCGACAATTGGTACGCCAGCGTTCGCGAAATCATGCTGATTTCGCGTGGCGACCGCCAGGCTGTGGACGGCAGCCGTTGCCGCAATAAGGCTATCCTTGATCGGCATGGCTTTCCCGGTTGAGCGAAGACGCGCCAGCAGTTCGGCCCATTTCAGGCCAGTATCCGCGTCCCAGGGCAGACAGTGGAGACGTCGGACACCCGCGTCGAACCAGCGTTCCAGGGCCGTCCTCTTCTTTCCTTTGGGGAGAATAAGAATCCCGAATCGCAGCTCGCCGAGTATGACGGGATCGACGGCTATCTCCCGTTCATGCGTGCGAAGCCACTCCACGACTCGCGGATCGGGGGTTGGTTTCGTCGGCTCGCTCAAAACGTTAGCATCGACAAGGTACTTCATAGTATATCCGTCGATTCAGAATCGATAGGGACGAAGAAGTCCTTCTGCGGGCAGGCGAGCAGCCAGTCAATGGCGCCCTCATTCCGCGGAGCCGTGCGCCGGACCAGACGATAGTCCCCACGATCGAGACGCTCGACGTCGAACTCTTGCCCTGGTTCGACACGGTCCATCTGCCGTAACTCCGCCGGTAAAACGAGCTGCCCCTTGGAAGAGACGGTGGTCTTCATAAGGATAAGATACCGTCTTACCCGGGACGGTGTCAACGCGGGCTGCCGTTCCCAGCGCTTCCGGCCGCACGAACGAGGGTTGCTCCTGAATCACGACAGATCTCTATCGGAAGCGGCCCGGCAGGAAGGGTTGAGCGAAGGTGTGATGCTGATGGCCGGGCTGCTTCGGACCGAGCCGTAAGAAGGAAGCGGCTGCGCGGCGATTTGGCAACTACGAGTTATGGGTTTTGAATGTCGTTATGATCCGGACAACGCTGGTTGGCGGTAGGATGCGCGGGAAATTTCGTGGTTGGCTGCCGGAGTAATGAGGGCTGCAGGGTAAGAACGATGCAGAAAGAGGCACTTGAGGACGCTCGCAAGTGCGGGATCTGGTGGATGAACACACGTCACGCGAGGCGTGCCAGAGAGCACGCCGAAGGGACGAAAGTGCAGAATCGTTATGAGCTATCAAGGGCAGCAACTAATTGGTAGACCTCGCATTGAAGTTGAGAAGCAGTCAATCGTTCGACGATCCGCATCGGCGCTTGACAGCGTGGACAGCAGTGGACGGAAGTAACTGAAGTATCTGCGTCAGCCACTGGAGGCAGTGCTTGGAGCAGGTTGCGGCATAAGGGCAGAAGCAGACTGCGACGACGATTAGCGAGAAAGCCGAAATAGCGAATACGCGGAAAGCCCGTCGGTAAGACGTGTTGGAAGAAGCGGCGCAAGAACTCTTCGTGAGTAAGGGTCATCGCGCGCGACTTGCTGCGATGCGCGTAGTCCTTCCAGCGGAAAGTCACTTGGTTATCGGTAACGTTCAGTAGCCGGTGATTGGAGATAGCGACGCGATGGGTGTAGCGTGCCAGGTAATGCAGTACGTGTTCGGGTCCGCCAAATGGCTGCTTGGCGTAGACGACCCAGTCCTCGCGAAACAGTGTGCGGAGGAAAGCGTTGAATGCTTTTGCCTCAGAAAACTGCTGGCAAGTTCCGAAGAACTCAAGCTTATGGTTGCGAAAGAGCTGTTTCAGCCCGGCAACGAACTTGCCGCGGAACACGCGGCTGAGCACTCGTACAGGCAGGAAAAAACTTTGCTGCGAGTGAATCCAGCGTTGGTGGTCTGGCGAAAGGCCGCCGCCTGGCACCACGCAATGGATATGTGGATGAGGCTGCAAGGTCTGTCCCCACGTATGCAGAACGCTCAAGAAGCCAATCAGAGCGCCGAGGCGCTTGGGGTTGGCGCCTACTTCAAGCAGCGTAGCGGCCGTGGCCTCGAACAAGAGATCGAACAACACGCGTTTGTTCTGCCACATGAGTGGAACGAGCCGATGCGGCACGCTGAAGACGACGTGATAGTAAGTGACGGGTAGAAGCTCCTGTTGGCGAGAGCGAAGCCATTTATCTCGTGCATTGGTCTGGCACTTCGGGCAATGGCGGTTGCGGCACGAGTTGTATGAGATGGTCCGATGCTGGCAGCGATCGCACTGATCGAGATGCCCACCGAGCGCGGCCGTACGGCAGCGCGTGATGGCGTTGAATACCTTAACCTGTGGATAGGTCAAAGACTTTCGATAGCGATCTAGAAATCGACTGCCGCCCCGCTGAATGACATCGGCCACCTCCCAGGGTGGGCGTGTCATCACTCGTCCTTAGAAAGCCCGTCGTCTTTATCAAAGCCGCGGATTGAGATCTGATCCAGCGGATTAATAGCTGCTTGCAGATGTCTGCGGGATACATGCAGATAGATCGCCGTATCTTTGAGACGCTGATGTCCCAGCAAGAGCTGGATCGTGCGCAGGTCCGTGCCGGCCTCCAGCATATGCGTCGCAAAGCTATGTCGCAAGGTGTGCGGTCCGATCCGCTTGGTGAGCCCTGCTCGTAGCGCTGCTTCATGGCAGGCATTCCACACGACCTTATCCGAGAGGGGACGCTCCGGCTGAATGGGTTCCACACGGCTCGGGAACAGATAGGTACGAGGCTTGTTCTTGCACCATCGCCAATACTCACGCAAAGCCTCGAGCAGCTTCGGCGTGAGAGGCAGGTCGCGGTCGCGCGAGCCCTTTCCCTGATGCACATGGATCAGCATGAGCGCCGTATCGATGTCGCTAATCTTCAGGTGGACGGCTTCGGCTCTCCTCAGTCCGGTCGCATAAAGCAACATCAGAATCGTGCGGTGCCGAAGGTTCAGAGCAGCTTCGATGAGCCGGACGACCTCCTCTTGGCTCAAGACAACTGGCAACTTTTTGGGCGCTCTTACTAGGGGCAGGTCCTCGATATCGATATCACGCCGGCGCAAAGTTTTTCT
>JALYVA010000039.1 GCA_030853485.1 Acidobacteriota bacterium
CCATCACCAACGGCGTCCACGCCGCCACCTGGCTCTCCCCGCACTTTCAGGAGCTGCTCGACGAAGAAATCGCCAACTGGCGCACCGACAATCAGTACCTCCGGTCCATCTACGGCATCGAGCCCGCGCGCATCGCCGCCTGTCACAACAAAGGCAAGCTGCGCCTCTTCTCCACCCTCGCCAAACAAACCGGACATCACTTCAACCCCAACGTGCTCACCCTCGGCTTTGCCCGGCGCGTCGCCACCTACAAACGCGCCAGCCTGCTCCTGCACGACCCCGCCCGGCTCGCCGACATTGCGAAGAAAATCGGCGGCCTCCAGATCCTCTACGCCGGCAAAGCGCACCCCGCCGACAATGCCGGGAAGGGCCTCATCCGCGACGTGTACGCCGCAGCCGCGAAGCTCAACTCCTCCGCCCTCAAAATCTTCTACATCGAAAACTACGACTGGGAGCTCGGAGCCATGCTGACCCAGGGCGTCGACGTCTGGGTCAACACCCCGCGCCGTCCCTACGAGGCCTCCGGCACCTCCGGCATGAAGGCCGCCATGAACGGCGTTCCCTCGCTTTCCATCCTCGACGGCTGGTGGATCGAAGGTTGCGCCGACAACACCACAGGATGGGCCATCGAAGACGGTGAAGATGAAGCCGCCGAAGCCGCAAGCCTCTACGACAAGCTCGAACGTTCCATTGCCCCCATGTATGCCAACCCGCATGCCTGGTCGCGCATGCAGCAGCACTGTATGGCGATCAATGGAAGCTTCTTCAACACCCATCGGATGCTCGAGCAATACTTCAAAAATGCCTACTTCCCACCCAAGCCTCTGTTGACGTCAGAGACCACCGTTCTTCCACGGCGACGCGTCACGGACGAACTCCTGCCCGCACTAGCCTTGTAAGACCACGGGGCGAAGCCGGTACACACGTCACGAAGTGACCGCGCATCGGGGTCCCCGTAAACAGGTCTTCGTTTGTGGGGTGACGGAGCGCAGTGGGCCCGCGCGGCAGCGCATTGACCGTGCAAATTGTATTTCGATAAGTCTTTTATAGACAACATCTTGCAACTAAATTTCGCAAAAACACCAGCAAATCTTCTTGTCAAGCCCCAAAACGAGCTAACTCATAGCTGGCGCTCCGGTTAACCCGTGGCGTACTAGTTTCACCCAATCCTGTAAAATAGAAGCAGAAGAGAAAAAAGCTTCGAGCCCAACTCGGCCGGAGCTTTTTCTACTTTGCGCCACAGTGCAACAGGAACGAGGGACAAATACCCGTCGCCAATCCTTGAAGCACACAAGTTCCACGTTAACCCCTTTATTTGGACGAATTTGGGCGTAACCCCTTTGTTTGGACGAATTTGGCGCGCCACATCACACGCATCTACATCAAAATAAAGGGTTTACGCGCAGGTAAGGGGGGGGGAGGGGGGGTACCCCGGCACCCTTCCTACGCCGCCCCACCCAGGCGTTCAGGACCAGAAAGCATCCGGCCACCATCTCCATAGAGGGACCTCCGGGAGGTGGTCTGGCTTCGCCTCCTAGAGCTAAGTACTTTCCCTTCAATACGCATATTTCTGCGTGATGCGCCTTCATAGCACGGGGGTTGCCTGGACGAAGAAAGTTTCGGGCGAGCCGGCAGACTTCCCCTATCTACTGAACTGGTTTTACTTGCAGAAAGATAGCGCACTTACTTCAACCCCGCGTCACCACGACTCAGGCTTGGCACACGAAATGCTTATACATAGGCGCGTCGGTGTCTGCGGGCTCAAAGCAGGTCCCCCCCGAACGAGGAGCTTTTCCATAATGAAATTGAAACTTGCAGCAGCCTTAGTCGTCGCCGCGTGCGCCGGCACCGCATATTGCGGAACCATCGACTTCTCCGCCAACCCCGGCGCTCTGGGTACTTCCCAGGTCTATGGCACCGCCCCAGCTACCGTCACCGTCTATGGTTACGATGTCGCCGGAACCACCCTCACCGCGTCACGCCTCTTCGGCAAATCCGGTGGCGGAACCGAGCACGGCGTCGGCCTGAAGGACAACACCCCCGACCATGAGATCAGCAAGACCAACGCCGTCCAGATCGATCTCGCCAACATCTCTGGCGCCTTCTCGCTCATCATCGGCAGCACGCAGAACTCCGAAGGCTTCCTGTACTGCCTCTCCAACACTCTCGGTTCGCTCGGTTCCTGCACCGACGTCGCGGGCGCTGGCGGCGTGGATCCCTACACCCTCTCGCTGACCAAGACCGACCGCTACATCTCCATCGAAGGCGATGGCACCCCGGCCTCCGGCAACGTTCTTCTGGACAGCCTGAGCTACAGCCCCGTTCCCGAACCGAGCTCGCTTCTCCTGTTCGGCACCGGCATTCTCAGCGCCGCAGGCGTCATCCGCAGAAAGCTCGCTGCCTAACCCCTTGTCGCACGAAAAGAGCCGCCCAGCGTTCGGGCGGCTTTTTTGTCCCAACACGCAATCTGATCTCACGAACCTAAAGCAGTGAGCAAATGAAAAAAAGCTGGGTGCCCCATATCTCGATTTCGAGATGTGGGCATCGAGCGTAACGAGACCGCGTTCCTTCGCACCGCGCTACACCAACACGCAACCAGCTATAGTCCCCCGAAATCTAGTCTCACCAAACCTAGTCTCCCGCGACAACCTGCGGCACCGCCCGCTGGGTACGCCGCTTCTGTCCCGCCCCTTCGAACCGCCCGCGCACGCGATCGAAAAATAGGTAAACCACCGGCGTAGTAAACAACGTGAGCGCCTGCGACACGATCAAGCCGCCAACGATCGTAATTCCCAGCGGCCGCCGCATCTCGCTCCCCGCACCCCGGCCAAGCGCCAGCGGCAGACCGCCAAGCATCGCTGCCATCGTCGTCATCATGATCGGCCGAAACCGCATCAGGCACGCCTCATAGATCGCCTCCTCGGGACTCTTGCCTTGCTGCCTCTCCGCCGCCAGCGCAAAATCGATCATCATAATCGCGTTCTTCTTCACGATTCCGATCAGCAGGATAATGCCGATCATCGCAATCACGCTCAAGTCGATCTTGAACAGAAGCAGCGCCAGAATCGCTCCGACTCCGGCGGAAGGCAGCGTCGAAAGTATCGTCAGCGGATGGATAAAGCTCTCGTACAGAATCCCAAGCACAATGTAGACCGCGATCAGCGCCAGCAGAATCAGCCAGGGCTCGCTCGCCAGCGAATCCTTGAACGCCTGCGCCGAACCCGCGAACCCGCCATGGATCGTCGAAGGCATGCCGATCTCCACCCGCGCCTGCTGGATCGCCAAAACCGCATCGCTCAACGACACGCCCTTGGTCAGGTTGAACGACAGCGTGGTTGCCGGCATCTGCGACTGGTGATTGACCGCGAGCGGAATCCGCTGCGTCTCGAAGCGGGTCACAGCCGAGAGCGGCACCATGGCTCCGGTCGTGCTCTTGACGTAGATATTCTTAAGCGCATCAGGATCGGTCTGGTACTGCGGCGCCACTTCGAGCACCACGTGATATTGGTTCAACGGCATGTAGGTCGTTGAAACCTGCGTCTGCGCAAACGCGTCCGACAGCGTTCTGTCGATGGTCAGAGGCGACACCCCAAGCCGCGACGCCGTCGCCCGGTCGATCACAAGCTGCGCGCGCAGGCCCTTCTGCTGCTGGTCGGTAGCAACGTCCTTGAGCTGCGGCAGCTTCTCCATGGCGTTCATCAGCTTCGGGCCCCATTCGTTGAGGTCGTTCAAACTGTCCGCCATCAGTGTGTACTGGTACTCGGTCGCGGAGCTTCGGCCCCCGATGCGGATGTCCTGAAAAGCCTGCAGGTAAAGCGACGCGCCCGGCATGTGACCTACCTTCCGCCGCAGCCGGTCGACAATCACCTGTGCCGTCTCGCCTGTCTTCTCGCGCTCCGCATCCGGCTTCAGCGAGACGAACATGAAGCCGGAATTGACGTTGCCGCGTCCGCCCGCAAACGCAGTCACCGTCTGAACTCCAGGGTCGCTCCCGACGAGCGAGGCGAACTTCAGCACCTTCCCTTTCAGATCTTCAAACGAAACGTCCTGCTGCCCCTGTACCTGTCCGCCGATCCGCCCCGTATCCTGTTCCGGAAAAAATCCTTTCGGCACCAGGATGTAGAGGTACACATTCAAGGCAAAGGTCAGCAGGGTGACAGTCAACACCATCCTCTGATGACGCAGCACCCAGCCCAGGCCGACCTTGTACTCCGCCGTCATCCAGTCCAGCGCCTTCTCGCCCGAGCGATAAAAACGCCCGTGCTTCCGCTTGCTGTGCGGCTCGAGAAACTTCGCGCTCAGCATGGGCGTCGTCGTCAGCGACACCACCAGCGACACAAGGATCGCGGCCGACAGCGTCACCGCAAACTCGCGGAAAAGCCGTCCGACAATGCCGCCCATCAGCAGGATCGGAATAAAGACAGCAATGAGAGACGTGCTCATCGACACAACCGTAAACCCGATCTCCTTCGAGCCCACCATGGCGGCGCGAAACGGAGTCATACCGGCCTCAAGATGACGGCTGATGTTTTCAATCACCACAATCGCATCGTCGACCACGAAGCCGGTCGAGATCGTCAGCGCCATCAGCGACAGGTTGTCGAGCGTGTATCCCAGCGCGTACATGATCGCGAACGTGCCCAGGAGGCTCAGCGGCACGGCCACGCTCGGAATCAGCGTGGAACGAAACTCGCGAAGGAACAGAAACACGACAAGAATCACCAGCAGGATCGAGATCACCATCGTCCGCGTCACATCCTTTACCGAGGCGCGGATTGTGTTGGTGCGGTCCATCGCGATATGCATCTGGATGGCGGGCGGGATCGAAGCTTCCAGACGCGGCAGCATCGTCTTCACGTTGTCCACCGTCTGGATCACGTTCGCCGTCGAGGTCTTGAAGACGATAACCAGAATCGCCGGCCTTCCGTTGAACACGCCCGTCGATTGCGTATTCTCGACGCTGTTCACAACCTCGGCAACGTCTTCGATCCGCACCACACCATGCGCTGCACCTGGTCCGGAAGCCAAAGCCGCGGACGTGGAGGTCACGCCACCTGCGCTGGCTGCTTTCCCGGAAGCGCCCTCCGGGCCAATGCTTTTGGTTGCGCTCTGACTTGTGACGGCGCTGGCGACAGAGGCTGGAAGCCCGGTGCTGGCAGGGGCGGAGCTGACCGGTCCGCGGTCGGTAGCGACAATCAGCGGCGCGTATTGCGCCGCACCGAAAACCTGGTCAGTTGCTGCGATGCTCCAGCGCTTGTCCTTGTCCTGAAGATAGCCTTTGGGCTGGTTGACGTTGATCGTTCCGATCGCAGCGCGCAGCGCCTCCAGGCCCAGGCCGTAGTGGGCAAGCTGCATCGGATTGGCCTCGATGCGCACGGAGGGTTTCGAGCTGCCTCCACAAAAGGCCTGGCCTACGCCCTGAATCTGCGCAATCTTCTGGGCAAGAATGCTGTCGCACGCGTCGTACATCTGCGGCACCGTCATCGTGTCCGAGGTCAAGGCAAGGATCAGGATCGGCGAGTCGGCAGGATTGACTTTGTTATACCCAGGATTGCTTGGCAGGTTCGCCGGCAACTGGCTGCGGGCCGCGTTGATTGCTGCCTGCACATCGCGCGCTGCGCCATTCACGTCGCGATTCAAATCGAACTGCAGCACAATGCCGGTCGTACCGGTAGACGAGAAGGACGTCATCTCGTTCACGCCCGCGATCTTCGCAAACTGTCGTTCGAGCGGTGTCGCGACCGACGATGCCATCGTCTCCGGGTCTGCCCCCGGAAGGCTCGCGCCCACGGAGATCACGGGGTATTCGACCTGCGGCAGACTGGCCACAGGAAGCAGCGCATATGCCGCCGCACCAGCCAGAATCACCGCTGCCGACATCAGAAACGTCGCCACCGGCCGCCGAATGAATGGTGCTGAAAAATGCATAGTGTCCGCTGTTGCCTCTAACGTTGACTGTGTAGCCGTATTCCCTATCGCCTACTGCTCTTAATCTGCCGAGACTGCATGCAATTCCGCATCTTCCACGTGCGACCGGCGCGAACCTCCTGCAAACCGGTCGAAGAACAGGTAGACCACGGGCGTGGTAAAGAGCGTCAAGATCTGCGATACGATCAGGCCACCGACAATCGTGATGCCGAGCGGGCGCCGCAGCTCGCTTCCCGTGCCGGTTCCGAGCGCAAGCGGAAGGCCGCCCAGCAGCGCCGCCATGGTCGTCATCATGATCGGGCGAAATCGAAGCAGACAGGCCTGGTAGATGGCCTCCTCTGGCTGCAGGCCCTGTTCGCGCTCGGCTTCCAACGCGAAGTCGATCATCATGATCGCGTTCTTCTTCACGATGCCGATCAGAAGGATGATACCGATCAGCGCAATGACGCTCAGGTCGACGTGGAAGAGCAGCAACGCAAGAATGGCACCTACGCCCGCGGAAGGGAGCGTCGAAAGAATCGTAATCGGGTGAATGTAGCTTTCGTACAACACGCCGAGAACGATGTAGACGACGATCAGCGCCGCCAGAATCAGGAGGGGCTCATTGGCGATCGAAGCCTCGAAGGCGCGCGCGGACCCCTGGAACTCCGCCTTCACGCTGGGCGGCATATTCAGATCTGCTTTTGCCTTGTTTACCGCGTCCACAGCGTCGCCAATCGACTTGCCCGACGCAAGGTTGAACGAGATGGTGACCGCGGGAAACTGCCCCTGGTGGCTGATGACCAGCGACGACGGCCTCTGTTCAAAGTGCGTAAAGGTGGAAAGCGGCACCTGCGTTCCATTGGAGCTATTCACATAAATATTGTTGAGTGCGTCAGGGTTCCGCTGGAACTTCGGGGCAACCTCGAGCACGACGTGATACTGGTTCTGCTGCGTGAAGATGGTGGACACCTGGCGCTGTGCGAATGCGTCGTCAAGTGTGTCGTCGATATTCTGCGGGGTGATCCCCAAACGCGAAGCCGTGTCCCTGTCGATGACCAGATTCGCTTCGAGACCGTCGAGCTGCTCATCGCTGGCTACATCGCGGACGATCGGAATGGTCTTCAGCTTCGCGACCAGGCGCCCCGTCCACAGTGCAAGCTCCTCAGGATTGGCATCTTCGAGCGAATACTGGTATTGCGTCCGGCTCACCCGGTCCTCCACCGTCAGGTCTTGGAGGGGCTGCAGAAAGCATTGAATGCCGTCTACCTGCGCGACTTTCGGTTCCAGCCGGTCGATCACCTCGAGCGCCGTGGAGCTCCGCTTCGCCCTGTCTTTCAGGTTGATCTGGATGCGCCCGCTGTTCAAGGTCGAATTTGTTCCGTCGATGCCGATGAAGGACGAGACGCTTTCCACGTCCTGGTCTTGCAGGATGATCTTGGCCAGTGCCTGCTGCCGCGAGCTCATGGCCTTGAAGCTGATCGTCTGCGAAGCCTCGGTAATGCCCAGCAGCACACCGGTATCCTGCACCGGAAAGAAGCCTTTCGGCACGACGAGAAACAGATACACCGTCAAGGCGAACGTCGCCAACGTCACAAGCAAGGTCGTCGTTTGGTGGCGCAGCACATATCGCACGCCTACCGCGTACTTCGCAATGACGTACTCGAAAAACTCTTCGCTCTTCTTGTAGAACCTGCTCTGCTGGTTTGCCGGAGTGTGCCGCAGCAGCTTCGCGGACATCATCGGGGTAAGGGTGAGCGAGACGAACGCCGAAACCAGAATTGTGACTGCCAGGGTTACAGCGAATTCCCGGAATAGCCGTCCTACAATATCGCCCATAAACAGCAGCGGAATTAACACCGCGATCAAGCTGACCGTGAGCGAAACAATTGTGAACCCGATCTGCTCCGAGCCCTTCAATGCAGCGTCAAGCGGCGAATCTCCCATCTCGAGAAAACGCGAGATGTTCTCGATCATGACAATGGCGTCGTCCACCACAAACCCGGTCGAGATCGTCAGCGCCATCAGCGAAAGGTTGTTCAAGCTGTACCCCAGCAGGTACATGACCCCGAACGTACCTACGATGGACAAGGGCACGGCGACCGAAGGGATGACCGTCGCCGCCACCGAGCGCAGGAAGAGGAAGATCACCATCACGACGAGCCCGATCGTCAGCACCAACGAGAACTGCACATCTTTGACCGAGGCGCGGATCGTGTTGGTCCTGTCGGTCAAAACCTCGAGCGTCACCGTGGCTGGCATCGTCGAGCGAAGCTGCGGCAACAATTTCTGCACCCGATCTACGACGCCGATGATGTTCGCCCCGGGCTGCCGCTGGATGTTGACGATCACGGCCGGCTTCAGCACTGCGTCACGTTCAGCATGGCCCTGCGTGGCGCCCTCTGCGGCTGTTCCCATCCATGCCGCCTGGAACAGGTTTTCGGCGCTGTCAACGGCATTGGCCACGTCGGACAGCCGCACCGGCGACCCGTTGCGATAGGCAACAATGACATTGCTGTAGTCCGCGCTCGAAAGCAGCTGGTCGTTTGCGCCGATGGTGAACGCCTGGCTGGGCCCGTTCAAGCTGCCTTTCGCCTGGTCGACATTGGCCGTGCCCAGTGCGGCGCGAATGTCTTCGAGACTGAGCCCGTAGTTCGCCAGCGCAGTCGGGTTGACCTGGATGCGCACCGCCGGCTTCTGTCCTCCGTTGATCGAAACCAGGCCCACGCCGGAAAGCTGCGAGATCTTCTGAGCGATGACGGTATCCGCAAGATCTTCGACTTTCGAAAGTGGAAGCGTGTCGCTCGTCAGTGCGAGCGTCATAATAGGCGCGTCGGCAGGATTGACCTTGCTGTATACCGGGGGATTGGGCAGGTCCTTGGGGAGATAACTGAAGGCCGCATTGATCGCTGCCTGCACGTCCTGCTGCGCTATATCGATCGACTCCGACAAGTCGAACTGGAGCGTGATGACGCTGCCTCCGCCCGAACTGTTCGAGGTCATCTGACTCAGCCCTGGAATCTCGCCGAACTGTCGCTCGAGAGGAGCGGTGACCGAGGACGCCATGACCTCAGGGCTGGCTCCCGGGTAAAACGTCTGCACCTGGATGGTCGGATAGTCCACCTGCGGGAGCGCCGAGACGGGAAGCTGCTGATAGGCGACAAAACCGGCAAGCAAAATGGCCACCATCAGAAGCGAGGTGGCCACCGGCCGGAGAATAAATGGCCTTGACGGGCTCATGGACGCTGGCCTCCATTGCCCGCCGGAGCCGTTCGTAACTGATCCCGTTGTGCGTTAGTGTTTACTGCGTCTTTCGCCTTGCCTGTGACATTCCCACTCCCAGCGCCTGCGCCCAGCGACTTCACAGCGGCGTTCCCGGCCGGGCCCTGCCTGGGGATCACACGACTCCCGTTACGCAGCTTCTCCTGCC
>JALYVA010000049.1 GCA_030853485.1 Acidobacteriota bacterium
CAAGTGTACTGTCTCGGGCGCTCGCTGCGGTCTGTGCGGTTACAGCACGGAAGCGGCGTGTCCCGGCAGGTGAAATGTATGATTGCGTCAACGAAAGAGCAGTGTCATAAGGGTGAAGCGATGCAACGTGCTTGGATGAAGTGTGCTGGTGCGGGTCTGGCAGGGGTCTTTGGAGCACTAACAGCAGTCGCGCAGACCGCGCCCATCACCTTGAGCGTAGACCTCACCGATGCTCCACGAAAGATTCTGCACGCTTCCGAAACCATGCCGGTCACACCCGGGCCGCTCACCGTCGTCTATCCCAAGTGGATCCCCGGAGAGCACGGCCCCACCGGACCGATCGAGAACATGGCCGGCTTCTTCATCACCGCGAACGGCCAGCCGGTGAAGTGGGAGCGCGACAAGGTGGACATGTTCGCCTTCCATCTGACCGTGCCCCAGGGCGCGACCGAGCTTCAGATGAAAATGGACTTCCTCACCCCGCCTACGCTCGCGGGATTTTCTGCCGGAGGCTCGACCAGCGAAAACCTTGCGCTGTTGAGCTGGAATACGCTCGTCGTCTATCCCGACGGCAAGACGGCCAATGAGGTCATGGTCACGCCCTCCTTGAAGGTGCCCACGGGGTGGAAGTTCGGCACGGCGCTCGATCGCGATGGCGACTCAGCCGGTGCGACGAAGTTCAAGACGGTAAGCCTCGAGCAGTTGATCGACTCCCCCGTGCTTGCCGGACGCTACTTCCGCGAGGTGGAGCTTGCGCCCGAAATCTCGCCGAAGCACTATCTCGACATGGCAGGCGACGGCCCCGAAGAGGTCGACCTTTCGAAGGAACATATTGCGGACTTCGACAAGCTCGTACGCGAGACCGGCGCGTTGTACAAAAGCAGGCACTATGGCTCCTACCACTTCCTCGTCACCCTCAGCGACGAGGTGGCGCACTTCGGCCTTGAGCATCACCAGTCGAGCGACGACCGCGTTGCCGCCAACACCTTCACCGACGACCGCGAATTCGTTCTCGACGGCCTTCTTCTGCCGCATGAATTCACCCACAGCTGGAACGGAAAGTATCGCCGCCCCGCGGGCCTCGCTACCGACAATTATCAGAAGCCCATGGAAGGCGACCTGCTCTGGGTGTATGAAGGATTGACCGAATACCTGGGCGACGTGCTCGCCGCGCGTTCCGGCATATGGACCGCGGAGCAGTACAAGCAGCGGCTTTCGACCATCGCGGCCACATACGATAACCGTCCTGGGCGCACCTGGCGCGACATTCAGGACACCGCCACCGCCGCGCAGATCCTGTATGCCGCAGGCGGCGGATGGGACAACTGGAGACTCGGCGTGGACTACTACGACGAAGGCGAGTTGATCTGGCTGGACGTCGACACCACCATCCGCAAGATGACCAATGGCAAGAAGAGCCTCGACGATTTCGTGGCGAAGTTCCACGGGCTCGGAGGCAACACCCCGCCAAAAGTAGTGCCTTACACCTTCGAGGACGTGGTGGCTGGCCTCAACGGCGTAGTCCCCAACGACTGGGCGACGTTCCTGCGTTCGCGCCTGGACTCGAACGCCTATCAGGCGCCGCTCGGCGGTCTGGAAAATGGCGGCTACAAGCTGACCTACTCCGACAAGCCGAATGCCTGGAGCGCACTCGAAGACGCCGAAAGCGAGACGTTCAACTTCTGGTACTCACTTGGTCTGCACGTGCGTAAGTCCGGTGTCGTTGCCGACGTATTGAAGGGTGGAGTCGCGGACAAAGGCGGCTTCGGCCCCGGGATGAAGATCCTCGCCGTCAACGGACGCGCCTTCACGCCAGACGTGTTGAAAGCAGCCGTGCACGACGGCAAGGGTCAAGGCCCGGCGGTCGAGTTGATCGTCGAAAACACCGGCTACTACAAGATCGTGCGGTTGGACTATCACGGAGGCGAGCGGTACCCGGAACTGGAGCGCGTCGCAAACGTGCCGGACCGGCTGGACGACATCCTGAAGCCCGCAGCAAAATAACGCTGGGTTTGTGATTCCGGCGTAAACCAGACCCGCTGCAGCATCAAGCAGCGGGTTTTGCATCTCGCCGGGCATCGCGCTCGAAAGCACCCGCCACCTCTGGCGAGCCAGAAGCAGCAGCCTCGCCCGGCGCAACCTTTGGCGCGGCAGTGGCCTCTACGCTCGTTCCCAACCGCCGTGCCGCCACCGCCGCCTCTATCTCGCTGTTAATCTCCGCACCCAGCAGAAGCATCAGGCCGGTGAGATAAAACCATGTCAGCAGAATAATCACCGCGCCCAGCGAGCCGTACGTTACCGTGTAGTTCCCAAACAGATGCACGTACACCCGCAAGCCGATCGAAGCCACCAGCCATCCCAGCATCCCAATCGTAGATCCCGGCGTCAGCCAGTGCCAGTGCGTGATCTTTACATCGGGCGCGAAATAATAGATGACCGCAAAGAAGAAAGAGAGCACGCCTGCAGCAATGATCCAGCTGATTGTCCTTGCCGCGATTGCGGCCGCGAGCGCGAGCGCGTGATGATAGATCCGCAGATGCGCCAGGCGTGCCAGAAAGTCGCCACCCAGCAGCGCCGCCAGCATCACGGTGACCAGCACAAGCAGAATGATGGTGACACCGATCGCAGAAAGCCGGGCCGCAAAGTACGACCTTGTTTCCTTCACCTTGTAGACGACATTGAGCGAGTCCTGAATGGCCGAGAACCCGACCGAAGCCGACCAGATGGCAAACATCAGCCCAAAGGTCAGTTTGCCGCTCGTGGTCGAGGCGGTGGTCTGGTGGAACGTGTCGAGCACGGTCCCCATCGCCGCGTGAGGAATGACGATCGAAAGATAGCCGAGCAGCGAGTAGTAGATCGTCGACGCAGACCGCGCGGCCAGTCCAAGCAGCGAAGTCGCCGCCACCAGGCTCGGAAACAACGCAAACAGAAAATAGAACCCAAGCTCCGCGGCGCGGCCCACCAGGTTATCGTCCAGCATGGAGCGCCAGGTGTGCTTCACAATCACGCCGATCGGAACCCCATTGAGGTCCCACAAACAACGGAGCGGCGAACGCGACACAAGCTCCCAGATCCGACGGTGCATCACCGGAACGGCCGGATGCTCAAGCAGTGGGTCATCGGCGTGCATAGCGAGCTTCCTGGGTTGGGAGTAGACACCGTCTCCCCAATAGATGCGGAAACCCCGGCCATTGGTGCCTGCGTCCTCCCCGGCCCCCTGCGGATTCTGTGCCGTCAACACCTCCGTCCGCATCTATGCAAGGGATGAAGTCAATGCGTAAAGCACGGCACGGCAGACCTTTTCCCTTCAGAAAGGTCGAGCAGCTTTGGCGGCAGGTCCGCGCCAGCCACGAGCTCCCCATGACCGGCTCGCCACGACCCGTAAAGCTGGTGCAAGCGAACGAACTCGGCATCACCTTCATCGGCCACTCCTCCTTTCTGCTCCAGATCAACGGCCGCAACGTCCTTGTCGATCCCGTCTTTTCGAAACGCCTCATCCTCCTGCGCCGGCAGCGTCGCGCAGGCGTCCTGGTCAGCGAACTGCCGCCCATCGACCTCGTCCTGCTGACGCACGCCCACATGGACCACCTCGATCTCGCCTCCTTGCGCCGCGTCGTTCGCGCCACCCGCAGGCTCACCGGACGCACCCCGGAGGTCGTCGTGCCTCACGGCGTCCAGGACCTCGTAGCCCGCACCGGCTTTGCCAAAGTGCATTCCCTCGAATGGTGGCAGTCTCTTGAACTCAAAGATCTCAGGATCACCATGACCCCTTGCAAACATTGGGGCGCACGCATGTTTCGCGACACCCATCGAGGCTACGGCGGATACGTCCTCGAGGGCGGCGGCCATTCCGTGTATCACTCCGGCGACACCGCCTACTTCGACGGCTTCCGCGAAATCGGCGCAAAACTCCGGCCCCAACTTGCCCTCCTCCCCATCGGCGCTTACTTTCCCGACACCTACCGTTCCGTCCACACCAGCCCCGAAGAGGCCCTGCGAGCCTTTGTAGAAGTAGGCGCCGCCCGCATGGTGCCCATGCACTTCGGCACCTTCCGCCTCGGCCGCGAACCCATCCACGAGCCCGTCCAGCGCCTCGAGGCCGAGGCCCTCCGGCTCGGCCTCTCCCATCAGATAAAAGTCCTCGAAGAAGGCGAGACCATGCACCTTCCTCCGCATCCACGCATCCCATAGCACATGGCCACCCACACTGTAGATGCGACCGCAAGCGGAACCTTTTCGATAGGCGGCGATCTCACCGTCAACCGCCTGGGATACGGCGCAATGCGTCTTACCGGAGAAGGAATCTGGGGCGAACCCAGGGACGCTGAGCAAGCAAAGAAGGTGCTCCAGCGTGCCGTCGAGCTCGGCATAAACTTCATCGACACCGCCGACTCCTACGGCCCCGAAGTGAGCGAGAGACTCATCGGCGAGGCGCTCTCTCCCTACCCCAGCGGAGTCGTGATCGCGACCAAGGCCGGACTGACCCGGCAGGGACAGAACAAGTGGCTTCCAGTCGGGCGTCCCGAATACCTGCAGCAGCAGGTCGAGATGAGCCTGCGCCGCCTCAAGGTAGAGCGGCTCGATCTCTGGCAGCTCCATCGCATCGACCCCAAGGTGCCCGTCGAAGAATCTCTCGCCGTCATCAAACGCCTGCAGCGCCAGGGCAAGATCCGCCATGTCGGTCTCAGCGAAGTCAAGCCGCACGAAATCGACCAGGCACGCAAGGTCATCGACATCGTCAGCGTGCAGAACCAATACAACATCGGCGAACGCCAGCATGAGGATGTGGTCGACTATTGCGAGAAGAACAACCTCGCCTTCATTCCGTGGTTTCCTGTCGCGGCCGGCAAACTCGCACAACCCGGTGGCAAGCTCGACCAGGCGGCGAAAAACCACGGCGCAACCGTCTCGCAACTTTCCCTTGCCTGGCTGCTCCACCGCTCACCCGTCATGCTTCCCATCCCCGGCACCTCGTCGGTCCAACACCTGGAGGAAAACATCGCAGCCGCAGGTGTGAAGCTCTCCGATGCCGAGTGGAAAGAGATTGAAGAGTCCGCCAGGTAAACTGGCCCGCTGTCGCAAAAATGCGCTGGCCGCCAGCGTTCTTACCGCGAAGTCCACATGTTCGAAGTTCGGCAGGGCAAGATACACCGATCGCATCGGACCGAAGCAGCGCGTCATATTCGCCGTACGAGAAGTGGTTCGCAATGCCGTACTTCTCTCCGACCTTCTGCGCCTCGTCTTCCTCTCCGGAGACAAGCGCGACAATCTCGCTGTTGCCCGTGTGCTCCACACCCGGCAGAAAAGCCGCCTGCGCAATCCATCCCAGGCCCACGACCGCATAGCGAACCCTCCCGCCTGCCGGTCTTTTCGCCTCCATAATAATTGCCACCCCAGCGCAGTGGGACGCAAGGCGTATGACGGGGGGATGCTTCCAAACCTAGGGTCGCGAAAACAGAAGTCGGCAGAATGGAAAACTCCGTTCAGCTCTTCCATCAACGCGCGCAGGAATGCAGGCAAAGCACGCCGTAGACGCAATCCGAAATCGTGCACCACACGTACAAACACCCGCTCCGATGTCAGGTCTTGGGAGAGTTCATATCGAGAGGCTTCGTCGTCAGATCTCCCCGCGCATGGTCCTTCACATTCCACCCCGGCAGCTCCTGCGATCCTGTAATCAGGCGTGCGCCATCGCGAAACGTCAGGTACGTCCACGCCCACTGGCGAAATACCGAAAGCCGGTTGCGGAAGCCGATCAGAAAGAAGATATGCACCACAAGCCAGGTCATCCATGCCGGAAACCCGCTCCAGTGTGCCTTGAAGGGCCACTTGATATCCGCCACCGCGGCCTTCCGGCCAATCGTCGCCATATCGCCTTTGTCGAAGTAGCGAAACGCTTCGTCCTTGCCCGTACCATCGCTTCCCGCTTCGGCTGCAATCAGCCGCCCAATGCGCGTCGCCGCATATCGCCCCATCTGCATCGCGGGTTGCGCGACTCCCGGCACCTGTTTGCCATCCTGCTCGAAGTGCGCAAGATCGCCGCAGAAAAAAATCTCCGGGTGGCCAGGAGGATTCAAATGCCCATCCACCATCACCGCGCCCCGGCGATCGACCGGTGCGCCCAGCAGCTTGCCCAGCGGCGACGCCTGCACCCCGGCCGCCCACAACGTCACCACCGAATCGATGCGCTCGCTTCCGATCATCACATAGCCCGGCTGCACCTCCGTCACCTGCGCGCCGTTCCGCACCTTCACCCCAAGCCCGTCCAGCTGTGCCCGCGCCTTCCGCTGCAGATCTTCGGGATAAGAACCCAGTATCTTCGGCGAACCCTCGAGAATCACCACCTGCGCCATCGACGGATCGATATGGCGAAAATTATTCGTCATATACAGTCGTGCAATATCGCTGATCGCGCCCGCAAGCTCAACCCCCGTAGGGCCTCCCCCGATGATGACAAAATTCAGCGCAGGATGGGTTCCTGTCTCCATCATCTGCCGCTCCGCAAGCTCAAAGGCAAGCAGCACCCGTCGGCGTATTTCGGTCGCGTCTTCAATCGTCTTCAGTCCCGGCGCAAGCTTCGCCCAGTCCTCGTGGCCAAAGTAGGAGTGCGTCGAACCCGTCGCAACGATCAGGTAGTCGTACTCCAGCTGCACCCCCGTCTTCAGGTCCACACGTCGCTGCGCCACATCGAAGCCCACCGCCTCGTCCATCAGCACCTCGATATTCCGGTGCGTGCTAAGAATCGATCGGATCGGCTGCGCAATATCGGCCGGCGAAAGCACCGCCAGCGCAACCTGGTACAGCAGAGGCTGGAACAGATGATAATTTCTGCGGTCCACCAGCGTGACGTCTACCGGAAGCTTCCCCAACTCCGTCGCCGCGTTGATTCCGCCAAATCCACCGCCCAGAATCACAACGCGTTTGCGTGCCATTCCTGTTGCCGCTGTTGCTTGCGCCATCGTTCCGGCTCCCCCCGGTGTCATCCCGCCAGACCGACTCACCTGGCTGTTCCTGTCTCTGTTCAGATGCCGCAAACAGGACTCCGGTCGCGCCGATGCTCCTCCTTCCGCCCCCATCCGCCAGATCCGCCTTTCCGACTAGTCCCCGCACATCTTCTCGCCCACCTCAGGTCCGCACCGCTTCACCAGCCCACACACTTACGGCTGCTTCTGGAGCGTAAGCGCAACGAAGCCCTGCCCGCCGCACGCAGCCGCAATATTCGTCGTCTCGGCCACACCTGACAGCTGTTCGGGTGCGACCATCACCAGGCCGTTGATGTCCGAAACCAATGTCGACTGCATCGAGCCATACGTTGGCGCGATCGGACAGCGGCCCTGCGCCGGACACTGAAGCTGCCATGCAGTCACCGTCTGATACACCACCACCGTCGCGCCCGCAACAGGATGCCCCGCACCGTCTGTCACCTGCAGCGTCACCGGAAGCAGCGTCCCCACCGCGGGCACCGCTTGATTGTTGCCGCTGATCGTCGCAATACCAAGCTCCGCCGGGTCCACCCCCCACGCCGTAAACGTGGCGCACACCCCGGCCCACGCGCAAGCCGAGAAAGCCGCCTGCGCCCCCGCCGCCACCGGCCCTATCGTCGCGTCCGTCTGCGCCAGGCCCTGCGGGTTCGCGAGCGTCTGCGCAGGATGGATCGCCACAGCCCCGGCAGTCTCCGCCCACGCGACGGGGATGCCCGCCGTAGAGCTCAGGTTGTCGTACAGCTGAAGCTGCGCATTCCACATCACCGTCGCCCCCGCCGCCACATACTCCGTCGCCTGTACCGGCACCGCGCTTTGCACCCGCACCACCGCAGTAAAGAACGCCGTCGCCGTGCCGTCCACACCCGCGGCCTGGAGCGTAATGCTTCCCGCGGCCTCAGGCGTCACCAAGGTCGAAGCATTGCCCGATGCATCCGTCGCCACCGTACAGCTGGCTGCACCGCAGGCCCCAAACAACACGCTTCCGCTCACCGCCGTAAAGCTCACCGCTTCGCCCACCACCGGCGTCACTCCATCGCTGCCCACAACCCGCACAGCGAACGCAACCGGAGCCGCCTGCCCCACTTGCACAGTTCCCGAGGGCGCCGTCACCAGGCTCAACGTCGCCCTCGGTGCTCCATAATTCAACGCTCCCGTCATCGTCGTAGTGCCTCCGGTCGAAAGGTCCGACACGGTCACATCGGCCGCCAGCGCCGTGCTCGACCCCAGCGCCTGCAGCGTAGGCACCGTCGCAACGATCGTGTTCGAGGTCCAGCTCGAAACCGCGGCGGCAACGCCATTCACCGTCACCGCATCGCCCGGCCGAAAACCCATCCCCGAAATCGTCACCGTTCCTCCCGACGCGCTCACCGTCGCCGGCGAAACGCTGTCCGCATACAGCACGCGCGCCTGGTAGTTGAAGTCCGGGCGTCCATCGCCGCGCTGATCCGCAATCACCATACGTAACTGGTCCGGTTGCGTATTCGAAACCGTCAGCGCCGTCATCCCCGTCGTCTGGCCGCTGAATGCCTGGCTCGCGGCTGCCACCGTCGGAAGCGAGCCCGCAGGGTCCGTCGCATTCCACACCCCGATCACAGGAAGCGCCTTCGCCGTCGTCGCAAAGCCCTGCTCATCCTCGGCCGTAACCTCCACCGTAAACGTGCGGTTCGCCTTTACCGCGAGCGAAGACCACGCCGCATGCCCGTATCCGCACAGCAGCCCCGTCCACCATCCCGTCGAGACGACCGCAGCCGGCGCCGTCTCGGTCCCATCCCCCGCGGTATTGCAGCTCGCCGCCGGACCCGTAGGAGAAAAATCGATGCCCGCATAGCCGTAACTGCTGAACAACCCCTCCGGAAGCGGATGATCGGTGCCCGATGGATCGACCGTGTTCCCCCCATAAGGCCCAACCGCATAGCTCCCCGTATACAGCGGATTGATGGGCTCGGTTTCGAGAATAATGATCATCCAGTCCCCCGAAAGCATCGGCACGCGCTCCAGGTTGTAGTAACCCTCGAGAGACGGATTGCCCGACCCCTGCGTGCCTGCAAACGACGTATCGCTCCCGTTCACCGGATTCCCATTCGACCCGCGAAACTGTGTGCCCGATACCGACGATGCCGTATACCAGGCCTCGGCCCGCGAAATGTCCACGTACTGGTGCCATCGGCGGCCCAGCACATTCACTCCCTGCATGCCTTGCCCGCTCGGAAACAGCACCCGGCCAAACACCTGGCTCGCGTTTTGCCCCGTGTCCACCTTGCCCTGTGGCGCTGTCCCCCTTGCGATGTTGTACAACTCGCCCAGCGCCGAAAGGTCATCGGGACGCAGCGTGAAAGGCTGCGGCATGCACTCGTACGTATACGGCCCGCAGATAATATCGATCGGGTGCATCACCGGCCAGTTCAGTGCCTGGTCCAACGTAGGCTGCGGGCTTCCCGTAAACACGTTGTCGTTGGTCTGCGACCATCCCAGTCCGAGCACACGCCCGAACGCACGCATCAACTGGTACTGCATCTGCGTCTGCTGTTGCGGATTTGGTCCCGTGCAGCGGCCATTCAACACCAGCACCGCATGTTCGATCCATCCCGCCGGCACAATCGAGTCCACGCTTTCCGTCACGCCGTTCTGCAGGCATCCGCTCGGATCGCTCGCTCCATTGCCAAGCAGCAAATCGGTGATCGAACCATCGCGATCGTAGACCACCGCAATCTGCACCGTCCCGTAGTTGCTGCTTTGCACGTCGGCCGGAAACACCACGCCATTCGGGCCAAGGTACGAGTTCGCCCCGCTCACATGTTCATTCAGGGTCCCGCCCTGCGAAAGCACAAGGCTCGCGCTCGGCACATTCCACACCGCCGCCGCGGCCGCAACCAGCGCATCCGCCGAAGCATGATCCACCGTCGCGCTCAGGTCGCCCGCATCGGTAAAGTACATCGGATGGTTCGTGTACCAGACCACCGGCGCGCCCGATCCGGTGAAGTACGGCGGTCCCGTCACCCATCTCGGACCACCCGCCCACAGCGGACCCGCCAGAGCCACCAGCATCATCGCCAGGGACAGCACCCGCCCCAAGCTGACCCACTCCAACGCCCGCGCCCGGCTACCGAACCGCATGCCGCGCCTTCTCCCATCCCGTCAACATCCCCAGCACCGCATCCACCGAAGCCTGCTGCGTCGGAATCGAGCTCGCCTGCCTCGGCGCAGACAACCCCGCCATCCCCGCCACCCCTGCCGCCGAACCTGAAGCCACCGCGGCCAGCGTCTCGGGCGTCGCCACAAAAGGCACCGGAGGCAGCATCTCGCTTGCATCCGCCGCACTTTCGCTCCGGTACGAAACCTCCCGCGGAAGCTTCGCCCCCAGCCAACGCAGATCCACAAACCGCGTCGTCTCCATCGGCCCCGCGAAGGGCGTAGCGCTTCCACCCTGGCGAATCGGAATCGCGCCATTCAATCCATCGACCGGAGAACTCAGTCCAGCGGCACTCGGCGCATGCAGCAGCATCAGAAACCGTTCGCCCATCCGGTAGCGTTCGCTTTCCACCCCCCAAAGGCCCGCCCACTCGCGCAGCGTATACAGCCCACCCGCGCATCCGCGAATCGCCGTATCCACCCGAAAATCAATCTCCACCACGCCCGTTTGCGTCCCGCCCGTTTGCGTCACGCCCGCCGCGAAAGCCGGCCGCCGCACCGCCACCACCTGCCCGGTGAAGATCACATCCGCCCGCCCGGACATCCCTTCCAGCACATCCACCACCGTCTGTGGACTGGACGCCCCCGTTCCCGGCGAAACCTGTCCCCACACCGGCACACTCAGCGACAACACCGCCGTGCCAAAGAGCAAGCCCGCGCGAGCGAACCCCACCCCAACCGAACGTTGCACCTCGCACGCCATCTCTCTCTCCGCCCTATCCTGTTCTTCGTCAGGAGGGACTCACGAGCAAAAGATGACCTGTTTCGCAACACCTGTGATGCCCACGCACCATCCGGAGCGCGTTCCGTCTCGCAGGCGCCAATCCGTACCGGCCCTTCACTATCAGGACTCTCTAAATCTCCGGATAAAGCCGCCCTAAATCTCCGGGTAAAAGTCGAAGAAAGCATCCAGGCTCATCTTCAACTGCGCCTCAATCTGCTCCCGGCTGCCTTCAAGCACATGCATCGTCACACGCGCTTCGTTCCCGTTCTTCAACGTCACCGGAGCGTCACCCACCGCCGTAATCTCGTCCGCCGGTAACAGCCTCATTCCATATACCAAAGTAAGATTTGCCATACCTTCGATTCTTGCACCAATGCCGCCTCTGCATCTTTTTGCTCCCCCGCGCATTTACACTCAAGAGAGCCCATATGTCTGAAAATACGACCCGCGACACCGTCATCCTCGGTTCCGGCTGCTCCGGACTCACCGCCGCCATCTATGCCGCCCGCTCCAACCTCAAGCCTCTCGTCCTCGAAGGCCATGAGCCCGGCGGACAGCTTTCGATCACCACGCTGGTCGAAAATTTTCCCGGCTGGCCCGAAGGCATCCAGGGTCCCGAACTCATCGAGAACATGAAGAAGCAGGCCGTCCGCTTCGGTGCCGAACTGCACATGGCCCATCTCAACTCCATCGACCTCACACGTCGCCCCTTTGCCCTCAACCTCGGCAAAGAGATCGTCCACGCCCGCACCCTCATCATCGCCTCAGGGGCAAGCGCGCGCTGGCTCAACCTGCCCTCCGAGCAAGCTCTCATCGGCCACGGTGTCACCTCCTGCGCCACCTGCGACGGCTTCTTCGCCCGCGGAAAAGAGATTGCCGTCATTGGCGGCGGCGACTCCGCCATGGAAGAAGCCCTCTTCCTCACCCGCTTCGCCACCAAAGTCACGTTGGTCAACCGCAGCGAAAAATTTCGCGCCTCGCCCATCATGCTCGAGCGCGCCATGGCCCACCCGCAGATCAAGTTCGTCACCAATACCATCGTCGAAGAGGTCCTCGGCGTCGAAGAAAAAGATGTCAAAGGCCTGCGCCTCAAAAACCGCACCTCCGGCGACGAGTACATTCTTCCCGTCAGCTTCATGTTTCTCGCCATCGGTCACATTCCCAACGCCCTCGCCTTCAAGGGCATGCTCGACCTCGACGAGGACGGCTACATCCTCACCCGCAATAACGTCTTTCCCACGCACAATGGCGAGATCATCCCCGGCGTCTTCGCTTGCGGCGACATCCAGGACCGCCGCTACCGCCAGGCCATCACCGCCGCCGGCTCCGGCTGCATGGCCGCCCTTGAAGTAGAGAAATACCTCGAAGAACACGGGCGTTAGAAGATATGGCCTGCCGGCCGGGCCCACTGCGCGTGGGGCGGTCACTTCGTGACGTGTATACCGGCTTCGCCCAGGGCCTCCCGTTGGTCGGCAGCAAAGATCCTCGCTCGCGACCAACGGGAGCGCCAACCGAAGGGGTATACCC
>JALYVA010000057.1 GCA_030853485.1 Acidobacteriota bacterium
GCCTCCCCCGTGCACACAATCCCGTCATGCGACCACACAGGAATCCCCGGAGACTTCGGCTTCTCCCACTTCCACTCCTCCTCGATCTCAGGGTCTGCAGCATGAATCAGCGCACGCACCCGGCCCAGCATCTCTCCTCGCCAATCCCCCAGGTCCCCAATCCGCTTGCTGATCTTCGCTGCCGCCGCCTCTCCCTCAGGACCCTCTATCGTCTTCATGCTCTCTCCAATCCTTTGTTGTGCAAGCCGGCCAGTTCATCCTGCATGCTGCCCAGCCGAACCTCCGTGCGACTCGCCGGACGCAGAGCCCACGAGGCCACCAGTATCGCCGCAAACACCAGCGGCGCAATAATATTCCCCGCTCCGTCTCCCACCGCCGCATGCGCCACCGACGCTCCCGTCAGATCGATAAAGATCCCCGCATAGGCCCACTCTTTCGCGAGCGCCAATCCGGGCAGCAGGATCACCGTCGCGCCAACAATCTTCCACACCCCAAGCAGCACCGAGAAATGAACGGGATACCCCAGATGCGTAATCCCAGCCGTAGCCGCAGGCGAACGCATCACCTCCATCACGCCGCCCGACAGCATCACCAGGGCAATCGCAACGGTTGAAATCCAGTAACCAACGACCTTCGCTTTCATAGGCAACCTCCTCTTTCGATCCCAGCCTTATCCATCCCCGCAACCACTTCTTCCAGCCCGCCCATAAACTTCTGCCAGCCATAGGTCGCGCCCTTGTAGGCTGCCTCTTGATCGGCCCGAAAGCCGGAGTGCTCCATGCGCACCAGCGTTCCGCCGCTTGTCGGGACCAGCGTCCACTCCACCACGCTCTCCAGTCCCAGCGCGTTCCAGCTATAGGAAAGTTTGCTGGCCGGCTCCACCGTCAGAACTTCGCACGCGATCAGGCCGTCCCAATTGGGCATAGGCCTCGAGCGGAAATGAAAGCGATGGCCCACCACAGCGCGCAGATCGTTGTCCATCAGCCACTCCTTGATCAGAGCGCCTTCGGTAAGCGCGCGCCAGATCTTTTCCGGCGCATGACGCAGTTCCCTTTCCAACACCACAGAGCGCGTATCCGTCATCGGTCCATCCTCCGTCATCGGTCCATCCCTTCCAGTACCTTCTCCAGCCGATCGAAGCTGGTCTTCCAGAATTTTGTATAGTGCGTCATCCAGTCCAGCAAAGGGGAAAGCGCCTCCGGATGTGCGCTGTAGTGCGTCTCCCGCCCTCGCCGGCGGCAGCGCACCAACTGGACCCGCTTCAGCGCTGCCAGGTGCTTTGAAACCATGGGCTGCGACACCGTGCCCGCCTCGGTCAACGCATGCACCGTCTGTTCTCCCACGTGCGTCAGCCTCTCGAAGATCCCCCGGCGGGTGGGATCGGCAAGCGCTTTGAGAACACCTTCCACGGAGCTTCGCATACCGGAACAATAATCAAACGGTTATGGGTTGTCAACCCCAAAATCTCTCACAATCACCCAATCGCCTCACCTCGATCTAAACGTTAGGCGCGCACCGCGTACCTCTCCATTCTCAGAGCAGCCACGCACCGTGCGTCCCGCACCACGATCCTCAGAGCAGCCACGCACCGTGCGTCCCACACCACGATTCTCCGAGCGCCACGCACCGACCGTCCCCACCACGATTCTCGGAGCAGGGACCACTGGGTCCCACCATCCATTCTCCGAGCAGGCACACACCGGTCCCCGCCCAAGATTCTCAGAGCAGGCACACACCGGGTGCCCCATATCTCGATTTTGAGATGTGGGCCTTCGCGCCCCAGCGCGAACCGCTTCATCGCCTCACCCCACAAGAATCCCCACCCACACCTCGATCTCTCAGACCAGCCAAGCACCGGCCGTCCCACACGATCCTCAGAGAGCAGCCACGCACCGGGTGCCCCATATCTCGATCCTGAGATGTGGGCTTCGCGCGCCAGCGCGAACCGCTTCATCCCCTTACCCACCAACCCCCACACCGAATCATTTCCCCACAAGCCGCACTCCCTTGCACAGACTCCCCATCGAGACCCACCAAACCGACCCTTTCTCCCCTTTTCCATTGGCCACGCACGTGCCCGATGCTGTGCGCCTCACCCGCACCACGTCACCGGCCATCACCAAGGAGTAACAAAAAAATGAAAGTCGCCCTTCTGCTCGCTTCCCTCCTTGCCCTCCCAGGCATTGCTTCCGCCTCACCCCTCACCTACACCGTCAATAACGCTTTCCCCACCTTCAGCGTCTCCGGCACCATCACCACCGACGGCAACCTCGGAGCTCTCTCCAGCTCCGACATCACCGCCTACAGCCTCACCTTGAGCAACGCCACCCACACCGACACCCTCACCGCCGCCAACTCGTCCGAATCCATCTCCGGTTCAGGCGTCACCGCCACCGCTTCGGGCCTCTTCTACAACTACGTTTCAGGCGAATCCCACTCCACCTACGACTACCTCGGCTTCTTCGGAAATGACTTCACCGACCTCTGCTTCCAGTCCAGCGGCTGCTTTACCTTCGACGGCACCGCCTATGAGTCCATCTTCTTCCCCTTCGGAGGCGGCAACCCCGTGCAATTGCAGTCGGGCAACGTAGAGATCGGCTCCATCGGCTCCACCGCCGCCACACCTGAGCCCGAAAGCTTCGTGCTGCTCGGTACCGGGCTGCTCGGCCTCATGGGCATCGCTCGCCGTCGCTTCACCACACGCTAGAAGAAAAACACGCAACGGGACTAAGGGGGGCAGACTGCGGCCTCCCTTTCCCTCCCCCATTCTGCCAAACCGAAAACACCACAAACCAGCCGGGTGCCCCATATCTCGATGTTGAGATGTGGGCCTTCGCGCGCCAGCGCGAACCGCTCTCCCACACAACTCGCCCCGCCTCGCGTCCGGAGTAGCTCTCCTCCACCCACACCCATTCTCGATGCCCAAAATGGAGCGGCCCACAAACCCCGCCCCTGCAACACTTTATAAATAAATACTCCAAAAACCTCAGCAAATATTCCTGTCAAGCCCCGTTTTGAGGTATACGTCTGAAAGCACTACGGTTAGCCCGTGGCGTACTAGTTTCCCTCTGTCCTGTATAATTGAAATAAGAGATCAAAGAAGCCCCGAGCCCACCCGGCCGGGGCTTTTTCCTTTTACTTGGCCGCCGCCCCTAACCCGTTTGCTTGCACGAATTTGCACGTAACTCCTTTGCCTGCACGAATTTGGCGCCAAACCCTCCCTCTAACTCCAACATTCTATGAGAGTTACACGCGGGCAATAAGGGGGGGGAGGGGGGGCAGGCAGAGGCCCACCCCACCGCAGGGAGAAGAGGAAGATAGCGCTGCCGCGCGGGCCCACTGCGCGTGGCGCGCCCACTTCGTGGGGGGTATACCGGATTCGCCACGGGCCTCCCGTTGGTCGGCAACCAAGATCCTTCGCGACCAACGGGAGCGCCCACCGAAGGGGTATACCCGTCACGAAGTGACCGCCCGAATCGGGGTCCCCGCAAACAGGTCCTTGTTTGTGGGGTGACGGAGCGCAGTGGGCCCGGCCGGCAGGCCACATCTTCGCCCCTAAAACGTGTTCGACGCCTCAAGGCACTTCTTCATGCCAGCCCAGCTGACCCGGGTCGAAGCCTCCGGCGTCCCCGCCCCGCGCCAGTGAGTCTCAAGGCTGACCGCATCGCGATAACCCGCTTGCTTGAGCGCGCGGAACTGGGCGGTCCAGTCGACAAAGCCTTTATCCACGGGCGACCAGACGGTCTTGCCGGAGTCGTTCTTCACGGCGTTCTTGCAGTGGCAGTGGTGGATGCGGTTCTTAGGCAATGCGTCCCAGCCGCCGGGGAAAGCGTCCATCTCGCCGCGCATCACCGCGTTGCCCGGATCCCAGTTGAGCGCCAGATGGGGCGTCGGAACCCCCGCAAGAGTAGCTGCGGCCTCGCGTCCGGTGGCCGTATTGCACGCAAACTCGTTTTCAAGCACAAGCAGAAGCCCCTGAGATCCAACCTTCTCAGCCGTAGCCCGCAGCTTCTCGTTGATCGCCGCACGGTAGGGAGCGACGTTATCGATGCGCCAGAAGTCGAAGCAGCGAATCTTGTCCGTCCCGAACTGTTTGGCCAGCGAGATGGAGCGCTCCAGAACCTCGTCCTGCTGCTTGTAGGCGTTATCCGGCGCGCCGTGCGTGTCCTCTTTCGAGCCGTACTGCGACTTGGGCGCGCCCGGCCAGTCGACCTTGAACAGGGGGCTGCCAATGTCGGTCACGCGCAGGCTGTATTTCGCCAGGATCTTCCGCGCTTCCGCAATTTCGGCGTCCGTGGAGGCCTGGAGATTCTTGCCCCACATCCCGCGCAGTTCGACCCATTCCAGGCCGAACTCGTTGGCGATCACCGAGCAGGCATGGTCGAAGTCTTCCGAGATCTCGTCCGAGATCACAGCGACCTTAAAAGGAGAGTTGGCAGCAGCTCTCGCCACGTCGCCGAACGCGAGCAGAGGATGGGCTGCGCACGCTGCCGCAGTGGCTCCCGCTGCGGTGAGGAAACTGCGTCTAGACAAGACTTCCATGTTGCTCCTTTGCGGCAAGGCAGCCAGGTGGCCCCGCCCTTTGGTGATTGTAGTTGGACGAAGCGGAAAGGGAGACAACAGCAGATTCCCTGCGGAATGAATCAAGCCAAGCGAAGACCACAAGAAACGGTACCCGCAAAAGAGAGAGACCGGTCGATCTGGCATCGACCGGCCTCGCAGCCGAGTTAGAAGGCGATCTTGACCGAAGCCTGCAAAGTACGTCCTCCTCCAACCCCGTTCACGCTGCCTTGACCGCTGCCGAGAGTACTGGTGACCTGGCCGAAGTTTCCAGCCGAGATGATATTGCCGCTGCCGCTGTTCGGGTTGTTGAACTGAGGTGTGTTGCTGAGTTGGTTGGCGTCGATTCGGGCCTCGATAGAAGCCTCTCGAAACAGCGGAAAGCTCTTGAACAGCGAGACGTTGTCCTGCACATAGCCGGGTCCGCGGAACTCGTTTCGGCCGGTGTTGCCAAGTGCCACATTGTTTGCGGTGCAGGGTTGCGCGACGCCCGCAACCGGAGCCGGGCATCCGGCGGGCTGGGTGAAGGCGGTTGGATCGAACCAGTGAGTATTAGCTCCCACGCCATGGGTCACGTGGTAGGTGCCGCTGAGGTTGGCCAGCAACGCCGTGCCGGGGGTGTTCAGCGGACTCTGATTCGCATAAACGCTGAACGGTGTTCCGGAGACGAGAGAAACGATGCCCGAGATCTTCCAGCCGCCCAGGACGTAGGCCGCGGGACCGGAGCTCAGCATGGTATGACCGCGTCCAAAGGGCAACTCGTAGGTAAAGCTCTGCTCAAAGTTCAACGTGCGATCGAAGTCGAGCGGAGCGTAGTTCCTGCGTGGATTGATAAAGAAGATAAGGCCGCCGTTATCGGCACTACCTGCTGGACCGTTGTTGCCGATGTATCCCATGGCCTTGCCCCAGGTAAAGGCAGAGGTGAAGCCAAGACCGTTCGAGAAGCGCTTGTCGAGCTGAGCCTGCAACGATTGGTAGTTGGAAGAGAAGCCCAGAAAATACTGGTTAGTGGCTGCCGTCCGGCCAAAGGCCAGGTATTCAGGGTCGGACTTCGGGCCCCCGCCGTAGGTGGTCGGCTGGTTGATGTTCTGAGCACCAGAGATGTCGACCCCGTGATTGGCCACATACGCAAGCTGCATGGAGAGGTTACCGGGCAGTGCCTGCTGGATAGCGACATTCCACGATTCGACGTACGCGTTCTTGAATGTTTTCGGGATGTAGGTGAAAACCTGGCTGTTGAGCGCGCCCGTGATGGGAATAATCCCATTGGACGGAATGTTGACTGGAACCGGGGCCGGAAAGCCTGCCTGGAAGGTCGCCGTGGTCACACCATCCGCCAGCACCGCCGGAGTGTAGGTGCCCACCGGCTGGAAGCTGTTGTTGGCGCGGATCGGGAAGTTGTAGGCATACACGTTGTCTGGGAACGGCATGTAGCTGACGCCAAAACCGCCACGGATGACCGTCTGGTCTGTTGCCCGGTACGAGAACCCGGTACGCGGTGCGAAGTATTTATAACGCGTCTGCATCCCAAGATTGGAAGGGTTGCCACCGAGACCGGCAAGAACAAGCTGGTTGCTCGACGGATCGTAGTTCGAGAAGCCGCCCGCACTCTTGGGTGTGGCGGGAGGATAAAACTCCCAACGCAGGCCAAGGTCGACGGTGAGTTTCGGTGTGACCTGCCACTTGTCGCTGGCAAAGGCAAAGAACCACCACTGGCGGTACGCGGGAAAGAAGGTGTTGAGGTCTCGGCCCGTCTGGCTGGGGAGGTCGAGCAGGAAGCTGGCGACGTCGTTGGCGGCGTTGGTTTTGGCGCCTGCCTGGGAGGTTTGGACGTCGTTGAAGGTGAAGGCGCCGCGGGGACTGAAGGTCTGGTCTTGGAGAAGATCGTCACGGACGCGGCGGAGGTCGCCACCGAATTTCAAGGTGTGATTGCGGATGACCTTGGTCCAGTTGTTGACGAAGTCGATGTTGGCTTCGCCGCGGATCCAGGGCATGGAGGCGGAGTAGCCGATGGTGGGTCCGGAGAAGCCGCCGTTGATGGTGACGCCGACCTGTCCGGTGGTGAAGGGCTGTCCGCCGAGGTTGACGCCGGGTACGCCGAGGGTGGTGGCGTCGTTGCTGCCGTAGTCAGTGGGGGTGGCGTTGTTGCGGAGGTGAGCGACGCCGAAGCGTACTTCGGTGAAGAGGGTGGGGGAGAAGATGTGGTCGTAATTGGCGCCGGTGCTGTAGGACTTCTGGTCGCCGGTGCCTTCGAAGGCACCACCTGCGGGTCCGCCGAGGAAGGAACCGAACGCGGGTGCCTGGAAGGTGACGGCGCGCTGGAAGCTGAAGCGTCCGCTGAGATGGTTGTTTTCGTTGATCTGCCAATCGACTTTGGTGTCGAAGCTGTCGGTGGTTTTGGTGAAGGGCAGGTTGGTGGTGTAGTTGTTGGTCGGGCCGGAGAGGGGGGCGTTGGGGTTGAGGATGCCGTTGGTTGCGGCGGCGGCGTTGACGCCTTTGAGGAGGGCGAGCGAGATGGGGTTCACGTAGCTGAGCGGGATGTGATTGTGGGGGAAGGGCGTGCGCGGGTGGGCGGCGGTGCCGTCGCCAGTGGTGGGATCGTAGACCTGGCCGGCTCCGTTGACGAGGGCGGCGCTGAGGTCGATGAAGCTGTTGGTTGGGTCGGGGGTGTAGTAGCGGGCGTCAGGAATGGTGAGGGTGCTGGAGATTTTTTCGTGGTCGGAGGTGCGGAGATAGTCTCCGAAAAAGAACAGCTTGTCCTTGAGGATAGGGCCGCCGATGCTGCCGCCGAAGTAGTTGTACGAGAGGTGGCCGAGCGGGCCAGTGGAGAAGTAGGAGCGGGCGTTGACGGCGTTGTTCTGAATAAATTCGAACGCCGAACCATGAAACGCATTGGTGCCGGATTTCAGGATGACGTTGGTCACAGCACCAGTGGCGCGGCCGAGCTCGGCTTCGAAGTTGTTCGTGGAAATGTCGACGGACTGAATGGCTTCCGCGGGAGGAATGATGATCTGCAGCAGCCCGGTGCGCTCGTCGTCATCGATACCTTCAATCTGATAGAGATTCCCCATCCGGGGCAGACCATTGGCTTCTGTCTGCAGCGAGCTGGCCGCGTTGAAGAACTGCGAGTGCTGGAACGTGGCCGGTGCGACGCCGGGCACAAGGTTGAGCAGCGACTGGAAATTGCGGTTGGTGCCGAGGGGAAGGTCCGCTACCTGCCTGGCTTCGATCTTCGTGCTGATATCGGCGCGGTCCGTCTGCAGCAAAGCGGGCGCGGTGGTCACGAGAACGGTTTCTGAGACACTGCCGGTTTCGAGAGAGAGATCGGTGCGCGTCGAGGAGTTGATGAGGACGTCGATATTTTGGTGCGTGGACTTTTTGAAACCCTTCGCTTCGACCGAGACCGTGTACGTGCCAGGTTGGAGGTCGGGAAAGGTGTAATTTCCACTTTCGTTCGTCACCGATTCGTGGAGCTCTCCAGTCGCGGTCGCGGTCGCGGTGACTTTGACGCCCGGGATCGCGGCTCCTGTCGAGTCGGTAACAGTACCGAGGAGCGTCGCACTTACAGCCTGTGCAAGAAGGGGAAGCGGGGATGCGAGCAACAGGAGAACGATTGCAGCAACGGGAATCTTTCTGAATACGAACATCGACAAAACCTCCAAATGGAAGAGCAACTGACGCCGCGGCCTATTATGTTTGAAGAACGAACCAAAAGGTACCTAGGTGGAAGGAGAACAGTCAAGATATTTTTTTGGCGCAACGTACATGGCTTCCAGGCGAGTGCCATCGGAAACCCGGCGCCTTGCGGGTCCGCACCGCTCTGGACAATGCCAGGCTGCTGCAATACCTTCAGTTGGCAGGCTGCGTGTATGACATGGCGTGGCGAAAGGGGCCGAAAGAATGACGAGTGTGGACCGTAGGAGCTTCCTCAAAGCGGCGGGAGCAATGGTGGCTGGCGCGAATCTACAGATGCTGGCGGAGCAACCGAGGCAGGCGGGAGGAAGCGTAGCCGCTAACGATCATCTTCAGATTGCTCTCATAGGGGCCGGTGGACAGGGGCAGGGCGATACCAAATTCGCGCTGCAGGTTCCGGGCGTGAAGCTGCTGGCAGTCGCAGATTGTTACGATGGCCGGCTCGCACATTCGAAAGAACTCTGGGGCAATGATGTGTTCACGACCCGGGACTATCGCGAGGTCCTTGCGCGGAAGGACATCGATGCCGTCATCATTGCAACGCCGGACCACTGGCATAAGCAAGCAGCCGTCGATGCGATGAAGGCCGGCAAGGATGTGTACTGCGAGAAGCCGATGATCCATCTGTACGAAGATGGGCCGGTGATGATCGAGACGGCGAGGGCAACCAAGCGGATTCTCCAGGTGGGAAGCCAGCGGGTGAGCTCGATGATCTATGTGAAGGCCAAGGAACTGCTGGCCTCAGGCGCCATTGGCGAGTTGAATTTAGTGACCGCGCGTTGGGACAGGAACTCGTCGCAGGGGGCGTGGAACTACAGCGTGCCGCTGGACGCGAGTACGCAGACCTGCGACTGGCCGCGCTTCCTGGGGACGGCGCCCAAGATTCCGTTCAACGCGGAACGCTTCTTTCAATGGAGGAAGTGGAAGGACTACGGCAGTGGCGTGGCGGGAGATCTGTTTGTGCACCTGTTCAGCGGAACGCACTTCATTACGGGTTCGCATGGTCCAACGCGCGCGATGGCCACAGGCGGGCTGCGATTCTGGAAGGATGGCCGCGACGTTCCGGACGTGATGTTGGCGCTGTTCGACTACAAGGAAGGATTCAACCTGAGTCTGCGAGTGAACTTTGTCGACGGCGGCGAAGAAGGCGAGGGGCTGATCTTTACCGGTTCGGAAGGCACGATGGAGATTGCGGGCAACAGTGTGACGGTGAGCCGCGTGCCACGAGAGAAAGAGCCGGGCTACAGCATCAGCACCTTCACCGACGCAATGCAGAAGAGCTACCTGGAGCAGTATCGGCAGAAGTACCCGCTGGAACATCCTACCGGCGAGCCGGCGGCGGGATTTCAGCGGTTTGTGGCGCCGAAGGGATACAGCGATAGCTACGATCACTTCCGCAACTTCTTCGACTCGGTACGCAGCCGCAAGCCCGTGGTGGAAGATGCCGTCTTCGGCTTTCGCGCGGCCGGGGCTGCCCTGCTCAGCAATCTCAGTTATGAACGCGACGCAATCGTCCACTGGAATCCGGAGACGATGAAGCTGGCCTGACCTGGTTGCCCTTCGACCGCGTGTGTTCGAGCAATCTTTACCTGTGTTTCGTAGTTCCAAGGAGCATTCCGTGTTCAAGCTGTCGAGACGAGATTTTGCACGCATCTTCGGTGGGTCGGCTGCAGCCCTCTCCGTTCCAGCCTCAGCCCGCGTTTTGGAGGGGTCTGGGCAGACTGCTGTTCCATCTGCTGCAATGGCTCACGGCTTCCCGCGCGATTTTCTATGGGGATCGGCGACGGCCTCTTACCAGGTGGAAGGGGCAGTGAAAGACAGCGGACGAGGCGTTTCGATCTGGGACACGTTTTCTCATACTCCGGGCAAAGTGCACGATGGCGATACGGGAGATGTCGCCGACGACTACTTTCACCGCTACAAAGAAGACATTCGCCTGATGAAAGACATCGGATTGAAGACGTGCCGGTTTTCCGTCGCATGGACGCGCATCTTCCCAACCGGCACTGGACAGCCAAACCAGCAGGGTCTGGACTTCTATCGTCGCATGACGGACACTCTGCTCGAAAACGGAGTACAACCTTACTGCACGTTGTATCACTGGGATCTCCCGCAAGCGCTGCAAGATAAGGGCGGATGGGAGAATCGCGATACCGCAAAGGCGTTCGCAGACTACGCGGGCTATACCGCAGGCAAGCTGTCCGACACCGTGAAGCATTTCATGACGATGAACGAGATGCGCACCTTCGTCGAACTGGGCGATAAGGTGGGCACCCACGCTCCAGGTCTGCAACTGGATGCGAAACGGGTTGCACAGTTGACCCACTACGTTGTGCTTGCCCACGGGATGGCCGTCCGGGCCATTCGCTCGCAGGCAAAGCCGGGCACGAAGGTCGGGATTGCGGACAATATCACCGCAACGACGCCTGTAATCGACTCGACGGAACACGTGGAGGCAGCGCGGCGGGCGATGCGCGAAGAGAATGCGATGTACCTGTCGGTGATCGAGGACGGCCGCTACAGCGATCTCTACCTAAAGCGTCTTGGGGCCGATGCGCCGAAGTTTACTGCGGAGGAGATGAAGATCATCGGCTCGCCCATGGATTTCGTCGGCATCAATATTTATCAACCTACGTACGTTCGTGCGGATAGTTCGGAGAAGGGTTACGCCGTGGTTCCGATGCCTGCGTCATATCCTCATATGTTTAGTTCGTGGCTCACGATCGGGCCGGAGGCGCTGTACTGGGGGCCTAAGCTCGTGGCATCTCTGTGGAATGTGAAGGAAATTTACATCACCGAGAACGGCGCGTCGTCGGACGATCACCTTACCCCTGATGGTCATGTGTACGACACAGATCGAGTGATGTATCTGCGCAATTATTTGACTCAGCTTCAACGTGCCGTGGCTGAAGGTGTTCCCGTGAAGGGCTATTTCCTTTGGAGCCTGCTGGACAACTTTGAATGGGCCGACGGATACGACAAGCGCTTCGGAATCACTTATGTGGATTTCAAAACGCAGAAGAGAACGCCCAAGCTGAGCGCGGAGTTTTACAAGCAGGTGATTCGCGAGAATCGGGTGGTCTAAGAGACCCCAAGCTGTCCTGCCGGACGAGACCCCTGCGCGGTGCCCGACAGGTATATCGGTCCGGGCCACACAAGCTGCGCCGGTCGGGAGGCTTGGTCAAGATATTCATCCGTCACTCGGTTTCGATATCTAAGGCGACTTCGCGGGTTTCTTCTTCCATGAGCCAGCGACGGAGCTGCAGTAGATCGTTGGCTCGCGCAATGCCGATGGGGGTACGTGCAGCGTGGGATGGCACGACGACGACGTTCTCGACATTCTTGAGCATCATCATGCGATGCACACGGTCCACCGCCTGATCCGGGTAGGCGAGAACGTAGTCCTGCCGCGCGAGCTCGCGCATGTTGAAGTGGTGATCGGGAGTTTCAATTCTCAGCAGGTCATGAGCTTCGACGATGCCAACCAGGTCTCCATTCTGCTCGACGACCGGAAGGAAGCCTACTGTGCCCGGCGCCAAGCTCGCCAATACGGCGCTTAGCTCATCATCGGCCTGCACGACGTTGAATTTTTTCTTCATCACCTGTTCGACGCGCGCGCGCATGAGGACAGGAACGGAGTAGTCCTGGAGAACGATGAGGCCGCGTTTGGCGAGCTTGACGGTCATGATGGAGTCGCGGCTACAAAGCCTGACCACGGCGTCGGAGATCATGACGCAGACGATGAGCGGAAGAAGCGCGTTGGGGTTGT
Organism: Acidobacteriota bacterium; assembly: GCA_030853485.1. GTDB lineage: Bacteria > Acidobacteriota > Terriglobia > Terriglobales > Acidobacteriaceae > Edaphobacter. The sequence continues at coordinate 12,023 of JALYVA010000057.1, forward strand.
GGCTGAGCTCGAAGAGGAAGACGATGCTGGTGAAGGGCGCGCGCGCAATGCCACCAAAGAGCGCTGCCATGGCGACAAGCGAATAGAACGCCGGATCGCTGATAAGGTGCGGAACGATGTGCCCACAGCCCATGGCGAACGCTGCACCCAGCCCACCGCCGACCACCAGCGACGGAGCGAAGACGCCTCCCGTAGTTCCGGAGCCGAGCGAGATGACCAGAGCGCCGAATTTGGCCGCGGAGATGCCGACGAGCGTGTGAAGAGCGAGGCGATCGTTCAGCATGTCACGGATGGTGTCGTAGCTGGTGCCGAACACCTGTGGGTAGAAGTATCCGATGACACCGAGAATCAGGGCACCGATAGCAGGGGACCAGATCAGAGCGTGCTTAATGGGAAGTTCGTCGAAGAAGTCTTCGAGCCACGACAGAACGCGGATCATGACCACACCCGCAAAACCCATCAGGATTCCCATCAGGGCAAACAGCCAGAGTTCTGTCATGCCAGTAAGTTTGAAGGCGGGCGTGGGAAACAGTGGAGCCCAGCCGGCGAAGTGGATACGAACTCCCGTGGCAACGGCGGCGGCGAGAGCTACGGGGATGAAGGAGCGTGCGCGAAGTTCGAAGAGGAGAAGCTCGATGGCGACTAGAATCCCTGCCAGGGGCGCGGTGAAGGTCGCGGCCATGCCGGCAGCAGCGCCTGAGGCAAGCAGCACACGGCGATAGTAGGGCGTGAGGCCGACGGCCTGGCCGAACAACGACCCGATCGCCGCGCCGGTCTGGATAATCGGGCCTTCCGCGCCGAACGGACCGCCGGTTCCGATGGCGAATGCGGTCGCCAGCGGCTTCAAAATCGCGACCCGAATACGCATGCGGCTGTGGCGGAACAAGACCGCATCCATGGCCTCTGGAATGCCATGGCCCTTCAACGTCGGCTCCCAGAAGTGGATCATGGCGCCGACGAGGAGGCCGCCAATGGCAGGGATCAGAATGACCCATAAGCCGAGATGGGCATTCGCAGGGTTGCTGACCTGAAAGGAAAGCCTGCCAAAAAAGAAGATGTTAGTGAAGAAATAGATCAGTTCGAGCAAGCCCTGCGCTACCAGGCCGCTAAGGAGGCCGACCAGCAGTGCATACCCGCAGATCTTGATGACCTCAGCCTCAAGCGCTACGCCGAACTGGTTCTTCGGGCCGAGCTTTGAATTCTCACGTGATGCCACCTTGACGACGGGAATGCGTGCCATTCATAGCCTCCTCCGAACAACTTCGCCTACCGCCAGCGAGCTTTCAAAGGGAACGCCGGCGCGAAGAATGACGAGAAACGCGAACGCTCGCGGTCTAGCTTGCGGAGATGGCGTACTCCTCGTCTTCAAGTTCTTCCCTTACATGCGGTGCCTGATCTCTCCTGATGGTGAGCGCCTGAAGAATGTCCGTCTTCGTAACGATGCCCTCGATGCGTCCAGGTTCCGAGACGACGAGCAACATGGATTGTCGATGTTCCCCCGTTAGCAGCCTCAGCGCCTCCATCACGTCGCAATCGGGAGTCACCTCGTGGACGCGACGCTCGGCGATATCTCGAACTCGGGTTGTATTCCACTTTTCGGGAGGAACCTTGGCAAGCGACCACAAGGCGACTGTGCCGAGCAGATCCTGCCCGTCGAAGACAGGAAAAACCTGGTGGCGGTGGTGAAGTGAGAGAGCATTGGTGAATTCGCGAAGGGTTAGCGACGCCTGTACGGAGGTCATCTGTTGCTGCATGATTTCGCGCACGGAGACCTTTCGCAGTTCCTGGATTTTGACACCTTCGTGGAGACGCTGATCCCCCGAAGCGGAGGCGTCCCCGGAAACAGCATAAGCAACGGCAGCGCCGATGAGCGCGGGAATGATGAAGGCGTGGCCGCCTGTGGCTTCCGCGACGAAGACGACTGCGGCGAGGGGAGTTTTGTATCCGGCGGAGATGAACGAAGCCATCCCGACCGCGGCGTACAGTCCGAGCGCCGGGCTATGCACCACCGACTGCGCAAAGGCGGTTCCCAGGGCGCCACCAGTGAGGAAGAGTGGAACGAACATCGCGCTGACGCCACCCGCGGCAAGAGTAAACAACGTTGCTGCGAGCTTCAGGAGGCTAAAGACGACGAGTTCGACCGAGCTGTGCTGACGGCTGAGAATCTGCCCGACGGCTTCGTAGTTGGGGCCGATGGGCATCAGCGTGCCGTGGTAAATTTCGAGGAACAGGAGCCCGCACACGCCGGTGAGGAAGCCGCCGATGGAAAGCTTGATCCAGTGCGGCAGCGACCATTTTACGAAGAAGGTGCGCGCGCGTCGGAAGGTCACAACGAAGCCCATGGCAACCAGGCCAATGAGCAGTCCGAGCAGAGCGCACCAGACCAAGTCCCTGCCGGCGAAGGAGGTGGAGCTGGCGAAGTTGAAGAGCGGCGCTCCGCCGAGAAAGAAGCTCATGGTGACGAAGGACACGACCGAGGCGATCAGCGACGGCACCAGCGCTTCGTGAGCGAGGTCGTCGCGATAAGGCATCTCGAGCGCGAAGACGATGCCCGTAAGCGGCGCGCGGAACACTGCCGACATGCCTGCTGCGGCTCCGCAGATGAGCATGATGCGGCGGTCTCGGGAGTCGAGCCGGAATCGCCGAAGCTTCGTCCATAGCCAGGAGCCGATCGCCGCGCCGCCGTAGATGCTCGGACCCTCTAGTGCAGCGCTGCCTCCGAAGCCCACGGTGGTTATGGCGGCGAGCAGCTTGGGGAAGAAGGGACGCATGTTCACATAGCCATGATGCTCATGGTACGAGCGGATGATCTCTTCCGTAGAGTGCTCGTCGGGGTTCGGCGTGAGGTACTGCATGATCAGACCGGTCAACGCGAAGCCTCCCACCAAACCGGGAATGATGGCCCAGTGGTGCCCCAGATAGAAGGCCAGAACGGCGGGCCACATCTTACCAAGGATAATGACTGCGATCGCAGTGATGGCTAGACCGGTGGTGGCGCCAATGAGGGGTGCAATCATCAGCCACTTGAGGAGATCGCGAGAGTAGATGGCGCCCAGGTCTTCGTGAACAAGCGGCAGATATTTCCGGAGCAGCGGATGATTGATCGCCCAATCTCGTCGTCTCTGTCTTGGGGGTGTCTTTTTCATTCGATTCTTTGCATTCCTCTGGTGTTCGGTCTGCCTAAGCAGCCCAGGTGTGGGAACAAATCAGGTAAGACGTCTTCTCTTATTCCGTTGGGCGCTCGCCGAGGCTTCGGGGAGGTTCAGGAATCCGGCTTTCAGCCGCGACATCTCTTCCTGGTGAAGGGTGGACAGCTTGCGCAGCGTTTCTTCACCAAGGCAGGTCAGGGTGACTATCACAACGCGACGATCCGCAAGTCCTTGTTCCCTGGCTACGAGCCCATTCTGTACGGCACGCTCGATCAACTCGGTGACGGAGTGATGCCGCTCCTGGAGAAACTCTGCGAGCTCAGTGATGGACGCCGTTCCCCGTCCGGTGAAACCGGCAACACCGAGCATCAACTGGTGCTGTTGCGGCGTAACGCCAAATTGTCTTGCCGCTCTTTCGCTGAAGCGCAGAAACTTACGCAGTTTGTAACGAAACGAGGCAAGTTCCTGAATGGTCGCGTGGACTGCCGCGGATTCCTGAGGGGAAGACAGGATGACAGGTTCTTTCCTCATACCAAGATTATATCGTATTACGATCTAACCGCGCACCGCCTTCATGCGCACATTTCGAGAAGGGACCTGACGGCGCAGATAACATGCAGGCCCGGTGCCCGGCTCAGTGGACGCGGTATCGTCTGCTGTTTTCGTAGGGAGCCTGATCCTGTAGTCTTGCTCAGACAGCGTGGAAGGAAAGGGATTGATGGCGAAAAAGAGACTTGAAAGCGCTGCGCCGAGAAGTGACAATCTGCAGAATTATGCGACGCCTGCGCTGGAGAAGGGGCTCGATGTGATCGAGATGCTGGCGCACCAGCCGGCAGGTCTGACCAAGAGCCAGATAGCGCGTGAACTGAACCGCACCGTCTCAGAGATATTTCGCATGCTCTTGTGCCTTGAGCGACGCGGGTATATCGCGCAGGTCGAGGAAGACCGCTACTCGCTCACCTTGAAGATGTTCAAGCTGGTCCAGGAGCATCCGCCAACGGAGCGCCTGATTGCGGATGCGCTGCCGGTGATGCGCAGGCTGGCGCGGGAAACCATGCAGTCCTGCCACATGGGAGTGCTGGAAGCAGACAGGGTCGTAATCCTGGCCCAAGTAAACGCACCCGCAAATCATGGTTTCTACGTAAAGCTGGGCTCGACGGTCGACCTGATGGAGGCCGCGAGCGGCTATGTAATTCTTGCTCACTTGGATCGGACGCAGCGGGAAAGTACGCTGGAGGATTGGAGCCGGGAAACAGGAAAAAAGGTGCCGCGCGACTTGGACTCTCACCTCTCTCGCATTCGAGCTGCAGGGTATGAAAACCGGGCAAGCTACCTCGTCAAAGGCGTGGTGAACATCAGTTTCCCGGTCCTCGATGAACGCGGCTCCGCACTGGGCGCGCTCACGGTTCCCTATATCGAATACAACGGTTCAGCGAAAACGATCGATCACGTGGTTAAAGCGCTGCGCAAAGCGGCGAACGAAATCACCACGGCAATCGGAGGAAAGCTTCAAGGCTGAGCTACCAAGCGCTACGCCGGGTATTTTCTCTCCTCTCATCCTGCACCTATCATTAAGTTTTCAGACCTTCAAGCGCTCACCTCGATCTTTCGGGCAAGCAAACACCTGCAGCTTAGAGCGCATCCTTCCTAGGAGATAACCTAGAAGAGGGCGCGTGCAGCACTCGAACCAATTGGCAACTAACTCCCGTACCACCGAGATCACATAGCCTATGAAACCTGTCGAAGGCCGGAAGCGCGTCGTAATAGAAGAAGTTCAGCCGCAGGTGGATTGCGGACGTTACCCCGTGAAACGCATTATTGGCGATCGAATCGTTGTCTCTGCTGCGGTGTTCGCAGACGGCCATGATCATGTCTCCGGCAGATTACTTTACCGGAGCGGTAGCGAAGGGGAATGGAATTTTACGCCGCTGACACCGCTGAATAACGATTTATGGACCGCGAGCTTCGTGGCGGATGAGGTAGGAGAGTGGAGCTACACCCTTGAGGCATGGATCGACCACTTCGATACATGGTGCGCTGACCTGAAGAAGCGTTTGGCTGCGCAATCGGGCTCACCGCAGCAGACGCCCGGAACCGGGACCGAAACCCAGGACATTCCTCTCGCTCTGCGCTCCGGCGCTCTGCTGCTGGAGCAAGCGGCGCAGCGTACAAGGGATGCGGACCGAGAACTTCTTGCTCAAGCCGCAGCCCGATTGAGTCTGCTTGCGGATGAAAAGCTCGACACCTACGACTACCCCATCGCGGATGAAGTTGCGAGCGTGGCCGCGCTTTACCCGGACCGCACGTTCGTCACACGCTACCATCAGGAGCTTCCCTTGTGGGTCGACCGGGAGCGAGCGCGGTACTCCACCTGGTACGAGCTCTTCCCGCGCTCGGCCTCGCCCGATGCGACACGTCATGGCAGCTTCGCCGATGTCCAGGGCCTATTGCCTGAGATCGCCGCAATGGGCTTCGACGTACTCTACATGCCGCCCATTCATCCCATCGGCACGGCCTATCGCAAGGGACGAAATAACAGTGTCACGGCCGCAGCGGGCGATCCAGGGAGCCCGTGGGCGATCGGCTCACCTCTAGGCGGACACAAGGCGATTCTTCCTGAGCTTGGCATGCTCCGCGATTTCAAGAGTCTCGTCGCAGCTGCGCGCGTGCATGGGATGGAGCTTGCGCTCGACATCGCCTTCCAGTGCTCTCCCGACCACCCCTGGGTAGCCGAACATCCGGAGTGGTTCATCCTCCGTCCCGACGGCTCGATTCAATATGCAGAGAACCCGCCAAAGAAATATCAGGATATTTATCCGCTCAACTTCGAGTCGCCCAATTGGCGTGGACTGTGGGAAGCGCTGCGTGACGTGTTTGCGTATTGGATTCGACAGGGGGTGCGCATCTTTCGTGTGGACAATCCACACACCAAAGCGCTTCCCTTCTGGGAATGGTGTATCGCGGAGCTGCATGTGAAATACCCCGACGTGATCTTTCTCGCAGAGGCTTTTACGCGGCCCCACGTCATGTACTCTCTCGCGAAGGCGGGCTTCACCCAGTCCTATACCTACTTCGCATGGCGCAATAAACGGGACGAGTTGCAGGAGTACTTCGAAGAGATCACGAAGCCCCCGGTCAGTGACTTTTTCCATCCAAATCTCTGGCCGAACACCCCAGACATTCTGCACGCCTCGCTCCAGCAGGGAGGCCGCTCCGCGTTCATGCAGCGGGTGATTCTCGCCGCAACCCTAGGAGCAAACTACGGCATATATGGCCCGGCATATGAGCTTGGAGAGAACCTTCCTGCAAAGCTTGGAAGCGAGGAGTATCTCAATAGCGAAAAGTATGAGATCCGCCGATGGGACCGCGGCGCTGCACACAGCCTGGCACCGCTAATTACGCAAATTAACAAGATCCGCCGCGACAATATCGCGCTACAAAGCGATGGATCGCTGGTGTTTCATCCCACCGATAATCCCAATCTCCTCTGCTACAGCAAATGCGCCGGAACCAATCGTATCCTGGTCGCCGTGAACCTTGATTCCACCCAGGAACAAGCAGGGTGGATCGACTTAGACCTGAAGGAGCTTGGGGTGCCGCATAACCAGAACTTCGAGATTGAAGATCTGCTCACAGGGGCCAAATATCAATGGCACGACCGAAGCAACTACGTCGCGCTTCGCCCCGACATCCTCCCCGCCCACATCTTCCGCATCGTTCCAGCATCCACCGCCGAACCGGGCGGCCAACCATCTGCCTAAGTCAGACCCCTAACGTGTACGAGGATACGAGTGAAAAAAGTCGGAAGCGCCACCGATCCACTTTGGTACAAGGATGCGATCATCTACGAAATTCACGTCCGCGCCTTCATGGACTCGAATGCGGACGGAATTGGAGACTTTCCCGGCCTGATGTCCAAGCTGGATTACCTGCAAGACCTTGGTGTGACGTGCCTTTGGCTGCTTCCCTTCTTCCCTTCCCCGCTGCGGGATGACGGGTACGATATCGCCAACTACGTCGACGTGAACCCGAGCTACGGCACGTTGAATGACTTCAAACAATTTCTCGATGCAGCACACCAGCGTGGCATGCAGGTAATGATCGAACTGGTGATCAATCACACCAGCGACCAGCACCCTTGGTTCCAGGCGGCACGACTTGCCCCCAAAGGTTCCCCAGAGCGCGACATGTATGTCTGGAGCGATTCCGACAGGCTCTACGAAGGCGTTCGCATCATCTTCACCGACACCGAAAAGAGCAATTGGACCTGGGACGAGGTGGCCCAGCAGTACTACTGGCACCGCTTCTTCTCGCATCAACCTGATCTCAACTTCGACAACCCACGCGTGATGGATGAGGTTCTGAAAGCCATGCGCTTCTGGCTCGATATGGGTGTCGACGCCCTCCGCCTCGATGCCATTCCATACCTCGTCGAACGCGACGGCACCAGCTGCGAAAACGTGCCGGAAACCCACGTCAAAATCAAAGAAATCCGCGCAGCACTCGACGCCGAGTACGCCAATCGAACCATTCTCGCCGAAGCTAACATGTGGCCCGCCGACGTTCGTCCATACTTCGGCGAGGGCGATGAGTGCCACATGGCGTTTCATTTTCCCCTGATGCCGCGCATTTACATGGCGTTGCGACAGGAAGACCGGCTGCCGATCACGGACATCATGGCGCAGACGCCGCCGATTCCCGAAAACTGCCAGTGGGGACTGTTTCTACGCAATCATGACGAACTCACGCTCGAGATGGTTTCTAATGACGAACGCGACTACATGTACCTGGCCTACTCGGCAGATCCCCGCATGCGTATCAATGTAGGTATCCGCAGGCGACTCGCTCCACTGGTGGACAACAACCGTCGACGTATCGAGTTGCTGAACTCGCTTCTGCTCAGCTTCCCCGGTACGCCGATCATGTATTACGGCGACGAGATCGGGATGGGAGACAACATCTATCTGGGCGATCGTAACGGCGTCCGCACACCCATGCAGTGGAGTTCGGACCGCAATGCCGGATTTTCGAAAGCCGGGCCCGCGCAGCTTTATTTTCCTGTGATCATGGATCCAATCTGGGGATATCAGTCGATCAACGTGGAAGCGCAGCAGTCGGACCAGTCGTCTCTGCTGCACTGGACGCGCAACATGATTGCGCTCCGAAAGCTGTTCCATGTCTTCGGTCGCGGCACACAGGAATTTCTCAATCCCGAAAACCGCAAGATCCTCGCCTACATTCGCCAGTATGAAGACGGCGTTGTCACGGGTACCGAAATCGTTTTGTGTGTTGCGAACCTCTCGCGCTTCTCGCAGCCAGTTTCGCTCGATCTCAGCCGATACGCTGGCATGGTTCCAGTGGAGATGCTGGGATATGTCACGTTCCCCACGATCACCATGCAGCCTTACGCGTTGACGCTCGCGCCTTATTCATTTCTTTGGCTAGAGCTCCAACCCGCGCCTGCTGTTCCCGAGCCTGCACACGTGCCTAAAGCAGAACCGATTTTGGATCTGATAGACCAAGGAATAACGGGGATTCTTACTGGTCCCGGCCTCATCATTCTCCAGCAGCTTCTAATCACTTACCTGCCGCGGCAACGTTGGTTCGGAGCAAAGTCGCGCACCATCACCAACGTTCAAGTGCTTGACTGGGCTGAACTCCTCGGGCTGAATGCCGCTTTGGTGTTTCTTCGAATCACATACTCCGATGAGTCGGTCAATCTGTATCAGCTTCCCCTGGCGATCAGCACAGGGGCGGATGCGGAAGCCGTCCAGTCCGCGGAGCCCGCAAGTATCCTTGCGACGATCAGTACACCGTCTGGACCGGGAGTGCTGCATGACGCATTGGCCCGCGACAATGTGCGCCAGGCCATCCTTAACTTGATCGAGAGCAAGGGAGACATCCACGCCAATTCCAGTCTTGTTCACGGCGAATGCAGCAGTGCCTTCACGGCCATCCGCGGCACTGAAGCTTTGCCTGCACGAACCGGCTCCGCAGAGCAATCGAACACATCCATCCTCTACGGAGCGAAGCTGATCTTGAAGCTATTCCGCCGTATTGAACCGGGCGAAAACCCCGACACAGAAATCGGTCGCTTTCTAACGGACACGGCACATTTCCCTCGGATCGCACCGTTTTTGGGCGACATTACGCTCTCCTCGCAGGATGGCGAACTGACGACCGTGGCGATGCTGCAAGGCTTGGTGGAAAACGAAGGTGACGGTTGGCAGTGGACGCTCAATGAGCTTTCTCACTTCTACGACAGCGTCGCTATTCTGTCACCGCCGCAGGAGCTTGTTAGCCGCGCCACTTTGGATTCCGAGACGCACATACCCGCAGTTCTACGAGAGCACGCCTGGCTGTACCTCGATGCCGCCGCGTTGCTGGGCCGCCGGACCGCCGAGATGCATCTTGCGCTTGCGACGCCGACCGAGAATTCGGCCTTTGCCGCGGAGCCGTTCGCCGCCAAAGATCTCGACACTGAGGCCCTCCGTATTGAAGACCAGCTCTCACGCAGCTTGGAAGCTCTCCGACGGGGCATGCCGCAGCTCTCCGACACGGTCGCCGACAACGCTGCCCTGGTCTTGAGCCGCCGTCTTGAGCTTTTCTCGCGCGCTCGCGCTATTGCGTCCACACCTCCAAGCCAGGCAGGACAGCGGATCCGCATACATGGCGACTATCACCTCGGACAGGTCCTTCGCTCACGCGGCGATTACGTCATTCTCGACTTCGAAGGCGAACCCGCCCGCAGTCTCGCCGCGCGCCGAGCCAAGCAATCTCCACTTCGCGACGTTGCAGGGATGCTGCGCTCGTTCAGCTATGCGGCCTACTCCGGCCTGAACGCCTTTGCGCAGCGACGACCTGAAGATGCGAAGAACCTTGAGCCCTGGGCGCGTCTCTGGCAGAACGCGGTCTCCGCCGAATTCCTGCGCGCGTACAGTGTCACCCTTCGCGCCGGGGATTCAAAACTGCTCCCCCAGCCCGCGCAGGCGCAGCTTCTGCTGGATGCTTTCGTGCTCGAAAAGGCCCTCTATGAACTGTTATACGAACTGGATAACCGGCCCGGTTGGGTTCGTATTCCCTTGGCCGGCATCCTCGCGGAGTGACCCAGGGGTTCTTCTTCTGATCAGTCAAAGATGCTGCCTTCGCCCTACAGCGTTGTTCACTCCGTGTGGCTTGCTCGAAACTAGCTAGACTAGTCGAAGCCCCAGGAGCGCACCATCTACTATGTCCAGTTCGCCCTTTGTCTTACTTCCAAGCTCTCACGCGCGCAACCTCGATAGCTTTGCACTCGCTGCGGAGCTCGAAGCCGAGCTCTGCAAAGCAGTCAGAGGCGAGATTCGTTTCGATGCTGCATCAAGGGCGCTCTACGCTACCGACGCCTCCAACTACCGACACATCCCTATCGGCGTCGTCATTCCTCGCGACGAGAACGACGTCATCGCCACGGTGGCAGTATGTCGCGCTTTTCATGCACCCATTCTCTCTCGCGGTGGAGGCACATCGCTCGCCGGACAAGGTACAAACGTCGCCGTCATTCTCGACTTTTCCAAATACATGAATGGCATGGACGCAGTCGATCCTGCTTCGAAGACGGTGCGTGTGCAGCCCGGAATTGTGCTCGATCGGGTCCGCGAAGCTGCGGAAAGATTCTCACTCACCTTCGCTCCCGACCCGGCGACGCACAATCGCTGCACTATTGGCGGCATGATCGGCAACAACTCCTGCGGCGTCCACGCGTTGATGGGCGGCAAAACCGTAGATAATATCGAATCGCTCGACCTGCTTCTTTACGACGGCACCCGTCTCACCGTCGGGCCGTCCACTGAAGCCGAACTCGAGGCCAACATCAAGGCGGGAGGTCGCGTCGGCAGCATCTACGCCGAACTGAAGCGCCTGCGCGACACATACGACAGTCTCGTTCGCGCCGAATTTCCGCGTATTCCGCGCCGCGTGTCGGGATTCAATCTTGATGAGCTTCTGCCCGAAAATAATTTCAACGTGGCCCGCGCCCTGGTCGGCACGGAGGGCACTTGCGCCATAGTCCTCGGAGCGACGCTGCGCTTGATGCACAGCCCGCCCTACCGTACGCTGGTTGGTCTCGGTTTCAACGATATCTTCGTGGCCGCCGATCAAGTCCCGCAACTTCTCACGCACAAACCCATAGGCCTCGAAGGCATGGATGGCTTTCTTCTGGAAGCCATGCGGCAGAAACACAAACTTCTCGAAGACCTCACACTTCTGCCTCCGGGTGACGGGTTCCTTCTTGTGGAGTTCGGCGGCTCCACTCAGGACGAAGCAGATGCTCAGGCGAACGCGCTTGTGGCAACTCTGGCCAGCCTGCCTGCTGAAGCTGCGTATCGTATTTACAACGCCGATGAGGCATCCCGCGTGTGGCATATTCGCGAGTCCGGCCTGGGCGCCACCGCGTTCATTCCCGGTAAGCCCATGCAGTGGGAAGGTTGGGAGGACGCTGCTGTGGATCCCATGCAGGAAGGCGCCTATCTTCGTGCCATCGACGCTCTGCGCCGCGAGTTCGGCTACGAGAGCCCCATGTACGGGCACTTCGGCCAGGGTTGTGTTCACATGCGCTTCAACTTCGATTTCGAGAGCGGAGCGGGCATTCTCAAATATCGCGAATTCATTGAACGTGCCGCCGACGTTGTCGTGGCCCACGGTGGTTCGCTCTCCGGAGAACACGGTGATGGTCAGGCACGCGCCGCGCTTCTGCCCAAGATGTATGGACCCGAACTGCTCCAGGCGTTTCGCGACTTCAAGCGCCTATGGGACCCAGACAACGGGTTGAATCCCAACAATCTGATCGACCCTCACCAACCTCATGAAGACCTTCGCCTGGGAGCCGACTACAACCCCTGGCAGCCGAAAACACACTTCGCCTTCGCCGAAGACAATGGCAGTCTTGCTGCGGCAACGCTGCGTTGCGTGGGAGTGGGGGCCTGCCGCAAGACCGATGCGGGCACCATGTGCCCGAGCTTTATGGCCACTGGCGATGAGCTTCACTCCACCCGAGGACGAGCCCATCTTCTCTGGGAGCTTATGCAAGGCGAAGTGCTTCCAGACCAATGGAAGAACAAGCAGGTCAAAGAATCTCTCGACCTCTGCCTGGCGTGCAAAGCGTGCAAGTCCGAGTGCCCCGTCTCGGTCGATATGGCCACATACAAGGCCGAGTTCCTCTCTCACCATTATGAAAGTGAATCACGACCCTTAGCCCATTATGCCTTTGGCCGTATCGACGTCTTCGCCCGCCTCGCGTCGTTTGCTCCTTCGCTGGTGAACGCCTTTAATAGCGCTCCGGTCATCAGCCCGCTCATCAAAAAAATTCTCAACATTCACCCGCAACGCAGCTTCCCACCCTTTTCCCGACCCTTCACGCCCGACCGCCGTCTGGCCCGCGATCCACGTCGTGGCCGCAACCGTCGGACTCCCCTGCCCGGCACAGCGCCGGAGGTTTTCCTGTGGGCGGACACCTTCAACAACTACTTTCATCCCGCTACCATGCGCGCTGCACACCAAGTGCTGACCTCCGCCGACTTCCGGGTCACCCTTCCGACACAACATCTCTGCTGCGGCCGACCTCTTTACGACTTCGGGATGCTGGATACAGCCAAAGACTATCTGCTGAAGATTTTGAATGCACTTACGCCGCAACTCCACGCCGGAACCCCTGTCGTTGTTCTCGAGCCCTCCTGCGCCTCCGTGTTCCGCGATGAACTGACCAACCTGCTTCCCCACGATCCGCGAGCAGCGAAGCTAAGCAGCCAGACTTTTCTACTCAGCGAATTTCTGGTCACGCACGCGCCGCATTTCCAACCGCCGCGCATCAGAGAGAAGATCCTCGTCCACGGTCATTGCCACCACCGCGCGACCATGGGCATGCAGGATGAACTCACCCTCCTTCATCGAACCGGAGCGCACGTCGAACTGCTGGACTCCGGCTGTTGCGGCATGGCCGGACCCTTCGGCTTTGAGAAAGACAAGTTCGACCTCTCGCAAAAGCTCGGCGAACGCGTGCTGCTCCCGGCGGTGCGCGCTAATGCTGGGGCAATCCTCGTTAGCGACGGTTTCAGCTGCTCGGAGCAGATCACGCAGAACACCTCTGCCCGCCCAATGCATCTGGCCGAGGTCCTGGCACAAAGCTCCGGCAACTAGCTCGGTGGCGATACGCCGTGCTTCCGCAACACGGACATCAGGTCCTCGTGTGGCAGATAAAAGGCTATTTTCAGGTCTTCGCCGGAGCCAAATACGATGAACGTGGAGTGCAGGGGAATCTTTCGGAAACGATCCGTTCCGCACTCAATCTGCATCGACCATTCTGTTTTGACCAGGTAATACTGATCGCTCAACTTCGTTTGTTCCATCGCTACCAGCGTCGTTGCTTGGCAGCCAATACTCTCAAACATCTTCTTCCGCTGAGGGATGCCCGCCAGCAGCTCCTTTGCGGGAATGGCGCGAAGCCCACCGGGGTCGGCCAACATGAAAACCTCAGCAAATTGGGTTGCCACTGCTTCAACATCATTGATGTTCGCGTTCTTCTCATATGTCCTGAAGAAGCGCTTTATCCCATTCTTGATGTCTTCCATTTGCATCTCCCATATTGCCTCATTTGCGCAACTCGTACGGTCGGGCCGGAGCTAATCGCACTTTAGTATTATACCACATCCAACTAAAAGTTTCAAGCGCAGACACGCAAGCCCGGGGGCGCGCGAGCAGCGCATATGGTGCGGCGCACAAAGGATTGACGTGAACGCGCAAGGAGGTTACTTCAGGGAAGACTCTGAGTCCACGGAACAGAGAAAGTAAATGGTCGGGACGACTAGATTCGAACTAGCGACCTCACCCACCCCAAGGGTGCGCTCTACCAGGCTGAGCCACGTCCCGACTATGGTTAGCACGTCTTCCCAGGCGGGAGACGGCGGGGTTGTCCTACAGTCCTAAGTGTACACGACGGACGACCAGATCCGGATCGACGGCTTACTTCGAAGGCGCTACAAACTCCTTCGGCAGCGCGCCACCCTCGCCGAAGAAAAAGTCGTTCATCTGCTCCACAAGAAACTCCTGAGCCTCGCGCGTCCAAGGTTGAAGGCGATACTCATTTAGAAGCATCTTCTGCCGCTCTACCCACTCGCCCCACGACTTCCTTGAAACATTCTTGAAGATCTTCTGGCCGAAATTGGAATCGAACGGAGGCTCATCCAGTCCTTCCATCTCGGCCTTGAAGCGTGTATCGAAAACCATGTGTGCCATGTGCAGGAACTCCTTTGGAAGTTCTATTCTACGATGCCGGCCGGCCGCGGCTTCTCTGCTCGTGCTCAATGCCCTGCAGAGGGGCTGGCATGCTTGGGTGGCCGCGGGATGAAGAAGAGCAGCGGTAACATGCACGCGCAAAACACAGCCATGTACTGAATAATATCTAGGTAGGCAAGCATTGCTGCCTGGCGATGAAGCTGGTTATAGATATACGCCTGCGCGGTATGGGCAGCTGTCCCCGCCATGGGATTGCCGCCTGCGCCCCCTCCAAACATTCCCTTGAGCTTGGCAACCTGGCTGACAAACGCGAGATTGCCTGTCGTCAGATTGCGGACCATGTTGCTTTCGTGCGCGGCTGTGCGGCGGGTCAGCATGGTGGCCATAAATGCTGTTCCGCACGAGCCCCCGATATTACGCGCCAGATTGGTGAGCCCCGAAACGTCGTTGTTCTCAGACTGTTTCACGCCAATATAAGCGATCGTGTTGATAGGAATGAACAGGAATGCCAGACCCGAGGCCTGAAAGCAGCGGAGAAATACCAGGCGCCCATAGCTGACGCTCAGGTCCAACGTGTGCATGGTAATCAGCGAAACAGTGAGCATGACAAAACCGAAGCCGATCAGTTTGCGTGGATCGTTCCTGCCTACCAGGAAGCCGACCACCGGCATCATCGCCATCATCATGAGGCCCGCAGGCGACAGGACGAGCCCCGCGAGCTCTGCCGTGTAGCCGAGCAGCGTCTGCACCAGTTGCGGAATCAGGATCGTTGTCCCATACAGCGAAAAGCCCAGCACGAACATCAGCAGAAAGCTGATCGCGAAGTTGCGGCGCTTGAACAAAGTGAGGTTCAGAATGGGACGGTGACCTTCGCGAAGCTGCTTCAGCTCCCACCAGATCATGGTCACGAACGCCACAACCATCGCGACTACGAAGAAGGCAATCAGGTGCGAGGAGAACCAGTCGTCCTCCTGCCCCTTGTCCAAGACGAACTCGAGCGCACCAAAGGTCACCGCCAGCAGCCCGAAACCCAGGAAGTCCAGCTTGATGCCGCCTTTTTGCGAGTCGGCCACCTGCTTCTTTACGTACGGAGGGTCTTCGACGATGCGCGAGGTGAGAAAGAGCGAAAGCAGGCATATGGGCACGTTAAGAAAGAAGATCCAGCGCCAGTCGAAATTGTCAGTGATATAGCCACCGAGCGTAGGACCTATAGCAGGCGCACACACCACTGCCAGCCCGTACATCGCAAAAGCCTGACCGCGCTTTTCCGGTGGAAACGTATCGGCCAGAATCGCCTGCTCCGAGGGTGCGAGCCCTCCTCCTCCGATACCCTGCAGAATCCGGCAGAAGACCAGGATCGGCAGCGACGGAGCGAAACCGCACAGTGCAGAGCTGATCCCAAAAAGCGCCACGCAGATCATGTAGAACTTCTTACGCCCAATGAAGGTAGTCATGTAGGCGCCGGCCGGAAGAATGATAGCGTTTGCGACGAGGTAGGCGGTCAGTACCCACGTGGCTTCGTCCTGCGTAGCGCCCAGGCCTCCGGCAATGTGCGGCAACGATACATTAGCGATCGAGGAGTCGAGCACCTCCATGAAGGTCGCCAGCGTCACTGTCATCGCGACGATCCACGGGTTAATGCGAGGGCGCCAGGGAGTTTCAACGGCGGCGCGACTGCTAGGCGCGCCAGGCTTTTCGGCGCTGGGGAGTTCGAGTGTGGTGGTGGCCATGTACTTTCATCTGATTGTATGAGGGAAGGTAGAGATTCAGAGTTTGTTAGGCTGATTCAACCCACGTTTCGTGAAAGACATCACTCGCGGTACGCTAGCGTCAATGAACATGCGCGTTTCTCGCACTCGACGGTTCTGGATCGTTTTGCTTGCGATGGCAGGCCCAATCCCCGTCCCGGCCCAGACCACGCCCCAACTCGATGCAGCGAGTCGCGCGAACAGCTTGATAGGAGGCTACGGCCCCTACCGCCAAAACAACGATTTGCTCTTTTACCACCTCACTCTGCGCGTCGATCCTGAAAAAAAGTACATCAGCGGAACGAACACCATTCGCTTCAAGATGCTGCAGGATGGAACGCGCATCCAGCTTGAGCTCTACCCGACGCTGCAGATCGACGGTATCGAGGTTGGTAAGACCACGCTGAAATACGAGCGGGATGGGCCAACAGTGTTTGTAGACTTCCCGAAGACGTTGCACGCAGGCCACACCTATTCCATCGATTTCCACTACTCTGGGCATCCTATGGAGACGGGACGTTTCGGCTGCTTCACCTTCAAAAAGGACACTGCCGGACATCCCTGGATCAATACGGCATGTGAAGAGACCGGAGCCTACGTCTGGTGGCCAAATAAAGACCAGTGGCGGGACGAACCGCAGAAGGGAATGGAAATTGATGTCGCCGTGCCGAACGGCTTGATGAATATCTCGAACGGAAGATTTGTGGGCAAGAAAGATCTCGGTGACGGCTATACACAATGGGACTGGCGTGTGCACTACCCCATCAATAATTACGATGTTGCTCTGAACATCGGGGACTACGTGCATTTCGGCGACAACTACCATGGCCTTTCACTGGACTATTACGTGCTTCCCGCCGACCTCGCAAAAGCCAAGGTGCAGTTTGCGCAGGTGCCAGGCATGATGAAGGCCTACTATCACTACCTGGGCGAATATCCCTTCAAGAAAGACGGCTACAAACTAATCGAGGTTCCCTACGCGGGCATGGAGCACCAGAGCGCTGTAGCCTACGGGAACCACTTCAAGAACGGCTACTTCGAACGCGACTGGACTGGCGTCGGCATCAGCCCGCGGTTCGATTTCATCATCATTCACGAGAGCGGGCACGAGTGGTTCGGCAACTCGATCACAGCCGCCGACAAGTCAGATATGTGGATTCACGAGGGCTGGACCACCTATCTCGAAAGCCTTTACGTTGAATACAACTGGGGCTATGACGATGCCTTGAAGTACCTGAACGGCCTCAAAAGCAAGGTAAAAAACGATCGCCCAATCATCAGCGCGCGCAATGCCAACGCAGAGCCTCCGCAGGATCAGTATTTCAAGGGCGCCCTTTTCATCAACACGCTCCGAAGCATCGTCAATGACGACACGCACTGGTGGGCGATGGTCCGCGGCTTCTACCAGACCTACAAATACCAGAACATCATGACCGAAGACGTGGTCCAATACTTCAACGAGCAGACCGGCATGATGCTCACACCCATCTTCGATCAATACCTGCGCCACACCGCGATTCCCACGCTCGAGCTGAAATTCGATCGGGCAGGTGAAGTATCGTACCGCTGGAAAGTCGATGAAAAGGACTTCCGAATGCCGGTGCGCGTAGGCTTGAGAGAGCATTGGGAAATCATCCGCCCCACGACCGAGTGGCAGTCCATGAAGACCCCCCTCGATCGAGATCGGTTCGACGTAGCGACGGATCTCTACTACATCAACGTTGAAAAGCCACAGCCGCTGCGCCTGCCAACAGTCTCGCCGGCGTTACCAGCATCAGAGCGGAAGGAGAAATAGATGCATCAAGATCTTGAGAAGCTGATCGTCTTGCAAGGATATGACGTAGAGGCCAAGCGACTGCGTGACGAGATGATGACATTGCCAAAGCACGGAGCCACGCTCGAAGCAAGAGCCAAGGCGATCGAAGGCCAGCGCGCGGTCATTGTCGATCTCATCGCAAAAGAAGAAGCACTGCGCCGCCGCTTGGAGTCCGATGTAAAGGACCAAAAAGCAAAGATCGACCGCACGCGTAAACACCTGGACCTGGCTACAACCACGGTACAGGTCGCCGCTTTCGAGCACGAGATCGCCTTTGCTCAAGCTGAAATCGTACGGCTCGAAGACTCCGAAATCGAAAGCATGGAACGCAGCGAGGGCTTCGACGCACAGAAGGCACTGGCCGACGAGGCTCTTGCAAACGCAAAAGCGACGCTTGAACGCGAACGTGCGCGTGCCAACGATACGATCCGGCAGAATACGATTGCGCTGGCTGCTGTCGTAGAAAAGGGCACGGCAGCTCGCGCACAGATCGGCGAGCCAGCACTCTCCACCTACGACCGTATTGCGAAAGCGAAGGGAACCGCAGTTGCGGAAGCGGTGAATCAAAAGTGTATGGCCTGCCAAATGATGGTACGTCCGCAGCGTTGGAATGACCTGCGCGACCGCAGCAATGACGACACGATGATGACATGCGAGAGTTGTGCACGCCTGCTCTTCTACGATCCGGCACGCGATGCGCCGCAGCGAAAGACGGTCCCCGTTGAAAGCATCGCCGCCTCCATCATCCGCTCACTCTAGAACACGGATGCTGTTTACCTCTGCATAGAACGATCTGAAGCAACGACTGGCTGTGAGACTGTGAAGCGTATTTGCATCGACATGGATGAGGTAATGGCGGACGCTCTAGGCGAGCACCTCCTGCGCTACAACCGGCTCTTCGGGGAGCAGATCACAACGGGCGACCTGCAAGGCAAGTGGCTCTGGGAGATAGTCTCCACCGACCGACACGAGGTGCTCGAAGCCTGCCTCCGATCCGACGACTTCTTCGATGTCCTCAACGTGATGCCCGAGTCGCAGCGCGTCATTCGCCGGCTGCAGCAGAGCTTCGAAGTATTTATCGCAACGGCCGCCATGGAGGTCCCCAGCTCGTTTCAATCAAAATATCGTTGGCTCGCGAATCACTTCCCCTTCATCCCTGCCTCGCAGATCGTCTACTGCGGCGATAAGAGCATCCTCCGCGCCGACTATCTGATCGACGACAACCCGCGCCAGCTCCGGCGCTTTTCCGGGGAGGGCATCCTCTACAGTTCTCCACACAACGCCGAAATCAAAGGCTTCCGCCGTGTCCATGACTGGCTCGACGTTGAACGTCTGTTCCTCGGATAGCCTACGACTCGCTACTGTAAAGACTCGCTTCAAACCGATGCAGCGCCTCGTCCGACCACGCATGAGACGACTTCCGCCAGGTATCACCCCGCTCTTCGAGAAAGTTCGGAAAATCCATCCGGCAATATCCGCAGCGCGCCTGAAAATCTACCAAAGCCTGCGCGGTTCCGTCGAGATACAGCACCGCCTGTTGCCCGTCCGGCGACCACTCGATCGAAGCGATCCGTTGCGGCTCAGGGCGTTTCAGTTCGGCATCGCTCCTCGCCAGGGCCGCGACGTTATAGATCAGCATCGCATCCAGAATGCTGTGCTCATGCACCTCCTGCGTGCGGTCGCAGGCATAAAAGTATCCCGCTACACCTTCATCTTCAAAGACAGCGGTCCAAGGTACGGCATGTGAGTTCGAAGACAGAAAAGCACGTCCCGGAGTAAACGAAAGCGACTGCATACCTCCCAAGATACACTCGACGAAGCAGCGGAAAAATCTGCCAGGCAGCATCGCATTCGACGGAGAACGTAAACCCGGTGACCCCCATTCCACTGCATGCGCGACACGAGGAACTGACGGCAGCCGTGCCCGTCACGCACCGAACGAAGCTCCCCCGCATCAACATAGGCCGCCCGCAGCGCCTTGCCGCGCTTCTTCTGCTTTTTTTCCTCGCCCAGTGTCTTTGGGTCATCAGCCACCAGCAGCTCTCCCAGCAGGACTACCGCTACGCTGAGTGCGGCCGCGAGATGTGGGAGCAACCCTCGCCCTTAGCCGGTTATTTCACCACCTGCGGCAATCTCAACGGCGACGGCACCTTCGCCTACCGCATTGCCGGGCTGCCACTTACGCTACAACGTCTGGCAATGCTTGCAGCCGACAAGCTGCGCAAACCGGAAAACCGCCTCTATGCCGAGGGCACCTTGCACGGCTCCACCTGGGAGGCGCGTCACCAGCTCTTCAGTGTTAAATACCTTCTGCATCTCCCATTTGTCTTCTTCGCGCTTTGGCTCGGCGGCGGCCTCTGGTGGGTCGCGCGCCGTCTGTTCGGAAACGAAGGCGGGTTCTTCGCGCTAGGCCTGTACTGCTTTTGCCCAGCGGTTGTGCACTTCGCCGTCACGGCAAACAACGACATTCTCGCCATGTGGGGTCTCTACGGTCTGGTCTACACCGCGATGGGGGTTGCGCACGCTATGCAAGGCCCCCGGCATAAGTGGAAGCCACGCATAATCCTGCTCACCGTCGCCCTCGGCCTCACCGCGGCCGCCCACCTGCTCGCCGCCATGATTGGCTTCGTCATGGCTTTGGTGTGGATGCTCTACCTCTCCGAACGCCGCCGCAGCTACGTCATGCAGATCGTCGTCTTCTCGGGCACCGGCGCGCTCGCTATTCTGTTCGGCTTCTATGCCTTCCGCTTGGCGCCCTTCAGCTACGTGTTCACCGGCGGAGGCGGGCGCTTCTGGTTCACGACCGACGGCGCACGACGCCTCTCCCTCGACCCCGCCAACGCGCCCATCGCCGTCGCAACCTTGGTTGCTCTTTTGCTCTATTTAACAGTCCGCCGCTGCCGCTACTTCGGCAACACAGCTCCACTCGTCATGACGGCCCTTCTGCTTCCGCTTGTCACCACACAAACCGTATCGCGACCCTGGGTCTGGGCGCTCCCTTTCCTGTTCACCTTTTTGGGTGGTGTCTTTGCCGATGCGCTCGAGACCCGGCAGCGCAAGCTCTTTCTTGTACTCACCGGGGGTCTGCTTCTGACTCAGGCCCTGCTTTGCCTCTCCTTGCTGCCCGCCATTGCGCGGTAACATCCTTGCCAGCGTCGCCAAGAGGTGGCGACTAGAGCATCCGCCTCGAAAGGCGCTGGGCGAAAACGGCACAACCTGCTGCATAATAGGGCAACACTCCAAGAAACATGCCCGGTCTGAAGGAAGGTACGCTTCGCCATGTCCCCCGCACCGTGTCCCTCGATGCCTCTCAAGGTAAAATCCTGCCTCCGTACTATAGGCACCGCATGCGTCTTCACTGCCCTCGTACTGGTCTGCGGCTGCCACCGCCATCGTAAATCGAAGTCCGCGCCCAACTCCGACGCCTATTCGAATGAACTACACCAGCTCGTGCAGAAGAAATCTTTGCCGGCAGAGAAGGTAGACACGGCCAAGCTGCCCAACCTGCGGTGGCCCAACTTTTCGGACTACGAACCCATCCTCACCACCTTCTACAGCGATCGCAACTATGAGGTTGCATGGACCCGAGATGGCAAGCTGACCTCGACCGCCTCGGCCTTCATCCAGCAGTTCCGCGACGCCGGTGCCAAGGGCCTGATCCCAGAAGACTACGACGCCTCGCGTTGGGACGCCCGCACCCAGGCCCTCAAGAGCACATCCGCCGACGCCATCTCGCTATTCGACGTTGCGATGACCGTCAATGTCATGCGATTCATCTCCGATCTCCACGTGGGCCGTGTCAATCCATCGCACTTCAACTTCGAAATCCCCGTGCATGATAAAAAATACGACCTTGCGGAGTTCGTCTCCGACCACGCGGTAGACGCAAGCGACGTCCCGAGCCTGATCACCTCCGTCGAGCCTGACTCCGACCAGTACCGCCAGACCGAACAGGCGCTTGCTCACTACTTTGATCTTGCCCATCAGCAGGAGCAAGCCCATGCAGAGCCTCTGCCCACCGTAACCAAGGCCGTTTCAGTCAACGGGACCTATCCCGCCATCGCAGCCCTGCTCACCCGTCTGCAGCTCGAAGGAGATGCTCCGGCTTCGGGCTCGGCAGCCGACGCAGCAGCCACTCCAACCCCCAACGGGGGGCTCCCGCAGGATGGCCTCTTCACCTCCAGCCTTTCTGAAGCCGTCCAGCACTACCAGGCGCGCCACGGCCTGGCGGAAGACGGTAAGCTCACCGCCCAGACCATCAAAAGCCTCAACGTTCCGCTTACCACCCGCGTCGTTCAGCTGCAGGACTCGCTGGAACGCTGGCGCTGGCTGCCCGACCCATATCTGCACCCACGCATTCTGGTGAACCTGCCCGAGTTCCTGCTGCGCGCCTACGACGTCGACCACAAACTGGACTTGACCATGCGCGTGGTCGTCGGCCAGGCCAAAGACAATCACGCGACACCCGTCTTCACCCACATGATGAAGTACCTCGTCTTCCGCCCCTTCTGGAATGTTCCCGTCGACATCGCGCGCAAGGAATTGGTACCGCACATCCAGTCCGATCACGGCTATCTCGCCACCAAAAACTTCGAGGTCACCAACAACAAAGGTCTCGTGCTCACCGACTACACCGCCCACCAGGTTTCGCAAGGTGGCGTCATGGTACGGGAGAAGCCCGGTCCCAAAAATTCACTCGGCCTGGTCAAGTTCATGTTTCCAAATCAATACGACATCTATCTCCATTCCACGCCCGCTGTATCGCTGTTCGAACGCGCACGACGCGATTACAGCCATGGCTGCATCCGCCTGCAGAAGCCGGCCGACCTTGCCGTGTGGGTGCTCCAGGAAAACGGCAGCGACTGGGACCTGGATAAGGTCAATGAAGCGATGAATAACGGGCCCGACAACAAAACGGTGGGCCTTAAGAACCCGCTCCCGGTCGTTATCTTCTATCTCACCGCCATCGTTGCCGAAGACGGTCAGACGCATTTCTTCGACGATATATACGGCTATGATGCCGCCATGCAACAGGTCTTCACGAAAGGGCCGCCCTATCCGGTAAAGCCCGAGCCTGTCGTACCCAAAAATAAACCGGGAGATACTCTCTGAGGGGTACGGCAAGACCCAGACGCAAGCGCCTCAAGCCAGCACGCCGTGCCTTCTCGCTGCTAGCCGAGGCCCCACCCAGCCTTTTGGCCAGACCAGCCGCTCCATTCGAAATAACAAGCGGCCGCCAAAGATCCTAGATCTACGACTCCAGCACCTATCGCGACGGTAAGCTGTGGGGCTCTCACCGATATTTGCTTCCGAACATCAAACGTCTGCGTGCGCACCACAAGCTCGCCTGCCGTCTGATGCACGCAGGCCAATCTATGACGGCAGACACAGCACTTCTTCAGCACGGAAGCTCTCGGCATGCTGTGGTTCAACGGAATTTGAACAGCTGGCATTTTCAGCATCAGGCCGCCCCTCCTTTGAAAAAGCATGATCGTTACAGCCGAGAACCCGCTGAGCCGTCCTGAGGCCACTCAAGGTCCTGATCCAGAAGAAAACTAAAAATGGGAACCGGCGCCTCTTCATGCAGCCTCATCCCGCTCCGGTTAGACTTGTTGCGATGCACTTTATCTCTGGACCAGAGGGGCCAGCAGGCCTTGGCCTCGGGGGCGCAACCCAGCACCAGTCCGCGCCTGCAGAAGCACTCGAAGCCTCCCAGCTTCGGCGCCGCCTTATGGCCTGGTATCGCGATCACGCCCGTAAGCTTCCCTGGCGTGGCGTCACCGATCCTTACCGCACCTGGGTCTCCGAGATCATGCTTCAGCAGACCCGCGTTGCCGCCGTCATTGAACACTACGAGCAGTTCCTGCGCAAGTTCCCAACCATCCTTTCCCTTGCTCTCGCGCCCGAATCCGACGTGCTCGCCGCCTGGTCCGGCCTCGGCTACTATCGGCGCGCACGCATGCTCCACAAGGCAGCACAGTTCGTGGTGCGCGAGCGTGCCGGGATCCTGCCCTCCACCGCCGCTGAACTCCGTACGCTGCCCGGCATCGGCGAATACACCAGCGCCGCCATCGCAAGCATCGCATTCGGAGAGAGCGTTGCTGTTGTCGATGGAAATGTGGAACGCGTCCTGCTTCGCCTCTCCGGACACTCCGAAACAGCCGGCGCACCAACCCGCGCCTTTTTGCAGTCCTTGGCCGACAGCCTCGTCCCAAGGCGCCGCGCACACTCCGGGATCAACGCTCCGGGCGACCACAATCAGGCCATGATGGAACTCGGCGCCACCATCTGTCAGCCCCGCGCGCCGCTCTGTCTTCACTGCCCCGTGATGTCCATGTGCCACACTCGTGGCGAGCACGTCACTCTCGCGCGCGCTGCTCAACTCAGCAGACCCGCAGCCTATCTTCTCAGCCTTCGCAAGCGCGGCACCACGACCGAGGTGTTGCTCCAGTTGCGCGCCGCCGAACTGAGCCTTATGCCGGGCATGTACGAACTTCCACCCCTGCCGCAGGACGCCATACAGGGCCGAGAGCCCATCCTACGGCTCCGCCATGCCATCACTAACACGAATTATTATGTTCAGATTTACGCCGCTCACCGCCCTCAGGACGGCGGTCTACGCCGAGCCATACCGGCGGCAAAGGATGACCTGCACTGGACACGCACCAGCCGCCTCGCCTCCCTGCCACTCACCGGGCTCGCCCGCAAGGTCCTCCAGCGGCTCGATGTGATGGAAGTCCGCCTGCCTCGACTGCCCGAGACGTCCGCAGCGTCATGAACTTTAAGCATGTCCTCACAGGGACAACGGATGCGGGCCTATTGCTCAAAAGGCTAAGGAGTCGACTACAGCAGACCGTGTGGACGCCATCCGTAGGCACGCCCGCGGCAGCGCACACTACTGCATTCGCACCGCGCTCTTCTTCACCGCCGCCGCGCGCAGCACCCCTTCCGGAACTCCGCGGGCTTTTCCACTCGCGCCATTGGCGGCTATGCCCGTGCTCCTTGGCCCCGCACCAAGATGCAACAGCAGAGGATGCTGCAGCGTCACAATCACAGCCGTCGCCGCTGTAGTTCCAGCGCATACATAGCTATGAATGGTATTCGCATCGAAGTAGATCGCGTCGCCAGCTTCCACGTGGTGCGTTATTTCGCCATGGCGCACGTCCAGGGCACCCGAAAGTAGATACAGAAATTCGCATCCTGCATGCTGGTGAGCCCGTGGCAATCTACCTTCCTTGGCCGGCAGGAACTCCGCGAAATACGGGTCAAGCTGGCGGTCCGGCACCAGATACCCCAGGCTCTCGAAAAAGTAAGCAGGATCGTCGGCCCCGGTCTGCGGCAGCCGCACGCGCTCGTTGCGGCGATGCACCCGAAACAAGGTCTGCGGCTCGGGCTCGAAGAAGTAACTCAGGTCCTTGGAAAACACCATCGCAATCCGGGCCAGGTTGCGCAGCGTAGGCACCACCCTGCCGGTTTCCAGCTGCGATAGAAAGCTCGCGGACAATCCCGTGTGCCGGCCAAGTTCCACAAGCCCCATCGATTTCTTCAGGCGGAGATGCTTGATTCGTTCGCCAATGCGCTTCTCGGCAATGAAGGACTCAGCCGCTTCGCCGTCAACCTGCAGAGTCTGCGGCTCAAGGGCGATGGTTCCGGAAGCTACTTGAGGTGGAGCGGTCAGAGCCGCGTCCGCTACGTTGGGCAGGTTTGCTTTAATCATATAATTGATGACACCAATAAGAGTGGTTACAATATCAACATCTCTAATATACCCACTCTGCCTCAATTGGATGCCGTATTTCGTCGGCAGGAGAGCAAAAACCTCAAAATGCTAGCCTGTCACCCATGACGTCCTTCAACACTCGCCGCCGCCTGCTCTCCTCACAGTGGCTGTTGACTGTTTCCGCCGGTGTGATGTTCCTCCTTGCCTCAGGGTGCGCCAGCCCTCGCCCGCCGCAGCCACCCACCCTCAACCTTCCCGAAATCGTCAAAGACCTCACTGCTGAGCGAATCGGCGACCAGGTCATCCTCAACTGGACCACCCCCCGCCAATCGACGGACCGGCTCGATATCAAAGGCGTCATCACCGCCCAGATTTGCCGCAACTCGCCTGCAGCAGTCCCTCCCACACCTGCGTGCCTCCCCGTCCTCCGGCTGACCGTCAGCCCTGGCCCTGGACACGCCACCGACTCCCTGCCACGATCTCTCACGACCGGCAATCCTGCGCTTCTCGCCTATAGCGTGCAACTGTTCAATGAACGCGGGCGCTCCGCAGGCTCGGCACCTCAGGTCTACACCGCCGCCGGAGCTTCCCCCCCTGCCGTCGCTCAGTTCCGTGCCACGTTGGCCCCCGGAGGAGTCGCGCTGGAATGGACCCGCGAAGACAGCCCTGCCAGAATTGAATTGCGCCGGCAGTCCCTCGCCCCTCCTCCCAACTCGGCACATCCACCCGGATCGGAAACCGAAAAATCGTCAAAAATTCCCAGAAACACACCCCTAAACCCACTTAGAAATGTTCCTGCGAGAACCGAAATCACCCTCCAAACACCGGTCTCCGCCTCGGGCTCAGCGAAAGACCCCGGCGGCGTCCTGGACCGAACCGCAGCGCGTGACGCGATCTATCGCTACACCGCCCAGCGTGTTAGGTCACTGTCGCTTGAGGGCCACACCCTCACGTTGCGCAGCCTGCCCAGCGCACCCCTCACCCTGACCGTGCGCGATACCTTCCCCCCTTCCATCCCCACCGGCCTTGAAGCAGCCCCCGGCGCTGTCACAGTTCCTTCTCATACCCCCTCGATCGATCTTTCCTGGTCACCGGATTCGGACGCAGATCTCGCTGGTTATTTCGTCTACCGCCAGATTCTCTTGCCCTCCGGAACGCTCGCCGGTGCTCCGACGCGCCTCACCCCGTCCCCCATCTCCGCCCCTGCCTACCGCGATCAAACGCCTGTCATCGGCCAGGGGTATGCTTACCGTGTCACTGCCGTCGATGTCTCTGGAAACGAGAGCGCTCCCAGCTCCGACGTGCACGAAACCTTGAGGGAGCCATAACCCACATGCGCTATTGCAAGTACCTCTCGCAGGAAGACGGAACGGCCATTCCCCGCTACGCCTTTGTCGAAAAACACCTCGGCACCCTTTGGGCCACGCTTCCCATGCAGGCGCCGCAGGAGGACCTCTCCTCCCGTATCGCCGGGGTCTTGCCGCTTCCCACCCTCGCTCCCGGCTTTCGGCCCTCCCCTCTGTCAGAACTTCATCTGCTACCCCCGGTCACACCCTCCAAGATCCTGTGCGTCGGACGCAACTACCGCGACCACGCCACCGAGCTGGGGAACGAGGTCCCAAAAGAGCCTCTCCTCTTCTTCAAGCCTCCCTCCTCGCTTCTTGCTGCAGGCGGCACCATCCGCATGCCTTCCGTGTCTCAACGCGTGGACTACGAGGGTGAACTCGGCCTCGTCATCGGCCGCCGCTGCCACAAAATCGGCCCGGAGGAAGATGTGCGGCCCTACATCCGCGGTTACGTATGCGTCAACGACGTAACTGCACGCGATATCCAGAAGTCTGACGGCCAGTGGACCCGGGGCAAAGGCTTCGATACCTTCTGCCCCGTCGGTCCCATCCTTTCCGACGAGATCGATCCCTGTGGATTCGAAGGTGCCGAGGGTCGGCCCGTCACCGTCACCACACGCCTGAATGGAGCCATCAGGCAGCAGGGCAGCACCCGCGACTTCCTCTTTCCCATCCCCACGCTGCTTCGTTACATTACCGCGTTCGCCACCCTGGAACCGGGTGATCTGATCCC
This sequence comes from Acidobacteriota bacterium, assembly GCA_030853485.1. Lineage (GTDB taxonomy): Bacteria > Acidobacteriota > Terriglobia > Terriglobales > Acidobacteriaceae > Edaphobacter. The sequence goes on from JALYVA010000057.1 coordinate 39,800, forward strand.
AACCGGAACACCCGCGGGCGTAGGGGCCGTTCGCCCCGGCGATCGCATCCAAGTAGAGATAGACGGCCTTGGTATCCTCGAAAATCAGTTCGCCGCCGACTGAGGGAAAACCTTAACCGATCAAAATGGAGCAGCAATGACCTCAGGCCAATTTTCGCCTGGACGATACCTGGAACTCTTTACTTACTCCATCATGTTTTCAATCCCTGTCATCGCTGCAAATCAATCTTAGCTTTTCACCGCGTAACGTTCTTGGGCTTCGGGGTCGGCACACTGGAACGCGCATTTACCTCGAGCTTGGTAAAATAAGGATTACAACCGAAGGAGCAAACCAATGGCATCACTACTCGAACAGCTTCGTGGATATACCAAAGTCGTCGCCGATAGCGGAGACATCAACTCGATCGAAAAGTTCAAGCCACAGGATTCCACCACCAATCCTTCACTCATCGCTTCTGCGGCGGAGAAGCCCGAGTATGCGCCCATTGTGGACGGAGTTTTGAAGCAGGCCCGCAAAGATGCCGGCGACAGAGCCTCCGACAAAGATGTAGCGGCACTCGCCTTCAAATCTCTGGCCGTCGCCTTCGGCAAAAAGATCCTCGAGATTGTTCCCGGTCGCGTCTCCACCGAAGTGGACGCCCGTCTCTCCTACGACACCGAAAAGTCGTTGGCCGCGGCCCGCGACATTATTGCGCAATATGACAAGGCCGGCATCTCTCGCGACCGCGTTCTCATCAAGCTCGCCTCCACTTGGGCTGGCATTCGCGCCGCCGAAATTCTCGAAAAGGAAGGCATCCACTGCAACATGACCCTTCTTTTTGGCACGCATCAGGCGGTCGCCTGCGCCGAGGCTCAGGTCACCCTTATCTCTCCCTTTGTCGGTCGCATTCTCGACTGGTACAAAAAAGACACCGGCAAGGACTATGAAGGCGCAGACGACCCCGGCGTACAGTCCGTCACCACAATCTATAACTACTACAAGAAATTCGGCTATAAGACCGTGGTTATGGGAGCCAGCTTCCGCAACATCGGCGAAATCAAAGAACTTGCCGGCTGCGACCTGCTCACCATCGCGCCCAAGCTGCTCGCCGAACTGGACTCTGAGCAAGGCGACCTGCCCCGCAAACTAGATCCAGCTAACTCCGAAAAGCTGGACATCCAGAAGATCCCGATGGATGAGGCAACGTTCGAGAGGATGCACGCAGAGGACCGCATGGCTCATGACAAACTCAAGGAAGGCATCGACGGCTTCGCCAAGGCTCTGGAAGACCTGGAAAAGCTTCTCGAAAAGCGCGTCGCTGAAATCAGCGAGCCCGCGGCCGCCCGCTAGGATCCGTCAACGCAAAAGATGCCGCGCGAGCCATGCGCGGCATCTTTGTTGTCCACTAGTCTCATCCCATTCCAAGTCTTCTTTTCTCCGGCCAAATAGAAGTAGACGGCCGTGATGCGGGAGCCAGGACAGCCGCCAGTGGACTTGTGCTGATCCATAGACTGATTCATCCTGCCAGGTCGATACAGGCCATTAAATCCTTGTGAGGATCGGCGTTCTTGCAGGCGGAAAAAGCTGTCGCTTCGGTAACTCTCCGAACGGTGTGCGATTTACTGTACGGACCGCGCCAATCCCCTGGCCGCGCCACCCCGGCTCGTGCCCTGCGGGGTCCCTCCTTCTCGTGCCTTCAGCGCATACATCCTCTGGTCTGCCACGCGCAGCAGACGGATCGAGTCCTCGGCATCGTCCGGATAGATCGCGAGGCCAAGACTCGCCGCCACGACCATTGATTGCCCTTCCACGCAGATCGGCCTGTCCATCACACGCCGTACCGTCTCGACAAAATGCTCCACTGCCTTATCTTTGCCTAGGTCCGTGGCCAGGATAATGAACTCGTCACCCCCCAGCCGCGCCAGCGTGTCAGAGGCCCTTACTCCGCGCCGCAGGTTCGCCGCAACCTCCCGCAACACCTGATCGCCCGCGTGATGCCCAAACGTATCGTTGATCGTCTTGAACCCATTAAGATCCAGAATGACCAGCGCCATCCTCTTACGCGAACGATGCGAATCTTCCATCGCGCTCGTCAACCGGTCCGCGAACAGCCGCCGGTTCGGCAGACCAGTCAGTTCGTCGTGCAGCGCCAGCCATTCGTTGCTCGAGATCTGCTCCTCCAACATCACCAGGATCATGCCGATCGAAATCAGCGACTTCTGCATGTTCCAGACGTGCGCGGCAATTTCAGCGTAAGCCCGGTAGGTGACAAACCAGGGATGAAGCAGAAGGCAAATCGCCCAGATCGTAAATCCCATGACGATCGCCAGCTTGCCCGTGCTGTTACGCGGCAACCTGCGTTGGAAGTTGAAGGCCGCCGTGGCATACACGCACGCAAGGCTCCAGTACACCGCATTCCGGTAGTCTGCATTGTGAATCAGGTAACCCACCGTCATCCACCCGCACGCGTACAGCAACGCAAACGTCCAGTTCCGGCGAAGGTACAGCGAGCTCCCCACCCCGATTACCAGCCCTGCTGCAATGCAGGGGAAGAAGGCAGAGCCGGAATAGAGATGCAATCCGTACACGGTCGCCATCGCCAGCACCGGAAGCGCGTTCATCCACAAGTACAACAACCGCATTCTGCTCGATATCGGGTAGCTCCCTGACGCCCAGACGAACACCACACCCGAAATCAGGTGGCAGTCAAGCACGATCACATGGAGGGCCTTGGTCGGCGGCCCGTTCTCAGGATAGAGGGTGTGCGCTATCGCTTCGACAAGCGTAAACATCAAGCCAAGCAGCCAAAGCTCCGTCCTCTCCTGCGGATGTCTGCGCCACAGCAGCGACAAAATGATAACCAGGATAGCCAGCGCAAGAAGATCGGGAATGAAAGCGTAGTTCATCGGACTCCGTCCTTCTCGGCCCACACGATATCAGTAGATGACTTCGACGGGGATACAAGAATTTCTACGGCAGGCAACAAGTGGAACGAATCGCAGGAGCATGCATATTCGTTGAGCTAAAACATCGCATCCGGTACTCAAACGAGAATCGTTAGCGGCCCAGGTTATTGCGTTGCGCGTGTCCATGAACACTTCTTCAGCAACCAAGGAGAATACCAGCCCATGGCAACAATCACAGAGAAAAAATCGTGGACTGCAGCTTCATCCCAAGCGCCCGGCAAAGATGATCGAAAACAGCAAGAACAGGGGCCCCACACCAGGAGACGGCAGGCGGACGGCAACACGTCAGCTGCGCCAACCCAGGAACCACATGCGGTTCCTTGCGGATCAACTCTATCATCGGGCAATAGCCTGCATGAAAAACGAATTCAATCTTCATCGTGCAAGCTCACTCCCGGGATCATCCATGGAAGATGCCAAAAAGCAACACCGCCAGCACCGCTAAGCTGATGGTGACGTAGAGGCGATCGCGTTCCAACGCGAAGCCCACAACAGCAAAGACAACGCGTGCAACTGGCGTGGCAATCAGAAGAAGTATCCCCGCCTGGATCAGCGCGGCCCCATTCCCCTGCGCAATCAGAGCCGCAAGCTGGCCGGGATGGCGGAGATCCGCCGCCTCGCTGTTGAAAACACGATAGCTCGCGAGGTGTCCAGCATTGCTGATCAGGTACAGCACGCCGCCTGCGAGCACGACCGTAGAGGCCAGCAGCACGCCGGCCTGCAGCAGCCGTCCCATCATGATCTCCATCCGCTGATCGCTAAACCTCGGGGTCGTCATATGCCTCGCCTGGCTGGAGCTATGTTTCCATGCTACACATCTGCGACAAACGCGCGCCGGGACGAAAGACCGTTGTGCGCGCCGTAGTGATTTTCATGGCGTAAGCCGAGTCTCTGCCGGTATCCTCCTCGTGCGTTGGTAGCCTGCAAATCCTGCAAACGCAACCAGCGACAAATTCCATCCATTTCGCACCAGGTCACCCATGTCCGCTTCACGGCTCCTTTACGGCATCACTGTCTTCCTCGGGGCATTCCTTTTGTTCCTGATCGAGCCTATCGCGGCAAAGCAGCTTTTGCCCGTGCTCGGCGGCTCCTCGGCAGTCTGGCTTACCTGCCTGGTCTTCTTCCAGCTCGCACTTCTGCTTGGGTATCTGTACGCCCACACTCTCGCCCGTTCCGGCGCCGGCCGCCTCCCAGAGAGGCTCTATGTCGCATTGCTTATAGCTGCCATGCTCGTCCTCGTTGCCCGTCCACTCGGATTCGCTCGAGGTTCCGAACATCCCGTCACCACCATCTTTCTTGCGCTCAGCGTCTCTATCGGCTTGCCCTTCCTGCTACTCTCCTCGACCAGCCCATTGCTACAGGTCTGGTTCTTACGCACCGAAGGAGGCGCAGTTCCCTATCGTCTTTTCGCGCTCTCAAACGCGGGCTCGCTGCTCGCGCTGATTGCTTATCCCTTTATGGTCGAACCGTTCCTTACCCTCCGTGCGCAGCGTGTGCTCTGGTCCGCAGGGTTCTTCGTCTACGCCGTGCTTTGCATCCTGCTCGCCCGAAAGACAAAGGCTGTGGCGCTCCCCACCCAGGCACCGCCTGACGAGCAGCAGATCCCAGGCGCCAGCACCTCGGAGCGTATCCTTTGGTTCCTTCTGCCCATGGCCGCAACGATGCAGTTGAGTGCGGTCACAGCGCACCTTACCGCCAACATTGCCGCCATCCCACTCCTCTGGATGCTTCCGCTGGCCGCGTATCTGCTCACGTTTATCCTCGCATTCGAATTTCCTGCGCTCTATCGCCGGGCCATTGTCGTTCGCCTTCTCGCCGTCATGCTTGCGAGTCTGGGCTATGCGATTTCGAAGTCCGACCTCAGCCTTCCGATAGGCGTGGCTATTCTCTTTTTTCTTGCCGAAGCCTTTGTCGCCGGACTTTTCTGTCATGCGGAAACCTTCTTCCTCCGTCCGGCTGGTTCCCGGGAAACGACTCTGTTCTACCTGCTGATTGCGGCAGGTGGAGCGGTTGGAACTTTCCTGATAGGCATCGCAAGCCCGCTGCTCTTCTCCGCCAACTACGATCTTGCGCTTTCGTTCTTGGTCACCGCCATACTCGCCATTGTGGTGACCTGGAAGGACGGCTGGGGGCAACGTCTGCTGTGGGTCACCGCCTCGGGGCTGCTTCTGTTCTTCGCATTTATGCTGCACGCCGCGTATGCCCGGCAGGCGATCCTGCAGGTACGCAACTTCTATGGCGCTTTGCGCGTGAAGCAGACGGCGGGGCCGCACGGGGGCGACACGTTGCGCATGCTGCTCAACGGCACCATCCAGCATGGCACCCAGATCTTCTCGCCTGACCTGAGCCGGACCCCAACCACGTATTACTCCGCAATTTCCGGCGTCGGGCTCGCTTTGCGCTTCTGTTGCGGTGGGTGGGACGGGGGTGCTGCCCGGGCCAGAAATATCGGCGTGATCGGCCTTGGTGCGGGCACACTAGCCGCCTATGGGCGCCCCGGGGACCGTCTGCGCTTTTACGAGATCAACCCGCTGGTGCTTCCCATCGCGCAAAACCTGTTCACATATCTGCGCGACTCGCCGGCCAGCCTCAGCTTCGCCCCCGGGGACGCCCGCGCTTCGCTCGCAAGTGAATCCCCCCAGAAGTTCGACGTCCTTGTCATCGACGCGTTCTCCGGGGACGCCATCCCGCTCCATCTGCTTACGACACAGGCCGTCGCTCTTTATCGCCGCCACCTCGTACCCGACGGCATCCTGGCCTTCCATGTATCGAACCAGTATCTGGATCTCACCCCGGAGGTCGGGCAACTCGCCGTCGCCGCGAATCTGGAGGCCCGGGTTATCGAAAGCCCCGCGAACGACTCGACGGGAGCCTACCGCGCTACCTGGGTTCTCGTCTCAGCCCAGCCCACGTTCTTCGACATCCCGGAGCTCCGGTCGGCCGCCCGGCCCATCTTTATTCCCGCGCACCTGCGGACATGGACCGACGATTACTCGAGCGTGTTGCCCCTCCTGCGCCTCTCCCACACGGGCCCGCCAGCAGTCTCGCGCTAGCCCCCGCAATGGGCTCTGCCCGGATGGCCAGGCTCCTAAGTTCGGCGCTCCGCAGCTACTGTGCCCAGGCCATGCCGTCCGCTCCTGCTCCAGCGTCGATAGTCTTGCTGACTTTCCAGTCCGCCAGGTCGATCACAGCAATCTGCTTTGCGTTCATGCACGAGACAAAGGCTGTCTTCCCGTCGGGGCTCATCAGCACCTCGCCCGGTCCGTTCGGCACGTCGATCGACTTGACGACCTTCAAGGTCTTCAGATCGACCACATCCACCTGCTTGGCGGTTCGCTGGGTAACCAGCAGCCAACGTCCGTCCAGCGTGGGGGCTGTGCCGTAGCCCTCCGAGGGCAGTGGAATCCAGGTCTTCACCTTGTTGGTGGCAGTGTCTATGACAGCCAGCTGCGGCTTGGTCTGGTCGGCCGTAAAGACCATGCGGTCGTCGCGAGAGATGGCGATGCGCTGGGTGTTGGTGGAGATGGGAATGACGGCCAGCGTCTTGCGCGCCTTCATGTCGAGCACCGAAACGGTGCCGGGGCCGACGTTGGCGGTGTAGCCCCGTGAACCGTCACTTGAGAGCGCGAGCATGTGCGACTCAGCCTGACCAGTGGGCACCGTGCCGACGATTTTCAATGTCTTTGGGTCGATGATGCTGATGCTTTTGTCGAGTTCCGTGGTGACATAGAGCATTCCGCTGTTCTTGTCGAAGATGGGGCAGTGCGGGCGGACACCGTGGCCAAAGTCCACCGTGTGGATCACTTTCCGCGAAGCCACGTCGATGACGTCCATGACGCTTCCGTCGGTGCCTGGCTTGCCTACGCCGGCGTTGCCATAGATCGGCACATAAGCGGTTTTTCCGTCGGACGAGGTTGCAACCTCATGGCCGGTGACTCCGCCTTCGGGTACCATCGCGACCTGTTTGCCTGCGCCAGGATCGATGATGCTGAGGTTGCGATCACCCTGGTTAGCCACCAGCAGTTCCGGTTGCTGCGCGCGCGCTACACCAACTGCAAGACCCAGCGCGCTCCAGGCTGCTACAGAACGAAGAAGAAAGAGGCTTTTCATAGGCTGACAAGTATAGCCACAAACGATATGGTCTGGCGGCCGGCCTCTCCTGCGCGGATAGGGGCGACTCCGTGACTTGTATACGCCTCGGTTGCCGCTCCCCGCTGTCGCGAGAGATCATGGTCGCCGAACGTTGAAGCCCCGGTACCCCCAGCAGTGGGCACACCAACGCAGTCGCCCGCGCCGGGGGCTAATTCTTCGGAACTGGTTTGGGCTGCGGGTTTACTTTGTTGTCGTTGAACCGCTGCTGAGCCTCAAGCACCTTGTTACGTGCAAAAGCCGCATCGCGCCAGCCCCTGACTTCGACGCGCTTGCCTTCGAGGTCTTTGTAAATGGCAAAGAAATGGGTAATTTCCTTGAGCATGTGAGGGTAGATCTCGGAAAAGTTCCACACATCCTTGTAGCGCGGGTTTCCTCGCCCGACACAAAGTACCTTTTCGTCGCCGAGACCCTGATCGAGCATTTCGAGCAGGCCTATCGGGCGGACCTCCATGACGCAGCCCGAGAAGCTCGGCGCATCCACAAGGACGAGGCAATCAAGCGGATCGCCGTCTTCACCCAGAGTGCTGGGGATGAAGCCATAGTCGCCGGGATAATGAACCGGGGAGTAGAGGTTGCGATCCAGCCGAAAGACGTGGAGCTCTTTGTCGTATTCGTATTTGTTCGATCCTTCGTAGGGGATCTCTATCACTGCGTTGATGACTTCGGGGCTGTTCGGACCTACGGGGAGCTCCATGTAATTGGGCATAAAGTGGGACGTCTCTTCTCGTGTAAAGAAAATGTGGAGGCTTGCAGGTGTGATGCAGGTTCCCCGTTTTCGGGCTTTGCTGTACGCCGGGGACACAGGGATGTGTCGCGAGCGAAAAGCCGCACCATGTCTATAATCAGACAGGATGAAGGCTCATGTCTATGTCACGCTGAAACGAACGGTGCTGGATGCCCAGGGGCAGACAGTTGCAGATGCATTGCGGCGGATGGAATATCGCGGCGTTGCGGATGTGCGGCAAGGGAAATACTTCCTGCTGACCCTGGAGGATGGACTGGAGCATAACGCTGCGCAGGCCGAGGTGGATCGGATTGCGCGCGAGGTGCTGACGAACCCGGTGATCGAGGAGTTTACGTTTCGGCTCGAAGACTGAAGCCGTTACCCTGTGTGCAATCGGCGAAAGAGAACGGCGTCGGCCTCGATCTGCACCCATGACATCGATCCTGAAACGCTGCCATGACGTACGCCTGTGCGGCCGGTGGTGCTAGGCTTAAACGCAGAGATGGGGATTCTTTTGAGTGATGCATCCGTAGCGAACGCCAGCGTAGAGCGGCCTGGAATCGCGGCTGGGGGAGAGAGCCGGTTTGTGCGAGCCTGCCTGCGACATCCTGTGGACCGCACACCGGTGTGGTTCCTCCGGCAGGCCGGGCGGTACATGCCGGAATACATGGCCGTGCGCAAGCATCACACGCTGCTCGAAATCTGCCGGACCCCCGACATTGCGGCCGAGGTGACGATTACGGCAGCCGAGCGGCTGGGTGTCGATGCGGCCATTATCTTTGCGGACCTGCTGCTTCCATTGACCCCGATGGGGCTTGACTTCGAGTTTGTGGCAGGCGAGGGCCCGGTGGTGCATACGCCTTTGCGCACCCTCGAAGCCGTGCAGGCGCTGCGAACCGATCGCGCCGATGAACTGCGGTATGTTTCGCACGCGATTGAAAAGGTAGCCAAGCATTTTTCCACGCCGCGAGCCGATGGAGACACGTTGGGGATCATTGGATTCTGCGGCGCGCCCTGGACACTGGCCGCCTACATGATCGAGGGCGGAAAGCAGAGCGGCGGAGACAGGAACTACATCGAGACCAAAAAGATGATGTACTCCGACGGCGCCGCATGGAATCTTCTGCTCGAAAAGATTGTAACCGTACTGGTTGCGTATGCGACGCAGCAGGTAGAGGCGGGCGCGGACGTCATCCAGGTTTTCGACAGCTGGGTAGGTAAGCTGGGGGTTGGAGACTATGAACGATATTGTCTGACGTGGACGACGGAGCTGGTGCAACGCATTAAAGCGCTCGGCGTGCCGGTCATCTACTTCGGCGTGGAGACGGCTTCGCTGCTGCCCGCCATGAGCAGGACGGGAGCGGACGTGATTGGATTGGACTGGCGGGTGCCGCTGAACGTGGGCTGGAAGGCAGTCGGGGCTGGGTGCGCCGTGCAGGGAAATCTCGATCCGATTGCGCTGTTTGCACCCGCGGACGTGCTGCAGGAAAAGGTGCGCGAGGTGCTGCAGGCTGCGGATGGGCGAGCCGGGCACATCTTCAATCTGGGACACGGGATTGTGCCGGGAACGCCGGTAGAGAATGTGATCGAGGTGGTGAATTGGGTGAAGACGTTAAGCGCACGTCCGGCATGAATCCAGAAATCGTAAGCCGGAAAGGAAACGAGCCCGCAGCGGCGGCCAAGGCAGCCAAGAGCGCAGTGCTTCTGCTGGCGCACGGGACCCCGAACGCCCTGGGCGAGATGGCCGAGTATCTGGGCAAGGTGACGGGTGGAAGGGCGCTGCCTCAGGACGTCGTAGAGGAGTTGCAACACCGATATGCGCAGATCGGGTTGCGGAAGACGCCGGGTACGGAGGCGCCTCCGCTGACCAAATGGACCCTGGAGCAGGGGCGGCTTCTGGCGGAAGCGCTGGGCGATACGAAGGTGTATGTGGGCATGCGAAACTGGCATCCGTATATCGCAGATGTGGTGGCGCAGATGCGCGAGGATGGAGTAACGCGCATCAAGGCTGTGTGCCTTGCACCGCAGAACTCGCGGACGAGCGTGGGGCTGTATCGCAAGGCGGTTCTCGACGTGGCGGCTGGGATGGAAGTTGAGTTTGTGGCGGGTTGGGCGGAGAGTCCGACGCTTGCTCTGGCCTTTGCGGACAGGCTTTGGCCCGTGTGGGCCGAGGCTTGTGCGGAGTCGCGAAGGCGTGTGCCGGTGCTGTTTACGGCGCACAGTGTGCCCTGCCGGACGATCATGACGGGAGAGGCTTCGACGGTGGGAGCGCGGCCCGGGAGCCCGGTGCAGACAACGCCCGATTCCTACCCCGTCGAGGCCAAGCGCACCGCGGAGATGGTGGCGGAGCGGCTTGCTCCCGTTGGTTTCGGGGAACGGGATTGGTACTTTGCTTTTCAAAGTCAGGGCGTAGCGGGTGGTCCGTGGATCGGACCTACGGTCGAAGACACGCTGCAGGGTATTCAGCAAGAGGGCTATACGGGTGTAGTCATGCAGCCTGTGGGTTTTTTGTGCGATCACGTGGAGATTCTCTACGACATCGATATTGCATTTCGCGAGGCGGCGAGCAGGTTGGGGCTGCAGCTTTGGCGCGCGGAAAGCTTGAACGATTCCCCGCTGCTGGTGAGGGCGCTGGTGGAGATAGTGCGCGGACAGTTCAAGGCCACCGTGGATGAGATCGCTTCCAGCTCTTAGCGTCAAGCCTGCTTTTCGACGAATGTGAGGGGCCGGATGAAGCGGGTTGCGATTGTAGGCGGCGGGGTGGCGGGACTTGCGGCAGCTTACGAAGTGGCACGTCTGTCACGCGGAGGAGCGGCGGTGCAGGCTACGCTGTTCGAGGCCACGCTGCGCCTCGGTGGAATCGTCGAGACGGTGCGTGAAGGTGGTTTCACGTTCGAGTGCGGGCCGGATGCGTGGGTGACAGAGAAGCCGTGGGCACGCGAGCTAGCGGAGGAGCTTGGGCTGGCTGCGGAGTTGATGCCGTCCAATGACGCCGCACGCAAGACCTACGTGCTGATGGAAAAAAAGCTGCAGGCAATGCCGGACGGGATGCGCATGATGGTGCCGTCGGATCTTGAGGCATTGGATCGCTCGGACTTATTCAGCGCGGAGGCGAAGGGGGCGTATCGCGATGAGATAGGGCGCGCGGAGGAGTTGAAGCAGAGTGCGCCTGCGGAAGACGAAAGTGTGGCGGAGTTTGTGCGGAGGCACTTTGGCGACGAGGTGCTGAGGAAGATCGGCGCGCCTCTGTTGAGTGGTGTCTTCGGCGGCAACGTCGAAAGGCTGAGCGTACGTGCGGTGATGGCGCCGTTTGTGGCAATGGAGCGGGAGCAGGGGAGCTTGATTGCGGCGCTGCAGGAGCGTGCGGTCGCGGCGGCGTCAGAGCGCAACGCGATATTCACGACATTGCGCAGCGGAATGGGAACGCTGGTGGATCGAATGATCGCGGCGATCCCGGCGGATTGGGTCCGCTTGTCCGCTGAGGTGCGGTTTCTCTCTTATGGCGAAGAAGGCTGGCTGGTGGGCACGGGGCGCGGTGTGGAGCGGTTCGATGCGCTGCTGATGGCGGCTCCGGTGGATGTGGCGCGCGTGCTGCTGGCGCCGGTGGACGAGCGCGCGGCGCAGTTGATGGAGATGGACGCGAGCTCGGCCGTAGTGGTGGGATTCGGATTTCCCGACGCTTCGGAGTTCGGAATCCCAACGGGGTTTGGTTTTCTGGCACCCCCTGGGCCGGATAGCCTGCTGCTGGCGTGTACGTTTGTGGACCAGAAGTTTGAGCATCGCGTGCCGCATGGTGGCCGTCTGCTGCGTGCGTTTTTCGGCGGCGAGGCGGCGAAGAGGATCATGCGGTGCGGGAATGATGAGACAGCCGCAGTAGCGCGAATGGAGCTCGCCCGGATTCTCGGCCCTTTGCCGGAGCCCCAGGTTACGGTAGTCCGGCGATGGCCTCGGAGCCTGCCCCAGTACGCGGTGGGTCATCTGGAGCGCATGAGTGAGCTGACTGCTCGGGTGTCGAAGCTTGAAGGTCTGGCGCTGCTTGGCAATGGGTATCGTGGCGTAGGTCTGCCGGACCTGGTGCGGGATGCTCGGGCGGCCGCGCGGATAGTGGTGGAGAAAAGATAGGGCCTGCCGGCCGGGCCCCCTGCGCGCGGTGCGGTCACTTCGTGACGGGTATACCCTTCAGTTGGCGCCCCCGCTGGTCGCGAGCTTAGAACTTCACGCGGAGCATCCGGAGGCTTAGGGCAAAGCCGGTATATCCGATACGACGTAGGAGCCCCCGCGCAGGACGCCGTCCGGCAGGCCATAGTGATCTACTGACAAGGAGTTGACCCATCGCTTTGCGCGAGATAATCTTTCTCTATCTGGTGTTGGGAAGACGGTGCGAATCCGTCGCTACCCCGTAACTGTATGCGCTGAGAATCTTGACGAGTCGTACTAAGCCACTGGGACCTGTGTCCTGGGAAGGTGAGTCAACATTCAGTGAGGCGCGAGTCAGGAGACCTGCCAGAGGGGCCTATCAGGCTTGATTCAGCTTCGCTGGGAGAGCTGGAGAGCATTCTCGCTGACCTTGTTTCCGGTCTCGACGAGCGCCGCCTATACTTCATCCCGCTCTGCCCATCGACGCTTTTTCCAGTCGCTTGGACGAGGAGCTAACGATGCACGAAACGCGCCAGGGATCGGTGACACTTGTGCTCGGCGGTGTGCGCAGCGGCAAGAGCCGATATGCGCAGCAGCTTGCAGGGCACATGGACCGAGTGGTGTTTGTGGCTACGGCCAAAGCGTCCGATGAAGAGATGACGCGGAAGATTGCGCGGCATCGTGAGGAGCGGCCTGCCGGTTGGGTAACGGTGGAAGAGCCGCTCGAACTTGCAGCAGCCATCGATGGGCATGGCCGCAGGTGCGACGCCATGGTGGTCGACTGCCTGACACTGTTTGCCGCGAACTTGCAGGAGGCAGAAGGCAGCGATCGCGACGCCATGGAGCGAAGAGTGGAAGCATTGTGCGAGGTGCTGCGGCATGCGCCGTGCCCGGTGGTGCTGGTTTCGAACGAGGTGGGCAGCGGCGTGGTGCCCGAGTATGAGAGTGGATGCCGGTTTCGCGACCTCCTGGGTGAGATCAACCAGAGCGTGGCAAAGGTCGCCGATGATGTCGTGCTGATGGTGGCAGGCCTGCCTCTGGCGCTGAAAGGCCATCTAGAGGTGTTGTCGTGAGGAGTCTGCGCGCGTTTGTCTGCCTTCTGATCTGCGCGGCCGTGCCATGTCTCGCAAGCCGTACCGTCACCGATGAACTGGGCCGCAAGGTAGTCGTCCCGGACCATCCCCATCGTGTCATCTGCCTGATGCCGAACGTGACCGACGCGGTGTTTGCGCTGGGTGCGGCAGACGATGTAGTAGCCGTCAGCGACTACACGAAGTATCCCGCTGAGGCGATGAAGAAGCCGAGCGTAGGCAACCTGATCACCCCTTCCATCGAGACGATTGTCGCCTTGCATCCTGACCTCGTCATCGGAATGCAGCCGATGGGGCCGATGGAGTCCACACTTCAGATGGAGCGGCTTGGGCTGCCCGTCTTCCTGGTGAACCCGCACGGCATCGCGGGAATCCTTCACACGGTCGACACGATCGGGCAGGCGCTGAACCGGCCGCGGGAGGCGGATGCACTGCGTAGGCAGCTGCAGGCCCGCATCGACGCGGTGAGGGAAAGAACCAAGGGGCTGCCGAGGCCGTCCGTGTTTGTGCCAGTATGGTCGGACCCCGCGGTTACAGTGGGCAAACATGCGTTCATCACCGAGATCGTCGAGGCTGCGGGAGGCCGTTCGGTAACCGATGATTTTGCCGAGGACTGGCCGCAGATCAGCATGGAGGTGCTTCTGGCGCGCTCGCCCGATGCGCTTCTGCTGGTGCGCGGCGGACGAGTGAGTCTCGCAATGCTCGAGGGAAGGCCGGGCTGGAGCAGTCTGCCGGCAGTCCAGCAGCACCATATCTTCTACGTGGACGACTGGATTTATCTTTCCGCGCCGGTCGCAATCGATGCTTTGGAGGAGCTCGCAAAACAATTTCACCCCCTGAGCTGAGCCGTTCAGCTCTCAACTTTTTCCTAACAGCAAGGTGTCGGGAAGCGCGGTGCGAATCCGCCACTACCCCGTAACTGTAAGCGCAGAGAGCCCCGACAGGGACGAGCAACGCCACTGGACAAATTTCCGGGAAGGCAGCCGAGGCTCGAAGAAGCGCGAAGCCAGGAGACCGGCCTTGCTACACCGACCCGAGGGGGATCTATGAAGCTTTTGACAGAGAAGTTGCGTTCCGTTGTGCTGACTGCTTGCCTATGCGTGTTGCTGTTCTGCGTATTGGCTCCTACTCCGGCGTTTGCCGCAGATACGGGAACTCTGCACGGGGTGGTGAAAGACCCGCTGGGCGCCGTAGTGGCCCAGGCCAGGGTGGAGTTGCTGGATGGTGAGACAGTGGTGAAGACCGTCACGACCGATGCGACCGGGACGTACTCGTTCGAGGTGCCGAGAACTGCGCGGTATCGCATCCGTGCCGCAGCGGCTTCGTTTCAGGTGACATCCAGTGAGCCGCAGTATCTTCGCGCCTCCGCAAACGCCGAACTCGATGTGACACTGGGGACGCAGACCATGACCCAGGAGGTCTCTGTAACCGCGACAGCAACGCCTGTACCGGTCGCGCAGATTGGTGCATCGGTGACGGTGCTGAACGCGGAAGATTATCGCCAGTTCACCGAAGTGAAGGAGCCCCTGCGTATGATTCCCGGGCTGCAGGTCGCGCAGGTTGGGCAGGTGGGAGGCACGACGGGGCTTTCCATCCGTGGCGGCCATACGGATGCCAACAAGGTGCTCATCGATGATGTGCCGGTCAACGATATGGGCGGTGCGGTAGAGTTCGCCAACCTGGCAACCGTCGGCGTGCAGAAGATTGAGGTGTTGCGGGAGCCCGACAGTGCGCTGTATGGTTCGGACGCGCTGGCCGGCGTTGTGACCATGACAACCGCGCGGGGCACCACCAGGTACCCGCTGCTGACCTACGCGGGCGATGGAGGAAATTTCAGCACGTTTCACCAGGAGCTTTCCGGTAGCGGCGCCGTGCGGCAGTTCGACTACTACGGCGCGTTCTTTCGGTTGGACACAAGGAACGATCTGCCAAAGAATGGCTTCCACAACGGCACGTATGTGGGCAATTTTGGCTGGAATCCGAATGTTGCCAATGACGTGAGATTTACAGTGCGCCACCTGACCGTTTCCGGTGGCGCGCCGAACGGCATCCTGCTATACGGCATCGCTGACGATGCTGCGGCCAAGGCGCAAAACAGCTACTACAGCGCCGCCTGGAACAACCAGACAACAGTAAACTGGCATAACGAGATTCGGTACGGCGGACTGCGGCTGCGGTCCCAGTACGATGATTTTTCCGCGACAGGAATCCTGGACCCCGCCGGAACAGGGAACTTCCTGGGCGCGCCGGTGACGCTTCGTGGAGCGAACGGATACAGCGTTACCGGACAGGCTATCTTCCAGTACGCAGGCACCGAATACCCCAACCAGACGCTGACGACGACAGATCGCGACTTTGTCTACGCGCAGACAGACTACCGGTTGAACCCGCATCTGCTTGCGCTTGGCGGCTTCAAGTACGAAGCCGAGCGCGGCTCTACCACCTATGTACCCAACACGATCAGCCGCGGAAACTACAGCTACACGCTGCAGATCGCGGGAGATCTTCGTAACCGGCTCTACTACAACGTGGGCAGCGGAATCGAGGAAAACGGGCTCTTTGGGCTTGCGGGCACGCCGCGCGCATCCCTCGCGTACTACCTGGTGCGGCCTTCGGCTGGGAGATGGCTCAGCGGCACAAAGCTTCATGCCAGCTTCGGCAAGGGCATCAAGGAACCGAACGTCTACCAGCAGACCAGTTCCCTGTTCAACATCCTTTCTCCGCTGCCGAACGGAGCGGACCTGATCGCGCAATATCACGTCGGGCAGATTGGCCCGGAGAACTCGCGCACATACGATGGTGGCGTCGACCAGGAGCTTTGGAGTGGACGCGCAAGGCTGAGCCTGACCTACTTCCATGACCAATTTACGAATGGCATTGAATTCGTGCCGCAGAACGGACTGGCAGCGCTCGGTATCCCTGCCGCGAACCTGCCCGCAGTGCAGTACGGAGCCGATGTCAACTCCGAGGCATTTCGTTCGCAAGGTGCCGAGGCCGAGGCGGAATTTCGCGTGAACAACCACTTGTTCGCGCGCGCAGGTTACACCTACACCAACGCCGTCGTGCAGCATTCCTTTTCAAGCGACCAGCTAGGGCCGTCGTTCAATCCAGCGGGAAACTTCGGCGATATTCCGATCGGCGCCTATTCTCCGCTCGTAGGCGCGAGGCCGTTTCGCATCGCTCCGCACACCGGCTACTTCGGGCTGAACTACACGCGGGCGAAGTTCTTCAGCTCGCTTACCGGAACGTTGGTAGGCCAGAGAGACGACAGCGACTTCCTCTCCGACCCCAGCTTTGGGCCCACCATGCTGCTGCCGAATCGTAATCTGGACGGCGCCTACCAGCGTCTGGACCTGAGCGGAGGCTACCAGGTGAGGCCACGCCTGCTTGTATACACAAACATTCAAAATCTGCTGAGCGAGCACTATGCGGAGGTGTTCGGCTTTCCTTCGCTGCCATTCACGTTTCGATCCGGAATCAAGATTACCTTCGGAGGTGAATCCTGGGGATTGAAGTAGAGCCAGCATCCATGCGAATCAGGAGCAAGCCGGGAACCACGCCCGTAGCGCCCGCTTCCGGGTTGAGGCCGGAGCATGCGCCGGACACGCGGACACGCGTGCACTCATCTCCAGAGACGACGAATCCACAGACGACGAATCCAGAGACGACGAAATTTGCATGGCTCGTCGGCATGCTCCTGCTTGGGCTTGCCGTGGCCATTGTCGTTTCGCTGGCCACCGGGGCGGTCCGCATTCCCGTGCGAACCATTCTGGCCGCGCTCTCCGGTCATGCGCCTTTGACCGCGACACAGAGGCTCATACTGTTGCAGATTCGTCTGCCGCGTGTGCTGGCTTCGGCAATCGTAGGCGGTGCGCTGGCCATCTCCGGACTGATGTTTCAAGGGCTCTTCCGAAACCCGATGGCGGACCCCTACGTCATCGGGTCTTCGGGCGGCGCAGTGCTTGGGGCCTGCATCGGAATCTTTTTCTTCTCGCAGATTTCATTCTTCGGGTTTGGTGCGACCGCCATCCTTGCGTTCGTCGGCTCTGTCCTCACCATGGCGGTTGTCTATGGTCTGGCGCGCACACAGAGCGGCACCAACGTGATGACCCTCCTGCTTGCAGGCTTTGCGGTGAGTACGATGCTCGGCTACTCAAGCTCCGTCTTCGAATTGTTCGACGCCAGCAACGGATCGAACAATGCCGTTTTGCTTGCTTGGCTTCGCGGGGCCATCGGCACTCCACAGTGGAACCAACTCACGGTCGCGGGCCTCCTTGTGCTATTTTCCATGCTTGCTGCGATGCCTCTGATGCGCCAGCTTAACACCCTTGCCCTCGGCGAAGAATACGCGCACCAGCTTGGACTGCGGGTCGAGTACACGCGCATCGGCATCATTCTGATCGGTTCTCTGCTGACCGCAGTAGCCGTGTCGCTTGGCGGTCTCATCAGCTTTGCCGGGTTGATTGTGCCGCACGTTGCGCGTCTTCTGCTTGGGCCCGATCATGTGCGCCTGCTGCCGGTCACCGCGCTCTCAGGCGCCATCTTCCTGGTCGTGGCGGATACGCTGGCGCGTTCCATCTTCGCTCCTATGGAGGTTCCCGTCGGCATCCTGATGGCCTTCCTCGGCGGTCCTTTTTTCCTCTACCTCCTGCGCAAAACCAAACGGAGTTACGCGTTATGACGCCTCTGCTCCAATTCCGCGATGTAGGTTTTCGCTTTGGCGATCGAGAGGTCATCCAGGCTGCGAGCTTAGAACTTATAGCGGGGAGCTGCACGGCCTTGATCGGCCCGAACGGCGTAGGAAAGACGACCATGCTGCGTCTTGCCGCGGGCACCCTGAAAAGCCAGACGGGAGAGGTTCTGCTCCATGGCATCCCCTTGCGTACGCAGTCGCGGAAGAGGATCGCGTGCTCCATCGCTTTGGTTCCGCAGCAGCTGGAGATACCGTTTCAGTTCACGGTGCGCCAGGTGGTGGAGCAGGGGCGCACGCCCTACCTCGGATTGCTGCGCGGTCCCGTTCGCCAGGATCGCATCGCAGTGGATCGCGCGCTTGACCTTGCGGATGTAGCCAGTCTGCAGCACCGGATCTTCGAAGAGTTGAGCGGAGGCGAACGACAGAGAGTCAAGATCGCCCTTGGTTTGGCGCAGGAACCCGAACTTC
Source organism: Acidobacteriota bacterium (assembly GCA_030853485.1). Taxonomy (GTDB): domain Bacteria; phylum Acidobacteriota; class Terriglobia; order Terriglobales; family Acidobacteriaceae; genus Edaphobacter. The sequence goes on from JALYVA010000057.1 coordinate 58,011, forward strand.
TGCTGCTTGATGAGCCAACACAGAATCTGGATATAGGACGACAGGTTGAGCTGATCGACCTGCTGCACTTTCTCCTCGCGGAGGGAATTACCATCTTCGCCTCCATGCACGACCTTCAGTTGGTAAAGGGGAATTTCTCCTCCGTCGTGCTGCTCAGCCCGGACACTCCGCTGGTGTGCGGAACGCCGGACGAAATGCTTCGGCCGGCATTGCTGGAGAAGGCCTTCAACTGCCCGCCGCGCCGTCATCCCATGCTGGTCGAGCGCCTTGAGCGCCAGTTGGACAAACAGACAAGGAAGGTCGTATGAACGCGGAGACCCGGCAGATGGTCGCTGACATCGCTTCTTCAATGGAAGAACCCAGCGAGACGTGGGCGAGGCGTGCGCGAACTCACCTCGATAGCTTGACCAAGCCGCCGGGGAGCCTCGGCCGGCTCGAGGATATCGCTGCGCAATTGGTCTCAATCCGGCAAGAGCACTTTGCTGAACCACTGCGGAAGGCCGTGTATGTCTTTGCCGCAGACCATGGAGTGACTGCGGAAGGAGTGAGCGCCTACCCAAGCGAGGTCACCCGCCAGATGGTGCTGAACTTCCTTCGCGGCGGAGCGGCGGTGAATGTGCTCGCCAAGCTTCATGGCGTCGATGTGAGAGTGGTCGACGTGGGCGTAGATGCGGATTTCGCCGGTGTGGAGGGCCTGCTGCACCGAAAGGTTTGCCTGGGGACGCGCAACATGCTGCACGATGCCGCGATGAGTGAAGACGAGATGCGCCACGCGATCGCCATCGGTGTGGAGCTTGCACGAGAGGCGAAAGCAGAGCGATACGCGCTGATTGGCGCGGGCGAGATGGGCATCGGAAACACCACGGCAGCGAGCGCAATCACGGCGCTTCTGACCCGCAAATCTGTGGCTCTCGTGACAGGGAAAGGGACTGGCCTGGGCGCGACGGCTCTCGCCCGTAAGCAGGAGGTCATTCAAGCGGCCATCCAAAAACACTTTCCGGCTTGGACCGGCGAAGTAACTGCTGATCCCCTGGAGGTGCTGCGTTGCGTCGGAGGCCTCGAGATTGCAGCGATGGTAGGCCTGGTGCTTGGCGCCGCTCGAGAAGGAATCGCAATTGTGGCAGATGGCTTTATTTCCACCGCGGCAGCTGCGATGGCGTATGCCGTAGAGCCGCGCGTCAAGGCATACCTGCTCGCCGGACACCTGTCGGAAGAGCCCGGCCATCAGGCGCTGCTGGATTTTGTCGGCTTGCAACCCATCCTGACGTTAGGCATGCGGCTTGGCGAAGGAAGCGGCGCCGTGTTGGCCATGCCGGCGATCGATGCGGCAATGGCAATTTACAACCAGATGGCCACGTTCGCCTCTGCCGGAGTCAGCGAGGCGAACTCGTGAGTGAAGTACGAAGGGTGCGCAGGCTGGGCGAAGAGGCGGTCGTGGCGTTCCAATTTCTTACCCGCCTGCCCATGCCTGAGGTGCGCTATGAAGTTGATTCTCTCTCGCGCTCTACCAAATTTTTTCCTCTGGTCGGCCTGGTTGTCGGCTCCGGCGCGGCACTCTTGCAAAGGATGCTGCAGCCGCATCTGGAACGCTCCGTGATCGCACTGCTGGTGCTCATCTATCTGGTGCTGGTCACGGGCTGTTTCCACGAGGATGGCCTAGCCGACGCATTCGATGGACTCGGCGGCGGATGGAGCAAAAGCCAGACTCTCACAATCATGAAGGACAGCCGGATCGGAAGTTATGGCGCGGCCGCTCTTGTCTTGTCTCTCCTGGCGCGGTATCTGCTGCTGGTTTCGCTTCCTGCGGAACATTTCGCCGGCTATATCATCTCTGCGCATGTTCTCTGCCGCTGGAGCACGCTCCCGCTGAGTTATTTCCTTCCTCCAGCCCGGGAGGACGCCGGGCAAGGAGCACGCATCGCCAGGCTGACCTCACGTGCTTCGCTTCTGTTTGGAACAGCGTTCAGCATAGCGGTCGTTGTCGTTGCACTGCGCTGGCTGGCTTTGGGTCCGCTGCTGACAAGCTCAATCGTAGCGGCGCTCAGCGGATGGTTCTACTACCGAAAAATCGATGGTGTCACGGGCGACTGCTTCGGAGCGTCCAATCAGCTCAGTGAAACCGCGGTGTACTTTTGCGGAGTTTGGCACGCATGAGCGATATTCTTTTCATCCGCCATGCAGAAACCGATATGGCCGGAACCTTCTGCGGCCACTCCGATCCTGAACTGAATCAGCGCGGGTTTGAGCAAGTAGCGGAGTTGATCGAGACGCTCCGCGGTCAGGACATCCGCGCTGTTTTTACAAGCAACCTTCGTCGTTCGCACAGTACAGCAAATGCAATCGCCCGGCACTTCGGCCTCGAATGCACAGTTCTTCCTGCGCTCAGAGAGATTTACTTTGGCGAATGGGAAGGGCTCAGATGGGCAGAGATCGAGAGCAGAGACAAAGCCTTCGCCCAGCGCTGGATGGCAGACTTCCCCAACCTTCCAGCGCCTGGAGGCGAACCCGTCGTGGACTTCGAAACGCGAGTCCTGGAGGCTGTGAAAACCATTTCCACGCATTGCCTTGGCGGCACTCCTGCAGTGGTCACGCATGCCGGCGTGATCCGGACCGTGCTACGCAAACTGCAGGGATGTTCCGCAGCAGAAGCTTGGGAGAAGACGAGCGCGTACGGCTGCATCGTTCGGCACCCTTCTCCTTCTGCTGAGAATGGTCTGCACGCGTTAGCCGAAGGTGCTGGTGCACCGACGTGTATACAAGAACGAACAGGAGATCAACCATGAGCATAGCGACCACGCACGGAGACACTGGACAGACCGGCCTTGCCGGCGGCACCCGAATCTCCAAGGCAGACCTTCGGGTCGAATCCTACGGAACCGTAGATGAGCTCACGACAGTACTCGGTTTTGGCCGCAGCATCTGCACGCATCAGCAGATTTGCGACTGGACCGAGACCATTCAGCGAACCCTGTTTCGACTTGGTTCCGCGCTTGCTACCTCACCGGAAGCCAGAAATGCTCCCCCGGGTATCGAGGCAGAAGATGTAGAGATGCTGACCAGGCTCGTACATCAAATCGAGACGACCGAGGGCATCCTCGCTGACTGGTCGCTGCCGGGCGCACATACCGAATCCGCAGCCTTCGAAGTCGCGCGCACAGTCTGTCGCCGCGCGGAACGCTGCACGGTTCGCCTCGCCGAAAGCGGCATCGACCTGAAGCCTGAGATCCTCGCTTATCTGAACCGGCTCTCCGATGTAATCTGGCTGTTCGGCAGATTGATCGAAGTTGAAGCCGGAATCGATACGCGGCTTCGAGACCGTGCCACCGCGGGCCCCAAGTGGTCGAAAGCATGGAAATGAAAAAGGCAAGCGGCTTCGGAGAACTCGAGCGGCAGGCGGTCTATCGAGCCATTCGAGAACGTCGTGACGTCCGCAGGGGATATCTGCCGGAGCCGCTCCCCGAAGACCTGCTGCACCGCCTTTTGCAGGCCGCCCACGCCGCGCCTTCGGTAGGTCTCATGCAGCCATGGCGGTTTATCCTGGTGCGCAATCGCAAGGTGCGCGAAGAGGTCCATCGCATTTTTCTTGCCGCCAATACTGAGGCGACTGCCGGCTATGACGGGGAGCGGCGAGAGGCCTACGCTGCCCTGAAGCTCGAGGGCATTCTAGAAGCACCGCAGAACCTCTGCATCCTGTGCGATTCCGACAGCAGCCAGGGCCACCAGTTAGGCCGGCGCAACATGCCCGAAACCGCAGCGTACTCCGTCGTCTGCGCGGTGCAGAATCTGTGGCTCGCGGCGCGCGCGGAAGGCGTGGGCGTAGGCTGGGTCAGCATCCTCGGTCCCGCCATGCTGCGTGATGCTCTGAAGATTCCGCCGCACATGACACCGGTGGCATATCTCTGCCTGGGATACGTGGAGGCGTTTGCTTCAGAGCCCGATCTCGAACGCTCAGGCTGGGAGACGCGAACCCCTCTCGAAAGCGTACTGTCCTTCGATCAGTTTGCGGGCAGCACCGGAACAAAGTAGCCACATACCCCAGACGCACGCGACCCGGTAGCAGAACGCCTACAGAAGCGTCTCGTAACGTTCAATCTGCTCCAACGTAAATGCATGCATGTCCGATCCGTCCTGCCACGCTTTGTACCATTGCACAAGGAACTCCAACGCACCTTCCAGCCGAAGCTTTGGAGTCCATTGCAAGTCCGTACGCGCGCGGCTCGCATCGAGCTTGAGATATCCCGCCTCATGCGGACTCGGAGCCTCGTCGAGCACCCAGGATGCGCCCCCGCCCCAAAACCCCGTCATACGATCTGCGATCCATGCAACAGGTTTCGCGTCGTCTTCGATCGGCCCGAAATTGTACGCGGTGGCAAAGCGCGCCTCGTGCGTCAAAAGACGTTCTGCCAGCCGAAGATAGCCATGAAGTGGCTCGAGCACATGCTGCCATGGTCGGATAGCGTGCGGTCTGCGGATCAGCACGGGTTCGCCCGATAAAAAGCCGCGAACCAGGTCCGGAAGCAGACGGTCGACAGACCAGTCGCCTCCCCCGATGACGTTGCCTGCCCGCGCCGTCGCCACAGCAACCATGTGGCCCCCAGGCCTTCCCAGCTTCTCGACCGGGAAATACGATTGACGATACGCCGCGGTTACAATTTCCGCGCATGCCTTGCTGCTCGAATAAGGATCATAGCCGCCAAGCGGATCCGTCTCGCGGTACGGCCACACCCATTCCTTGTTTTCGTAGCATTTGTCCGTTGTCACCGAAACCAGTGCGCGCACACTGGGGGTTCGCCGCACTGTGTCGAGCAGACGCGCTGTTCCGATCACATTCGTCTCGTAAGTGCCGATCGGGTCGTCGTACGAGGCGCGCACCAGGGGCTGCGCCGCGAGATGGAAGACAACCTCGGGCGAAAACTCCTGCACAGCGCGCTGCAAGCTTGCACCATCGCGGATATCGCCTCGAATGTCTTCGATCACCGAACCCACACGCGCCGTGTTGAACAGAGCGGGATCGGTGCTGGGGTCAAGCGCATAGCCGCGAACCTCGGCTCCAAGCTTCGCCAGCCAGAGTGCCAGCCAGCCGCCTTTGAACCCGGTGTGGCCGGTCAGAAAAACCTTGCGCCCGAGCCACGAAAACCTCTGCGCGTGATCGTCTATCGCGTTATGCCGCGGTTGATTCGCGTTCGTTACCATGTCTTCCAAGGCGCTTTCCCGCTGCTCCATAACTCTTCCAGCTGTTGCTTGTCGCGCAGCGTATCCATCGCCTGCCAGAAGCCGCGATGCGGGAACGCATGAACCTCTCCCTGGGCGACGAGCCCTTCGATCGGCTCACGCTCGAACATCTGGTCTTCGCTGTCGATAGAGGAAAAAACCTTCGGCGAAAGAACGAAGAAGCCACCATTGATCCAGCCGCCTTCATCGGTCGGCTTCTCGTGGAACGAATAAATCTTTGTGCCATCCAGGCCCAGCCCGCCGAATCGCGCAACCGGCTGCACGCTCGTGAGCGTGACACTTTTGCCATGCGACTTATGGAACGCAATCAGTGCCGTGATGTCGACGTCCGCCACACCGTCTCCATAGGTCATGCAGAACGCATCGTCGTCCTTGACATATTCGGCGATGCGCTTCAAGCGGCCGGCGGTTCCAGTCTTCTCGCCGGTGTCCACCAGCGTCACACGCCACGGTTCGGCCACAGACCCATGAACCGTCATCTGGTTCTGCTTCATGTCGAAGGTGACGTCGGATGTGTGGAGAAAATAGTTAGCGAAGTATTCCTTGATGACATAGCCCTTGTAGCCGCAGCAGATAACGAAATCGTTGATCCCATGTGCGGAGTAGAGCTTTAGGATGTGCCAAAGAATCGGCAGACCGCCGATTTCAACCATGGGCTTGGGACGAACAGAAGTTTCTTCGCTGATGCGTGTTCCCAAACCACCCGCAAGGATGACAGCTTTCATTCTGATTCCTTCGATTGAAGTCTTTCCCCATCATACCTGTGCTGTTCGCACCGCCATCGAACGCGTACGCCCTTCGGAGGTCCCATGCCTGGCTATCCCTCCCTGTGTATTCTTAAGACTATGAATGACAAAGCAATCGCGCTGCGACAACAGATTCTTGAGCTGACCGAGCAGTTCCACGCCGAGGCCTTTCCCCAAAAGCCCTTCGTGCCCGAGAGCTCGACCGTTCCGGTATCCGGAAAAGTGATCGGCCCCGACGACATCAGTTCCGTGGTCGATTCGGCGCTGGACGGCTGGTTCACCACCGGACGCTTTGCCAAGGATTTCGAACGCAAGCTGGCGCGCTTCTTCGGTGTACGCTCCGCCTCGCTGGTGAACTCAGGATCTTCGGCGAACCTCGTAGCACTCAGCGCGCTCACCTCGCCAAAGCTGGGCGAACGACAGTTGAAGCCAGGCGACGAAGTCATCACGGTCGCTGCAGGATTTCCCACCACCGTCAATCCCATCTTTCAGAACCGCCTCGTTCCCGTATTTCTCGACGTCACGCTTCCCACCTACGAAATCGACGTGGCGCGGCTTGAAGACGCATACAGCCCAAAGACCAAAGCCGTCATGATCGCGCATACCCTCGGAAACGTCTTCAACCTGGACGCGATCACTGCCTTTTGTAAGAAGTACAACCTCTGGCTCATCGAAGACTGCTGCGATGCCTTAGGTTCCACCTACAAGGGCCAGAAGGTCGGCACCTTTGGCGATATCGCCACCGTCAGCTTCTACCCGGCGCACCACATCACCATGGGCGAAGGCGGTGCCGTGCTGACCGATAAGCCCGCGCTCCAGGTGCTGATCGACTCCTTCCGCGACTGGGGCCGCGACTGCTGGTGCGAGCCAGGAGTCGACAACACCTGCGGCAAACGCTTCGACTGGCAGCTCGGTTCTCTCCCCTGCGGATACGACCACAAATACACCTACTCTCACGTCGGCTACAACCTCAAAGCCACCGACATGCAGGCAGCTCTGGGAGTCTCACAGATTGCGAAGCTGCCGCATTTCATCGATCGTCGCAAAGAAAACTTCGCCTACCTGAAAGCTGCCTTGAAGCCGCTCGAAGAATATCTGATGCTGCCGGAACCAGGCATGCACTCTGACCCGAGTTGGTTCGGCTTCCCCATTGGCGTGCGAGTCGAGGCCCCATTCACGCGCGATCAACTCACCAAGGCTCTCGAGTCAAAAAAGATCGGTACCCGGCTCCTCTTCGCCGGAAACCTGCTGCGTCAGCCCGCCTACGAAGGCTACGAGTACCGTGTCATCGGCGAACTGCACAACACCGACTTTGTCATGAACCAGGTCTTCTGGATCGGCGTCTATCCGGGCCTCACCGAGCCCATGCTGCGCTTTATCGTCGAGACTGCCACCCACTTCGTCGAGAACGCGAGCAAAGGCTTGAAGGTGCTCGCCTAAAAGATTTCCACAGAAATCTTGTCAAGCCCCCTTTTGAGGTAAGTGCTACATACGTTACGCACTTACCCGTGGCGTAGTAGTTTTGCTCGATCTGGTATAATACAAGTAGAGAGAAAAAAGCCTCGGCAATGAGCCGAGGCTTTACTCGTTTCAGAGGAACCGGAAGTGCGTGCAGCGAAGCAGATTCACGTGCATGGAGGAGGCGGAAAAAAAGAAGTCATTATCTCGTGCAACACGAACAAATCCACGCGTTTGCTCCTGGAATCACCGCTTTTTCTTCGCGCGGGCGCCTGGGCCCGCCATATCTCCTTTGTTTGGACGAATTTGCGCGTAACTCTTTTGTTTGGACGAATTTAGCGGCACCACCCTCCTCTAACTCGTTAAAAGCAAACGAGTTACGCGCAGGTAAGGGG
>JALYVA010000067.1 GCA_030853485.1 Acidobacteriota bacterium
GACGTACCTACCGGGTTTTGCTGCAAACCGCCATTAAAACCTACCTGGGACACCTTCTTCGACGCATCGGTCTGTCGCTTGTTGGCGGCCTTCACTTCCTTTACAAAGTCGAAAGACGGCCAAATGGTGAACACCACGTCCAAGAGCCTCTTCCGGGGGCCGGTGACATTTCTACGATCAAAGCGGTGCAACACGCCCTTCTGTTTAAGGTCATCGAACGCTTTCTGGACAGCGTCGATGGCGGCACGTTCCCGGGTGTATTCATTCAGAAGGCAACTGTCGCGCTTGATCGTGACGAAGTGAATACTGAAAGGTTTGACTAGGTCAGCCGCCGTGCATTTAAGCACGACATACTTGTGCAGCCACCTCGTCAGCTTGCTTTCATGCGACATAAGCAGCGCGTAGTTGTACTGCCGATATGTGACTTTGTCAATACCGTCGGTGACGAACGGATGGAACTGAACGGCCCATTTGGCAGTGGGATCGTCTTTCAGCCTTTTCCGGGAGACAGCGACGAGAGCTGGCAGATAAGGCGACACGGCGAGCAACTCCCCAGTCCCGGTATTCTCCCGAATCTCGATCACGGATTTAGACAGGATGTTCAGGGCGAGGATGATTTCCTGATAGGAGCGCGCATGGCCATGTTTCTTGAGCTCCTCGCGAATCTGGTAAATCGTGAATACCACGCCGCTACGGAAGCTAGGCTTGTCGAAAAACCCGGCGTACTGATCGATCGCGAGCTTCCGGAGAGCCTCTTCAATGAGCTCTTCTGTCGTGCTCGGGTAGTAGTCGCGCTGGCTCCCGTCGAGGTCGTTCACCCGCGCCGGTGAAATCGTCACTGTGTAGGTACGGTCCCGGTGCTGAAAGACGGCTGTGTGGTTATCGAGAAACTTGCCGTTTTCTCGGGCCTTCGCCTGCGCTTGACGGCTTACAGAGTAGCGCGGAATGCTATCCCAAAGGTCGATTGCATTTGAAAAACGCGCTTTCTCTTCCTCCGTGTTGCAGAGGACGCTTTGGAAGAGGCTCAGTTGAATGTTTGCGAACTCGGTAGGTTTAGCTGGCGGCAGGATGTTGGGCGTCTCCTGCGGCGTGAGGGATGGGAATCTCTCCTCAAGAATGTCCCCTGCCCTGATGAGGCGTGTGCTGTCTTCTCTGCGACTGTTCATCATCCCTTTTGCTGGAACGCCTACCTGGCCGGACTTTCCTTTTCAAGTTCTCGTCTGAGAGCCTGCAACGCCCTTTCGAGCGTTTCGCCGAGTACCCAGTTATGCTGTTCAGAAATTTCGTAAAACCCGTCACGGGTACTCATCGTGACTTTCGTGTTCAACTGAATGTTTCGGCCAGTGCGGTACCGCCTCTGTTGCCGTTGCTTAGGCGGCTTAACCGGTTCCCTGCTCTGAAATTTAGCTTCTTCGGCGACGGCCCGGACGGCTTCCGGCGGTGGTTGTTCGACCTTTGCCGGCTTACGAGCCGTGAACTGCGATAAATCGAACTCTTCTTCAAACAATCCTGCACGCTCAGCCATGGACTGGTACCCCGTTCCCTGCGGGTTGGATCATATGAACGAATTCGGTCGCGTATTCGCGCGCGTTGGCTATTGCGTTTTCGAGCCCTCCGACCTGACGGGAGTCGAGCGTTTCGAGCGATCCGCCAAAAGAAAACAGCGCACGGAAAGCCTCGCGCTCATGGAGGTGCGTGCGGAAGGAACGAACGTTGTTTCTCTGAAACTCGTTCTGTACGTGGGACAGTGTTTTTGTGCGAATGGCCGAGCTGGTCCTGGTATAGAGCACCGCAAACGGAATCGTCTTCCGAAACGCCTTTTCCTGCTGTTTAATGAGCAAAACAGCCTTCGCGGCCTGCTTGGCGTCCAATTGCGAGGCCTGCGTCGGGATAATAACGAGATCCGCCCGAGATATGGCATAGGCGACCATCATCGAGGCCGTTCCTTCAAGGTCAACGATTACGAAGGGTGTTTTATCTGCCGCTGCATCGATCTCGTCAATGACCGTTGCCTCGGAAATATCGGCGAGGACGGTCAGGTTTTCCAGGGTCCCGCGCTTCGCCCATTCGGAAACCGGCTTGTTAGGGTCCGCGTCGAGGATCGTGACCTTTGCTCCTTTCCTCGCAAGCTGTGTCGCGAGGATAACGGCTGCAGTCGACTTTCCCGCGCCGCCTTTCGGGTTTGCAAAAACAATTGTCGGCATGTATCGATCCTTGAAGTGTATCACAGAATAGATAGACGATAGCTACTCGATAGCTTACTGGTCACGTTTAGTATCCGAGAGCTATCGGATAGCTTATGTTAAAACCCCTTCCGTGAGCAGGGCTTTATCGCACTTTTTGAGTGAGAGCACATTCGTCCATGAGATCCTCGAAGCTTTCAAAATCGTTTGTCAGCGCCTGCGCCACATCAACGAGGTGAGTGAGCAATTCTTCCAACATCCCGAACTGGATGCGCAGCTCGCCAGGGGCGAGCTGAATCGCGGAGGGCAGGGAAGCGAGCGTGCGGAAACGGGTCTCGGCCGGCAGGCGGATCTCGACCTGCCGCGCGGGGTGCTCCCGACGCGCTTGCTCCAACACGTCGGCCACGCGGCGTCGCCGCCGGTGATCCCATTCGAAATCATCGCCGCCCTGGATAGTCTTTAGTGCCGCGATGAGGCGCTCGCGTTGAATGGCCCAAGCGTTCCCAATTCGTGTGTCTCCTCCGAACTGCCGGATGAGGTTCCGGGCGCGGCGGTCCTTGACGTCGAAGAGCCGTTCGACCGCTTGCCGGTCGAGCCAGGTCCCCTGCTCAAGCCGCTCAATTTCGGTTAAAATCTGCGTAAGTCTTGGAAACCACTGCGGTTGGGCAGGCATAAAAAAACCTCCCATCTACTCTACGTGAGGACTGGTTCCGGCACAATGACAATTTCGGTGGAGCGAAGAGTGGGCGTTGCAGACGCATCGGTGAAGTGTGATTAAACCTGTTATCGCTACCGATAATCCTTATTATCGGTACTAATTTCCTGCTACACTGCTCTTAGCCATGGCCCCGGCTGCTCTCCGTTCTCGTCGCTCTCGCTTCACCATCCAGACCGACTTTCCCCGCAGGCGGGGCTTTCAACAGGCTCTCTTCTGTTCTTGCGGACGGCCGCTCGAAGTACGCCTCCGGGTGTGCCGCGTCTGCGCCTGGCACATTCCCTATTCCGAGAAGCACTTCGGCGGACATCGCACCCACGTTCTCGAACGGGACGGGAAATGTTGCCGCACGTGTGGCTCCGGCCAGATGTTGCATGTCCACCATCGCCGGCCGGGTGTCCACGACCCAAACTGGCTGGTCACGCTGTGCGCGCGCTGCCACGCTCGGGTCCATCGCTTACAAACGCTCCGTTACTGGCTTCCGATCTCCCTTCTGCCGTTTTGGGAGGAGCAACATCCGGATGCGCCACAGCAATTGCAGTTCGATCTGGAGATGCTCGTCGCATGAGCGAACCAGCCGCTCTCCTGCCGGTCCTGGTGGCGCCCCGGCCGGGCCACGATCTTGACCGGCTGAAGCGATTGCTGCTGGCCGGGATATCGGCCCCGAACTCGCGGCGTGCCTATGCCCGTGCTTTGACCGACTTCGTCGAATGGTATATCTGCGAGCCGCGCGGTCCCTTTTCGAAGTTGGTGGTGGAAGAGTACCGGACCCACCTCGCCACGCTCTCGCTCGCGCCGTCCACGATCAATGTCCGGCTGAGCGCGATCCGGAAACTCGCGTCGCAGGCGGCCGAAGCCGGCCTGCTCTCGACCGAAGTAGCGGTCGGCATCCAAAACCTGAAAGGTGCTCGAAAACTCGGCATCCGGGCAGGGAATTGGTTGACCAAAGAACAAGCGTCTCAGCTCCTCCATGCGCCGGATACCGGAACCTTGAAGGGCAAGCGTGACCGGGCTCTGCTGGCTCTGCTCCTGGGGTGCGGACTGCGGCGCGCCGAGCTGGCAGATCTCACATTCGAGGCGCTGCAACAGCGGGACGGACGCTGGGTTTTGCCGGACCTGGTTGGAAAGGGCGGTCGCATCCGGACCGTGCCGCTGCCGGCTTGGGTCAAGTGTGCCGTCGACGAGTGGGCATCAACGGCAGGACTCATGGAGGGAAGAGTCTTTCGTTCCATTAACAAAAGCGGTCAAATGTGGGGGCAGGGGATTACGGCGAAAGTGATTTGGTGGGTCGTGCTCCGCTACGCCAAGAAAGTGGGAATCCCGAAGCTCGCGCCGCACGATTTACGGCGCACCTGCGCGAAACTCTGCCGCGCGGCCGGTGGAGACCTCGAACAGATTCAGTTGTTGCTCGGACACGCCTCCGTGCAAACCACCGAGCAGTACCTCGGCACGAAGCAAAATTTGACGGAAGCGGTCAACGATCGATTGGGCTTGGAGCTGTGAACTCTTCGCAAGAAATGCAACTGCCGGGCGGTGGCGAAAACTACGACAAGCTGCTGTCTTCGCTGAGCCAGATCATCACGGACGCGCGGCGTGCCTCCGTCCGGGCCGTCAACATGTATCTCACCTCAGCCTACTGGCTGATCGGGAGACACATTGTGGAGTACGAACAGGGCGGGGAAGCGCGCGCCCAGTATGGAGAGGCCCTGTTGCGGCGACTTTCCGGTGATCTCACTCCGCGCTGGGGACGTGGATTCTCAAAACGCAATCTCGAGCAGATGCGCTTCTTTTACCTGACTTGGCCAAATGCGCAGACAGCGTCTGCGTTATCGGAAGGGAGCCCTGCAATTGCGCAGACACTGTCTGCGCAATCCATGCCCGAGTTTCCGCTCCCCTGGTCGCACTACGTTCGCTTGCTGAGCGTGACAGATCCTACAGCTCGACACTTTTATGAAAGGGAAGCGTTACGTGGAGGCTGGTCGGTTCGGCAGCTCGATCGCCAAATCGGTACTCGCGCCTATGAACGAGGCACTGGTCGTTCCCCGTCCAGCGACGCGAGTCTTTCCCCAGACGAGCACGTGCGCGACCCGTTTGTGCTCGAGTTTCTGAATCTGAAAGACGAGTACTCCGAGTCGGATCTCGAAGAAGCGCTCATCCGCAGCCTCGAAAGCTTTCTGTTGGAGCTCGGCAACGACTTTACGTTTGTGGCACGCCAAAAACGCCTGCGTGTCGGAAATGCTTGGTACCGGATCGACTTGGTCTTCTTCCACCGATTCCTCCGTTGTCTAGTCATCGTCGATTTAAAGATCGGCACGTTCACACACGCCGATGCAGGCCAGATGAATCTCTATCTGAACTACGCCCGCGAACACTGGACTCACCCGCACGAGAATCCTCCCGTTGGTTTGATCCTGTGCTCGGAGAAGGACAGTGCGGTCGCGCATTACGCGCTCGGCAATCTCCAAAACCAAGTGCTCGCACGCGAATACGAACTGGCACTTCCCAAAGAACCAGAGCTCGCATCGCGCATCGAAGCCGCTCGGCGAAAACTACTCGCAGATCCGCGTGATACTTGATGGCGCGGAGATGCAATCAGTACCGCCGGGAAAAGGACCAACGTGAACTGGCGTGGTCCAGGTATTTGCGCACGGCTTCTGCGGCTACGAAGTGCAGGCCCATGGTCCGGTATTCCCCCCTTCTCTTGCAGACGGATGGTTGAATCCTCGCGGTCGGCGACAAGAGGCAGCTGCTTACGCGGCCGCCTCCTGAACTTTGGGATCTCGGTGAAATAGCCAATCGACAGCCTGCTGGGCTTTCGTGGCTGCTGCGAAGATGGCATGCCGATCATCACGTAGGGCCTTCAGCCATGACTGGACATACGGCGCGTGATCCCGGCGCGGTTCGATTGCTAATTCCAGCTCGGCACAAACAAAGGCGCTTCCGAGCTCGGCAACCAACTCTTCCGCCGCGTATGCCTCTTTGCGAAAGCGCGGTGCAAGGTCCGGGTTTAAGCGGTTCGTTGCACCGGTCCAGGTGCTTGGACCGTTGTGGGCAGGAGCGAAGCTGGCGCGGTTGGTCGGCATAATCTACAGAGCTTCGAGAAAGGCCAGGAGGTTGTCATCCGGGCAGTACCGTCCGGGATTTGCTGCGGGGCCGTGACTCTTGCCAGTGCTTTCTCCTTGAGACGCATGTCCGCGTGAATGTAGATCTGGGTGGTTTCAACGCATTCGTGACCGAGCCAGAGTGCGATCACGGATTGGTCGACGCCATGATGAAGCAGTTCCATGGCTGTGCTGTGGCGGAGCACGTGCGGACTCACCTTCTTGCTTTGGCTCTGGTGCAAATTCAAAGTTAAGCCAAAGTCGGTCGGTTTCGTCGTCCATGAGAGGTTTTGGATTACGCAGCCAAGGCGGCTTGCCAGATCTCCGGCATCGTCGCCGTGCATCTGCCGAGCTTGTCGATTTTGAACTGGCCCTTCTTGATCTTCTCCGCCAACTCGATTCCACTGATCACAACCGTCGCAGTTCGAAAGCTCTTCAGCCCCAGCATCGGCCGAAGCCGTTGTTTCACTCGTCTGTGATCCTGCTCGATCACGTTGTTCAAGTACTTACTGCTTCGGACCTGAACTCGCTTCGGCAGCTCTCCGGTCCCTTTCAGATCAGCCACGGCACGATGGGATGCGGCATAGGCATCCAGCGTGATCTTCGTCGGAATCCGCTGTCCCTTCACCGCCTTGCGCAGAAAGGCCTTGGCTGCGTTCACATCGCGCTTCCGGCTCAGGTAAAAATCGACGGTCTTCCCGCCCTTGTCGACAGCTCGGTAGAGGTACATCCATTCACCCTTGACTCGGATGTACGTTTCATCCATCCGCCACGACCCGCCGACGGTCCTGGCGAACCGGTTCCAGCGCTTCTCGAATTCCGGAGAGTAATACTGTACCCATCGCAGAATCGTCGTGTGCGCCATACCAATGCCGCGTTCGCCCATCATGGCCACCAGATCGCGGTAGCTCAACTTGTAGCTGAGATACCAACGAACGCATAACACCACGATCTCCAGGTCGAAATGCCGACCTTTGAAAAGCTCCTCTACGAATCGTGGCACCTGTCCATCATCGCTAACTTAGGCTGGCCGCTTTTGCACCAGAGCCGCTCTTAATAGCCTTGCTCTGGTAAGCGCGGTGCAGCCGGCAAGCAGACGGAGTACGAGAGAGAATAATAAAGAATGGCTTATAGAAACGTTTCAAAGATCACGATTGTAGTTGTGAGTGGATGCTTATTCTCCGCTATGGCAAATGCCCAGCAAGAGAATACACTTACTCAGCAGGAAAAGACCGATGGCTGGCAATTACTGTTCGACGGCAAGGATTTGAACGGCTGGCACTCCTATCTGGAACAAGGTACCGGGAAAGACTGGTCGGTTCAGGATGGCGCCATTATGCTGAAAAAGAATAATAGCGACCCTGCAAAGGACTACGCCGATCTGGTAACCGACGGAGAGTTCGCAAACTTCGATCTCAAATTACAGTGGAAGGCAAAACCCTGCATCGATAGCGGCGTCATGTTTTATGTTCAGGAGTCGCCGAAGTATAAACAAGCCTATGACACAGGGCTTGAAATGCAAATCGCCGATCTGTCCTGTACCGTTCCCGATAGCCGGGAGATACTACGCCGCTCCGGCGATCTCTATGGTCTCATCTCCTCGACGGTCAACACGGTAAAGGCGGCAGGAGAATGGAATCAACTCGAGATCATTGCAAACCACGAACACGTTCAGTTAGTCCAGAATGGGCGGGAGATTTCTACGCAATTGGGTGACGATGCCTGGCGGCAACTAGTGGCACATAGCAAGTTCGCTAAATGGCCGGATTTCGGAACCTTTCGTAACGGCCATATTTCTCTGCAGGGAACGGAAGATAAGGGCGACTCTCAAATCAAGCTTTATTTCCGGAACATCAAAATTAAGAGACTGTGAACTTATCGCGACGTAAAACAAAGCTCTTTCGTTGTCTGATCACTAGTTACGCGTCGCGGGCGTAAGGTGCAAACATACAAGAGATATGCCATTGGTTTATGTCAAAGCTAGTCAATGAGTGCGGCTCCATTTCGATGCGGCGGATGGCTATGAAACAATTCAACGTCTGGATTATAGTCTGTGGTCTGAGTCTTGCGGTTCCAGCATCTTTTGCACAACAAAACCCTCCCAGTCGAGGCCGCGACGTCACCAAGCTTTATACAGACAAATGTGCCAACTGTCATGGCGCGGAGATGGCGGGCGGCTCGGCGTCCAGCCTGATAGACGGCATTTGGCGCTATGGTGGCGATGACGCCAGCATTGCAAACAGCATTCGCCATGGTCACCCCGAGGCGGGTATGCCGGCGATGGAGAAGGACTTCGACGCTCCCGAAATTCGCGGACTGGTCATCTATATCCGTGAGCGAGCCGCCAGCTTCAAGACGGATCATACGAAATTCAATGCTCCCGTCCCGGGCGCGATCGTGCACAGCGAGAACGCTTCGTTCAAGCTGGAACCCTTGATGGAGACCGGACTGGATACGCCTTGGGCGGTTGCATTCTTACCGGACGGCCGTATGTTAGTGACCGAACGGCCGGGCCGCTTGCGCATCATTGAGAATGGCAAATTGCTGCCGGAACCCGTACGCGGCATTCCTGCGGTCTATGGAGGCGAGGGCGGCCTACTTGATGTGGTGCTGCATCCCAATTACTCGCGTCCGGGCAATGACTGGATTTATCTCTCCTACGGAGACAAAAGTCCGGGCGGCTTGGCGAGGGCGGCCGTGATTCGCGGACGCTTGCGCGATGGTGCGTTTGTCGATCAGCAACAAATTTTTAAAGCGGACGACTCTCTGTATCGTGCCGGCGGCCAGCGCTTCGGATCGCGCCTTCTGTTTGATAGCAAGGGCCATCTTTTCTTCTCGGTGGGAGACCGTGCCTGTCCCGGAGACGAACAAGATCTGTCACAACCGAATGGAAAAGTGCACCGCGTCAATGACGATGGCAGCATCCCCAAGGACAACCCATTTGTCAACAGGCCTGGAGCGATTCCGAGCATCTGGACTTATGGCGATCGCAATGCGCAGGGGCTCGCTTTTAGCCCCGTCACGGGAGATTTGTGGGAGTCGGAGCATGGCCCGCGCGGCGGTGATGAACTGAATATTCTTCATCCGGGCCATAACTACGGTTGGCCGGTGATTACTTACGGCATGAACTACGACGGAACACCGATCACCAACCATTTGGCCCGCACCAGTAATTCGTTCTTGGCGCGCTTATGAATGGTGGCGATTCGCTTGACCGCCGTCCCGGCAACCGCATCGCGCGTCCGGGCCTTCGTGCGATGAATCAGAGATAACAGCAAGGTGTAGCGCTTCGCCGAAGTAAAGTCCTTCAGTTCCCCGGCATCGGCAGTTCGCGCTTGCTTGGCAAAATCGTGAATGGGGGACGGAGCGATATCCTTCAGTTCCGTTCCTACGTTGCCAAGCGACTCCAGCCATTCGAGATGATCGACACTCTCTTTCAGGTGTTTGCGCGACGGCCGCTGTGGCAATCGTTTGATCGCCTGAAATGCCGTTCGTCGTTGATCGACAGCGATCACCAATAGCTTGTCCAACGCCCGACGTTCGTCAGCGGTCAGCCGCCGAAACACGTCGCCGCAAACCTTACGATGAGCCAGGGCGCGCGCGTGTCTGGTGGCGCGCTCCAACGTCGAGAACGCCGGCAACTCGAAGCGGGCGTGAGTCAGCGCGGCGATGATCGCATTACTGATATCAGCCGGTCGGGCCATGACGAGAGCAGCTTGATAGCCTGTCTGTGCCGCCATGTGGCGGGCCTCTTTGGACCACGCCACGAAGCTTGTGTATTCGCGGATCGCATCACGTTGGCGTGCTCGCTGGACAGGTTTCTCGTACTCAAATGCCACTGCCGCTCCGAGACCCAATTGGATTCGGATATGGTCGACCACCGCACCTGGAACCTCCTCGGGATTCGGAAACCGATGCAGCTTTTGAAAGAGTTTCAGCAGCACCAAGATGGTTAAACGGGACGCCGGCAGACGGGCGCTCTTGGTTGTGAACTCGATCTCTTCTTCGGTTGGGGTGAAATAAACGGCCAACTCGTCCGAAGTAATTTTCTGGGCAAGTTGCGGGTAAATAGTCTTGTCGTAGAGAGCCAATCGCCTTCCTCCATTGCCGGGGGAGGCGTTCAGAAACTTGGTTTTCAAAGACTACCACGGAGCAGGACTGCGACGACTATCAACACCTAAAAAACGGGTCCGTAGGCGCTGATTACAAGAATATGCATGGTAATGAATAAAAATGCAGCGGTTTTAACTCACAGTCCATCAATGCTTTACAGGGGATGTGTTAATCGCGCGCACGTATCTCGGCATGAGGCCACCAGCATACGAACGAGAATCAGGCTGGCCTTATGACAACTCCAGATCGCGCGGTTCAAGACCCGATGATAATTCTGGAAATGCTGCTCATCGCTCAATCCCATCACACGCAGCGCACTGCTCACGGTTCGTTTCCCCGGTGCAAGGATGGCTCCGAGAAGGAGGACCTGAGCACGCTTCCACACGTGACACGAGAACAGAGGGGAGAACGCAAGGAGGATGGATGCTAACTCCGCAGGCAAAGTGGGCATTAAACAATTCGTAACAAATCTGTTTTATGCTCACGGGCTTCCAATTGTCCGTCCCGACCGGAACGATGCAAGGCCGACACCCTCATAAACAGTTCGCTCAGCCAGCGGAATCAGGGCAGCCACCGGATGGAAGAAGCGAAGTTCAGACTACCAGCTTTGAAATGGATAAAGTCGAGCTTAGATTAGAGGAGGAAGTCATAAACTCGCAGCGGCAAGCCTGATCCGTAAAAATGAGAGCGGTCTGTAAATATAAGAAAAGGATGCCAAAGCTATCTTTTCGGGCAAAAGTGTTGAACTGGACGGGTTTCGCCAACCGCCAGGACCAGTTATTAATGCTTCTGAGCCTTGTGATCGGCGTCCTCGTCGGCCTCACGGTTGTCGCGTTCATCCTGCTGACCGGGCGCATCGCGGCGCGGATGTATCCCCCTGACGGTGCTGTCTGGCGCCGGTTGCTGGTTCCCGTTATCGGCACGCTGGTCAGCGGATACTTGCTTGCCCGCTACTTCCCGAACGCCCGCGGAAGTGGCATTCCTCAAGCGAAGTTCGCGATTTTCATTCAGGAAGGATACATCTCGCTACGTACGGTCATTGGCAAATTCGTATGTTGCTCGATATCACTTGCCAGTGGAATTGCGCTCGGACGTGAAGGTCCGTCCGTACAAATCGGCGCCGGTATTGCATCCGTGCTTGCCAGGCACTTCGGTTTGAGCAAAGAGCATGTCAAAGCGCTGGTGCCGGTCGGGTGCTCGGCTGCTCTGGCGGCCGCTTTCAATACCCCGATCGCCGCGGTTCTGTTTTCGCTTGAGGAAATTCTGGGCGATCTGCACGCTCCTGTACTCGGCTCCGTTGTTTTGAGCTCCGCAACCTCTTGGATGGTGCTGCACCTCATCCTCGGCGATGAGCCCTTGTTTCACACCCCTGCCTGGCAGCTTGTCCATCCTCTGGAGTTCGGCATTTACGCCATCCTGGGAGTGCTCGGCGGTCTCGCTTCTGTCTGTTTCGTCAAGCTGCTGCTAAAACTCCGCGTTTGGTTTAGACAGTTGCCGGCGTCCACCGTCTGGCTTCAACCCGTAGCTGGCGGTCTTTTGATGGGAGTGTTCGGCTTGTTTGTTCCCGAAGTGCTCGGCGTTGGATACGACTACGTGGACCGTGTGCTTACAGGCTACTTCCCCGTGAAGACTGTCGCGTTGCTGGCTGTCATGAAACTCATTGCCACGCCCGCATGCTACTCGTCGGGGAACGCGGGCGGCATCTTCGGCCCGAGCCTCTTCATCGGCGCGATGGTCGGCGGAACCGTTGGAACCATTGCTCACACATTGTTGCCGCACGTGACCGCAAACCCTGGAGCCTACGCCCTGGTCGGCATGGGAGCGGCCTTCGCCGGCATCGTACGCACGCCTCTTACCTCCGTAATCATGATCTTTGAAATGACGCGGGACTACTCCATCATTGTGCCCCTCATGATTGCGAATCTGATCAGCTTCTTCATCTCGCAGCAAATGCAGCACGAGCCCATCTATGAGGCGCTCGCTCTTCAGGAGGGAGTTTATCTTCCGACCGGTGAATCTCGCGAGGAACTGAGCGGCATTCGTGTGAGTGAAGTAATGCATGTCAACGCGGATCCGCTCCCTCTCGATGCCAATATCGATACCGCCAAACTGCGCTTCGATCAGGAGAAATCCACCTCGTGGCCGGTCGGCGATATCAACCGCCTCCAAGGCGTGATTAGCAGCCACCAGATCGAGACGTCGGACCCTTCTCCGAATACCGTCCGCGATCTCTTGAAAAACGATGGAAAATACCCATACGTTCACGCGGATCATCCTCTGAGTTACGCGCTTGAACAGATGCGGGATAACGGCATTGACGTTGTGCCCGTCGTAAGCCGCGCCAATATCCACCAGATGAATGGTGTTGTCTCACTGACCGACATTCTCTCCACGTACGGTATCGGAAACAAGCCGGAAACTGGCATGGCCCGATGAGCACGCAAGAGGCCTCGAGGAAGTCCATAGCAATCAAAAGACTCGTGCTCGTCGTCATCATTGCTCTGGTGATCGCCGGTTTGGCCACGTTCGATAAATTTCTGGCAACCGCGCAAGCTGTGGAAGGACAGCACCTGGCGCAGCAATCTCACCTCGACGGACTTCGATTGCGCCGTGCGGGCAAAATCAAGGAAGCTGTTGATGCGTTACGTAAAGCCTACTCGCTTGAACGCCGAAACACTGAATATGAACTCGAACTTGTCGACAGCCTCATCGCTGCCGGGCAGATCGATCGACCCGAGCTGCTGATTCACGATGTTCTCGAGCGGCAGCCAAACGACGGCCGGGCCAATTTACTCGGTGCGCATCTAATGCTCGCAGAGGGAGAGCCTGATCAGGCGGAGTCGTATTATCATCGCGCGATCCACGGAGAATGGCCCACGGATGCTGTGGCTCATCGCGTAGCGGTCCGGATGGAGCTGGTTGATTTCCTGGCCGCGCGAGGCAAGCGGCAGGACCTACTGGCCGAGCTGCTGGTTTTGCAGGAGAAAGCTGGCAGGGATCCGGCAACCGAGGAACGTCTGGCGCGGCTTTTTCTTGTTGCCGGTTCCCCGTCACGAGCGGCGGACGAATATCGCGCCGTGATCAAGCAAAATCCGAAAGATGCCGCTGCGTACCTCGGCCTCGGCGAAGCTGAGCTGCAACGTGGCGAATATCATTTGGCCCACAAAGCCTTTCTCGCCGCGTCTAACTACAATCCGGGGGAAGCTTCCATTCGGCGCCAGGTGGAGTTGTCGGACACACTGGCCGCCCTCGACCCCACTTCCAGGAAGCTCACGTCCATGGAGAAATATCGCCGCAGTCTTCGGATTTTGGATTTAGCCCGCTCAGGTCTCGAACGCTGTGCCGCTGGTAATCTGGCGCTCGCCTCGGACGAAACGCGCCAACTGCTCGCATCCGCCAATGACGCATTAACAAGCACCCCTCCGGTCGAGGCAACAAACGAAATTGCAGAAAATGTACTGAACCTCGTGGAGCGGACGTGGCAGGCTCGCATCGAAATCTGTGGCCCGGCCCTTTCGCAGGATGAAGATCCGTTGCGGCTCATTATGGACAGGCTCGCTCAGTAGCAGAGCAACCTGGCTCCGCTAGACGTGCCGGAACGGACTTTCTGCTTCTTCAGTTGCCCTGGAAGTCTCGCGCTCGAGCGATCGGCTGATCAGATCCTTCGACCCGAGGCCTACCGCAAGAGCTAAAGCAAACACAATTCCGCCGAACAAGATAGCGAATGCCAGATATACAATCCGCCCTCCGATCGAAAGATGGTCCAAGACCATCGCCAGAGTCACTACCAGCACCATCCATTTGACACCGACGCTCAGAAGGCGCGCATATTGAAGGTTCATGTTCACGGCGCCGATGAGAACGCTTCTCGAAAGGAAACGAGCGGCGAAATTGCCGGCAAAAAATAGGATCAGCGCCGCAAAAACATTCGGCAGGTATGCGAACAGTCTCTGAACAAACTCCGACGTGAGGGCCTGATTAAAGACCGATATGCCTATCAGGAAACCGACCAGTACAATTAGCCAGGAAATCGTTCGCGTCACCAGCAGCGTCGGAGCGTGAGAAGGCGACCATTCGACAAAGCTCTGAAAACCCCAGGCGCTCAGTCGTTCGTCGAAATGGATTCTACGCAAAGATCGGCGTAGCAGAAAGGTAACGACAAAGGCGAGCAGGATCGAAAGCAGCAGCGCCACGATCAAAGCTGCAATGCCGGGCACAAGACTGACGATTTCTGTGATTACCCGAGAAGTTGAATCATTCAAGGCTTTTTGGATTTGAATCCACATGGCTCACTTCCTTCTTGTGCTACTACGGATTGAAACGGTCAGGCCAGCGCCATCGTGATACCAGGTAAGACTTCTCGCTCTCGTACGCGGTACACAGCCGGTCTTCGCGCCTCTGCAGGCCATCTCCCCCGGCATTGACTTCAAGTGCGTACGAGGTAAGCCAGCCGAGATACAGGGGCGTCATAGCGCGAAGCAAATGATCGCGAGCTATTATTCTGAGCCGATGGGCCAGTGCGAAGTCGTATACAATGCGCGCCCATAGTTCATCTGGAATCCGGAATTGCTCGGGTGGCAGGCGATCTGCCTTCTTCAGTTCAAAGAGTACCGTCGGCGGCAGCACCAAGCCCCATATCTCCTGCAGATTTCGAAAGCCCAGACGGAACGGTTCGAGCAGGCGCTGCGTGTCAACAACAACGGTTTCTTCAGCCCTCGGAAGCGGGTCGCCATACATTGGTACAGCCTCTGAGTTCCGGATGTGCTGCCAGAATGGCGCATCCCGTTCAACGCCCAGAAACAACGGGCCCAAAATTTCAGCCAGAACCGAATCGACGTGCTTCCAATCGACCGGAGGATAGACACGCTTCCCGAGATAGGCTTGACATACCCTGAATCCCCTAGCGATTGCGTGTGGTCCAACGAGCGCAAGCTGGTGTGCTCCTTCGTACCGCGTTCGCGCGGGATCAATCTGAAGCAGGCTGGGAAAAAGACGGGCGGAAAAACCAAAATCAGGCCCAAACGGATTTTGAATCTGCTTTCCGTATAAAGCCCGTATCAGCGGTTGGAGAATTGCCCTATTCAGCAGCCCCTCGAATTCGTGCGGCACGTAGCAGGGTGCTACTAAATCGATATCGCGTTCGAGAAGCGGTTGAACCAAGCCCTGAATCCACGCGGGCGTTACGGTTTCGATCGACGAGGCAATCACAACACACGCTCGAGCGCCAAACCGTTCGCTAATGCTCCAGATACTGCGATAGGCGTTCGAAATGCTCTCTGCCGCCGTAACGGAGGAGTGGATTTCAGGTGAAGAATACGTGCCCAGACGCAGAGCGTCATCCGCCAACGCGTCCAGAGATTCCGCTTGGGTAGAACCTGTACTGGAATTCCTGAGGACTACGAGCGTCCGCGCATTTTGGGAGAGAGATGCTAATCCTGTGCGAATAGTCCCAGCGATTGCGGAAACATTTCCCGCCGCGTTCTGGTCCACAAGTCCGATCACGATGTCGGCTGTGCCCGATTGTTCAATCCGTTCTGATGCCCCTTCCGAAGCGGTGCCGGGTTCGACCATTGATGCAGTTGCTGTCTTAATTGTCTCGTTGTTTACGTCTCGCCCTGGCATAACACCCTGCAGAGCGCGATCCAGCATCACTCATGCTGAGCCGCGAGCGCGCAAACAGTTGTGAAAAAGGCCATGGAATTGGAACCTTACGGGGCGACGCAACAATTTCTCTTACCGCCTCGCCGTTTAATCCATTAGGGTAGCGTAGGTCGCAGCGAGGAGATTGTCATCCAGGCGGCCGTCATACATTACGCCCTCCGACTGCTTCATGTAGTTCGAGCCAGAGGAAACCGTACGGCCCAAGGGTCAACCTGTAGGGATCCCGGGTGATTGCAGGAAATTCTACGTACCCCAGCATCTCAATGGGAACCAGTCCTGCTAAAGCAGCCAGGTCGAGATCCACCGGCTGTGCGAATCGCGAAAGATTGGCGACACAAAGAACTTGCCCGGTGCCATCCTTACGAAGATAAGCAAGGACCTTCCGGTTCGATGGTTCCAGGAAAACGAGCGTCCCGCGGCCAAATACCCGGAACAATTTCCGCAAAGAGATCATATTGCGCATCCACGTCAACAAGGACGATGGATCGCTTTGTTGTGCCTCGACGTTTATCGCCTCGTAGCCAAACACCGGGTCCATAATTACGGGGCTATAGAGCCTGCCCGGTGTAGCGCGGGAGAAACCGGCATTACGATCGCCGTTCCACTGCATCGGTGTGCGTACGCCGTTCCTGTCGCCAAGGTAAACGTTGTCGCCCATACCGATTTCATCGCCGTAGTAAAGAATCGGGGTTCCAGGGAACGAAAACAGCAGGCTGTTTAGAAGCTCGATCCTGCGCCGGTTATTATCTACTAAGGGCGCCAAACGCCGTCGAATGCCGAGATTGAGTCGCATCCGAGGATCCGCGCTGTAAGCCAGATACATGTAATCCCGCTCGTCGTTTGTGACCATTTCAAGCGTCAGCTCATCATGATTGCGCAGGAACAAGGCCCATTGGCAATTATCGGGAATCGGCGGCGTCTGCGCCATGATATCGGTGATTGGTAAACGATCCTCTTGCCTCAGCGCCATGTAGATGCGAGGCATCAGAGGAAAGTGAAAGGCCATGTGGCATTCGTTTCCATCGCCGAAATATGGTCGCACGTCGGTCGGCCACTGGTTCGCCTCGGCTAAAATCATGCGGCCTGCATACTGACTCTCGATTTCGGCGCGGATTCTCCTGATCGCCGCGTGAGTTTCCGGCAGGTTCTCGCAACTTGTTCCGTCGCGTTCCACCAGATAAGGGATCGCATCCAGGCGTATCCCGTCGACTCCGAGATCCAACCAAAAACGCAGAACCCTCAACACCTCCTCCATCACGCGAGGATTATCGAAATTCAAATCCGGTTGATGGGAAAAAAAACGGTGCCAATAATAAGCTTGCGCAACGGGATCCCAAGTCCAGTTGGATTTTTCGGTGTCAGTGAAAATAATCCGGGCGTCTTTGTACTTCTCGAGAGTTTCGCTCCACACATAGAAATCGCGTTCCGGCGATCCCGGCGGCGCTATCCTTGCCGCTTGAAACCAGGGGTGCTGATCAGAGGTATGGTTGATTACCAGCTCTATGAGGACCTGAATATTGCGCTCGTGAGCTGCTGCGAGAAATTCCTGAAAATCGTCCAGTGTTCCATAGCTTGGATGCACACCCCAATAGTCGGAAATGTCGTATCCGTCGTCTTTTTGCGGTGACGGAAAGAAAGGCAGAAGCCACAGGCAGGTTACACCCAGCTCGTGCAAATAATCGAGCTTTTGCAGCAGACCACCAAAATCGCCAATACCATCGTGGTTACTGTCCGCGAACGCTTTTACGTGGAGCTCATAAATGATCGCGTCCTTGTACCAGAGCGGATCTGATGCGCTGCCAACTCGTTTCATTCGACACCTTTTTTCATACAGAAGTCCCGCAACCCAGAATACGAGAGCGCTGTTCTTATCCTTAAAAATCAGTCTGTGCAGATGTTCTGAGGAGGTTAGCTTTGGGCCCACCACCCCAGCGTGCGCCAGACAGCGCCGGAAAACTTTTTCATCTGCCGAATAGGGCCGCCGACAAAATAGTGTAGTTGTTCGTTCAAGTAGATAATCCTTTTTTCGGTTTTTAGCGATGCTTCTCCCAAGCCTGTACTGGCACTCACCCGCTCTGCTGATGGCGCGACTCCCGCTGGGAAATTGCATCACGACTGAGCCGCTGACGTGCTGTCCTTTCCTGGCGCTTTCTGCGTTGCGCAGCGAAGGCAGTCTCGACGACTGTCGATTCGAGCCAAGCGTTTGGACCGCTCAACTCTTTTTAGAAGTGTAGGAGCGCGCCAAGAAGTCTACCGGAATGGCGAGACGATCAGCACGGCCTTCGTCGAATCCACTATTAACCAGGTCGTCAGCCGGCGGTTCGTCAAAAAACAATCGATGCAGTGGACGCTGCGCGGCGCCCATCTCTTGCTGCAGACGCGGACCAAGGCCTTGAACGACGAACTCGACGAAGTGTTCCGCCGATGGTATCCGAAATTCCGATCACAACCGCAAAACATGCAAGCGGAGCGAAAGGTGGCCTGACCCCCGACTTCTTGGCGCGCTCCGTGTAGCCGCGATCGAATACCAAGCATCGCTCCCCGCTCCAGATTTTATGCACCTTGCCTTCGGTGATAACCGCCGTAGCTGGGCAGATAGCCATCATGATCCAGCAGCAGATGCAGCTTGCCAGCGCCCTTCGTCGTGCGGAACTCCGCCCAGTCGAATACGTCGGCGCACAGATCGATCACGGTGGCATCCAGACTCAGCAACTTGCCCGGCAAACCCAGCTTGGCGCCGCTCTTTGGCCACACCCAGCCGCTGCTGGCACTGCTGCAACAACTGCTGAAACACGCTTTCGAATAACTGCCACGGCCCGCGGCTGGTCTCCGGGTTATGCTTCGCTGGAGTGGTCCCCTGAGCTGAGACAAACAGTTGAATTAAGACACTGTTGGCCGTTCGATGAAAAAGAATCGACCGGCAAGACGACATGAGCGCAGAATGATCTACGGTTAGTAAACCCTAAGGACCACACCTGAGGAATCCACAGGGCTGTTGTGTCCGAATCGCCCAGGGTGCACACTGAGGCCGATGACACGGTGACGCCACTTCGCTCCGGGCGTTTGAGACTGGACAGGGGTCGGCCGGTTGAGCCGACAAGACCGTGGAGAGCAGTCCGTTCCCGTGTGACACAACCTGCACCGCTCCGAAATTCCGGCCGATATCGCGGCCCAGCAACTGCCAGTTAGTTCAGTGATTAGTAAACCATCTTGAGCCGGATCAGCGATTGGTGCGTTATCCGGCATCGCCGCTTGGCATTAGAAGTTGCCACCCTAACCGCGAAAAAGGCGCCGTGTCCAAGCCCTTCTGTGACAGCTGCGCGTCGAGCGCGCTGCGCAGGTGGCTAAAGCCGCAGTGCACATGCTTAAGATGCTGCTCCAATTCGAACCCGCGAACTAACTCACAGCTACTAATTCCGATTCCCGTCTCGCTTCTCTTGTTTTAATGCTTCATACCAGCAGCCGCTAGCACGCCAGGAACAGCATCTGCGCTGGAGAATACCCAAACGTCTTCGGGGTGAGGTCGCAAATTCTTAGCAGTGTGACGTTGGTGAGGTTCTTCGAGATGAGTATTTTAGATCAAAAGATTGACAAAGCAAAGCTATGGTGGCTTGCCTTGTCCGGGGTTATGGCGGCTGTCACACTTGCGGTGCCTGCTTCGCTAATTCTTGATTTGAGCGACATCTGCGAGGACGGCCCCGGCCGCAAGAGCTTATCGCGAGTTCAGGCTCGTTCCCTCAGCATTCGTGAAATCCATTGGGCAGCGGAATAACCGTGCTGCCTGTAATGCTTCCAATGAAAGCTTTGGTGTGAATGCCATCGGAAACAAAGCCCGAAACTTGTCGGAAAGGTCTTTCTCAGGACAACACCGTTAAGCAGTAGCTGCGCGGCATTCCGCTTTGTGTCCTTCCGCACGAAAAACGTAATGGGGCTATAGTCGGGGTCGCTGCGCTTGCCTACCCTGCCCGCTTTGGCGGTCGGCCCCGATCGCGTAAGCGATAGCGTGTTCTGCGGTGGCTTTCTTCCTTGGCGGCTGGCTGTTTCAGCCTACCAAGAGGAGAAGATCAAGAACCTCGGACAGCGTGGCCGACGCGGACGCTTTCGTCCGGCTCGGTCAGAATTGTCTGCACCGTCGCCATCGTCATCATCAGCGTCATCGGTTGCAGCGGAGATTGTACGAAGCCGCGCGAGAGATAGAACTGTCTGGCCTGATCGTGCAGCGCATGGACCAGCATGGCGAACACGCCGGCATCGCGGGCAATGTTGACGGAGCGCAGCATGGCGTCACGCAGCAGTCCACTGCCCAGGCCTTGATTGTGATACTTGCGATCGACAGCCAAGCGGCCGAGCAGCAGCGCGGGCAGCGGGTCGGGCATATTGCGGCGCATGGGCTTCGGCGCGCCCTCGTGACTGATAGCGCCGGCCGACAGAGTGTAGTAGCCGATGACGATTTTATTCGAGCAGAGAACGAAGCAGCGTGAAGCGCCGCCGGCACTGTTCTTGAGCGCACGTTTTTTCAGCCATTCGTTTAGGGTCGGCTCGCCACTGTCGAATTCCGCAATACAATGGTCGGCCGCAATAGGCTCGGGCGGCGTGAGAGCGTCCGCGCTCATTTCTCCCAGGGCGCTTTGGTCTTGAGCAATCTCCGCAGTTTGTCGGTCGGCGGCAGCGGATTATCGAGCAGCGCCTGGAATTTGGCGAAGGTGCCCGCATCGACGGTGAAAAAGGTCTGGTTGAGCAGTACGTCCTCGGCTTCCCGGCAGGACGCATCAAGCATGAAGTCCGAGCGGGTCCGGCCTTGCCGTTCCGCCGCCTGGTCGATCAGGTCGCGCTGCCGCGCCTTGGCGCGAATATTGATGGAAACTTGTTCCAATGCGGGTTGTGCCTGAGGCATCATCGTCTTCCTTTCTTGTGTATATATTAACTATACGCCTTGTGTAGATAATTGCAACACAAAACGGGTTGGGATTTATCCCACATGGGCGAATAAAAAGGGAAGCAATCTTTAACAAAGCTCATCGTATGGTGAAAAGCACATGACGCATGCCGTGCACATTCTTTTTGCAACAGTTTATAAACAAGGGTTCTGGCTCAAAGTTGGTGCAAGGAGTTCCGGCCTTCTGGTAGTTGTTGGGGAGTGAAAGCTAAACAGTTCTTGTACAACGAGTTGCCTCCCAATTCAGAAAATCTGACGCTGGGGTTGTAGCCCAAACCGCCGAAAAGTCCGTCGGCTTGAGGTGGCAGTTACGGATCGCCCTGCAAGTCAATCAGGCCAGAAATTCTTGAATCGATCCGGTGCCAACTCGGTATAGCGGGCGGTGTGCTGGATGTTGCGGTGTCCCAGGTAATGCTGGATCGCCCGCGTATCCTGCCCGTCGTTTGCCAGCTTGTAGCCAGTGGCGTGGCGCAGCATGTGCGGGTGAACCTGGAACTCGATGCCGGCCTCACGCCCGGCCCGGCCGACAATCTTGCGCACCGCATCGGCGGTGAGAGTCTGGCGAACTTCTACACCGTGTACGACCTGCGCCGCCTCAAGTCCGAGCAGACTCATTTGTACCTCCTGTGCTACGCCTGGCAGCGGTATCGGCAGCTCACCGACAATCTCGTCGACGCCTCGGGGTACCACATGAAGCAATTCGAAGACGAGAGCAAGGTGCGGGCAAACAAGCACTTCGTCGTGGAACAGGTGCGCCGCCAGCAGGAAACGCCACAGGTCGGACGCTTGCTGCTGCTCTATGTTGACGAAACGGTGGCTGATGCCACGCCCTTTGGCGATGTGCGCCGGCGAGCGTTCAAGATCATGACCAAGGACGCGCTGCAAATTGCCGGCCAGCGCCTGAGCGTAAAGCCAGAAAGCAGGCTGGCCTTGCGCTGGCAGGCGGTCGATGGACTCGCCGAGCGCATCAGGCGCCACCTGCGCCCACTCTATGGGTCGCTCGATTTTTCCGTGGTCGCACAGGATAACCCGTGGCTCGCGGCGCTCGCCTGGGTGAAGGGCGTGTTCGCAAAGCAGCAGCGCCTGTCGCAACGCCCACTCGGCGAATGCCCGGAGAAAACCCTGCCCAAGCGCCTGCGACCCTATTTGTTGACGTTCGATGCGGACGGGAAACCGACAGGCATACACGCCGACCGCTACGAGTTCTGGCTATACCGCCAACTCAGAAAGCGCCTTAAATCCGGCGAAATCTACTTGGACGACAGCCTGCAGCACCGCTGCTTCACCGATGAACTCGTCTCCCTTGACGAGAAGGCGGACGTGCTCTGCCAGAATGAACATCCCTTGGCTGCGTCTGCCGATCAATGCACATCTCGATGAGCTGACGACCGAATTGCGCGAGCAGTGGCTGGCCTTCAACCGCGAGTTGCGCCTGGGAAAGCTGAAGCATCTCGACTACGACAGCAAGTCCAAAACGCTCATCTGGCACCGACCCAAGGCCGACAGCGATGCCGCGCGCGAGGATGCTTTCTATGAGCGACTGTCGTTCTGCGATGTCGCCGACGTATTCCGCTTTGTTAACGAACAATGCCGGTTCCTGTCGGCGCTGACGCCGCTGCAGCCGCGCTACGCCAAGCAGGTAGCCGACTCGGACAGCCTGATGGCGGTCATCATCGCCCAGGCGATGAACCATGGCAACCTCGTCATGGCCCGCACGAGCGATATTCCTTACCACGTGCTGGAGGCAACCTACCAGCAATACCTGCGCCAGGCGTCGCTGCAGGCGGCCAACGACCAAATCAGCAATGCTATTGCCAACCTGCCCATCTTTCCGCACTATTCCTTCGATCTCGATGCGCTCTACGGCAGCGTCGACGGCCAGAAGTTCAGCGTGAAGCGGCCGACCGTCAAGGCGCGCTACTCGCGCAAGTATTTCGGCCGCGGCAAGGGCGTCGTCGCCTACACGCTACTGTGCAATCACGTGCCGCTGCAGGGCTGGCTCATCGGCGCACACGAGTTCGAAGGCCATCACGTGTTCGATATCTGGTACCGCAATACGTCAAACGTCAACGTGATGCAGCGAATAATGACGAGTGACGTCCAGCGGCTTGAGGCGAGTTCAAGGGCTCGGTGATTCTATCGGTGCTCTCTGTGCGGTGCGATTACGCTGTGAAGAGACAGGTTCAACTCATGCGCATAAAAACGGATGGCCGGACAAAACTAGTCGCCGTTGTAGCCGCGGTATCACTCGGCTGTCCGTGGGCGGTGACAGCTCGTGACGATGATAGTGCGAAGCTGATTGCGCTGATTCAGGCGGACCAAAAGAGCAGTGAAAACGCGCGGCCTGGTGCTTGGCCGGACGTCAGCACAAGTGGTATGGAGAATCTGGAGGCGCACGACCGGGCAGCCCTCACCGAATTGCATGCCATCTCCCGGAACGCGCTCAGTCCTGAAAACCGAGAATTATATGATTTGCTCGAGTGGCAGATAGACCGGCGTCTAGACCAGATGCGCGTGCGCCTGTATCTGACCCCGTTCTGGCATGACCGGCGACTGCTCCCGGCAGGAGGTTTACTTGGCGCTCTGGATCCGCTCTGGTCGTTGCCGAAACCAGTTACGCTCAGCGACTACGAAGAACGTATCCGGAAGTTTGAATTATTGCCCGCGTACGTCAAGCAAGTCATCTCACTTTTGCGCGACGCCAAAGCAGCGCACATGCTGCCGGCACACCAATTTGCCTCGCAGTCGATAACGAGTGTGGCGCGGTGGCTGAACGACAAACCAGGACTACTGCGCAATCCTTTCGTGGCGAACACGACCATTACTGAAGGCGAGCGTAGCCTGTATGCTCCATTTCAAGCGATGCAAGGGTTCGATACAGGCGAGCGCGCGCGGTTGCAGGAAATGGCGCGTAAGCTTGTTCACGAGCAAGTGATTCCAGCCGCCGAAGAGTACTACGACGTGCTCTCGCAGGAATACCTACCCGCGTGTCCGGAGTCGCCTAGCCTGACGCAATGGCCGAACGGCGCTGAGGTTTATCGGGTATTGCTGCGGCTTGCGACTACAATAAACCTCGACCCAAAACAGGTTCGGGAATTTGGCCTCAGAGAAGTGAAACATATCCGGGATGAAATGGCCGCCCTGGTGCCGCAAGCCGGCTTCAAAGGGTCTTTGAATGAGTTTCTGGTGCACGCGCGCACCGATCCGGAATTTTATTTCAGCAGTGACGAAGAGCTGCTCGCGGCCTATCGCGGCGCCATTCAGGAAATCGAGCCGCTGTTGCCGAGGATCGTTCACAATATTCCGAAACTGTCCGTGAAGGTGGAACCAGTTCGCGGCGGCGCGGCGGCGTGGTATGAGGCTCCGAACGTGAAGCATACTTATGATCTTGTGAACGTGGAGGTTGGCACTCCCAGCATTCACCCTAAATTCGAGGTAATTCCGTTGATGCTGCACGAAGGCCTACCCGGACACGCACTGCAGCATGCTGTCGCTCGCGAATTCGCGCCTGGAACAGCGGATGGCATCACAGCTTTTGAGCGGCAGGCACGACAGAGCACCGGCTTTGGAGAAGGATGGGGTTTGTATTCGGAGACGCTTGGGTACAACCTTGGGCTGTACCGGACGCCTATGGATCAGTTTGGCGAATTACGTATGAAGTTAACCAGAGCCGTACGGATAGCTGTGGATACCGGGATCCATTTATCGGGATGGAGCCTCCAACAAGCTAAAGACTACGCCGCCGCGAACACCGGTGAGCCGGAAGCCCAGATCGAACTTGAGGTAGGCCGATCAATTTGGCCGGGGGTGCAACCCGCATATACGATTGGCGGGCAGCAGATCGAGGCAATGCGGGAGATGGCAGCGAAGAAGTTGGGCGAGAAGTTTGATCTAGGTGGCTTTGATGACACCGTGTTGCGTTGGGGGCCATTGCCGCTGGAAGTCATGCGGCGCAAGATTGAAGAGTGTCTCGATGATAAGCGATGTTCGCAAACTTTCCAGACGGGCACACAATAGGACCACCCATCGACTGTACTTGAGCCGGGAGGGGCCGATACAGGAAACTGAGCTGTAATCGGGTTTGTTTTAACTCCGGTCTTCCCTTGTTACTGACAGCCTTCCATCCAAACGCAAGAACGCAACTGGCTTCACGAAAAAGACCTTGCAAACCCGCCCAATTCCATATAACCACTAACGAATGCCATTCGGTGCGGGTGCGGCGCTCGCCTGTGGTGTTGTCGTTCCAGCTGACGTTACTGGCCAGGTAGAGAGTGGTGGGACCGTTCGGGGTGGTTTTGGCGTCGGCGCCGGTGTTGCCGATGAGAGTGATGCGATTGATTCAACATGTTGGTTTGTCCTTTGTTCTGGAATGGAGTTAAGGTATTCGGTTCGCGAATACCTCTGCCACGTGGCGAACAGCGGAGAGTGAATTTGGCAAGATCTTCCAGACAGGGCAACCGCGTCGAACAAAGAATTGTTGCTTGGTGTGGGGCAAAGCGTGAGCGGCAATTCTTTTTCGGCGTATTGAGAAAGGAATGGTCTTGCGAAAGAGAGAGGCGGTGCCTTTCTCCTGTTTTTGAACTCTGTGCCGAAGGCTACCGCTTCTTCATCTCATCTGGGCGCAGGCTAGAAGGTCGATTCGACTGGCTGATGAACATTGCTGCCATGCAAGAGCCAGATCAATCTGATCGATCATCAAGAGCTGGGGAAGGGAATCGGCATTGCGCAAACGTATCGCCAATCGATCTTCTAATGCAATACCTCTTTGCAACGCTGGAAGCCGCGCCAATTAGCCCGGGCTGGTTTGGTGCGCCATCGCTGGTTTGCGCAATCGTGAACCGCACGATTGGAAAACACTTGGCGACAAGGAGGGATCTATTCTCAAGATGAAGGTCAACCCAGCTCCGCAGTGGGCTCGCAATCTGTAAGGCCCGGATAGGACCCCGGTCTGATTGGACGAGCCTTGCTTCACGTTTGCCAGGATGAAGAGTGCTTACGAGAGCAAAGACGCGATGTCGCACAGTTGAGCAGATCTGACCGTCGATGATGATGTTAAGCATATGGGCAAGTCTTCGCAAAATGCGATTCGAGTGGTTCTTGTGGCCGGCTGGGTGGCTGGGTTGCTGTGCTGGGAATGTAAGCGATCGCTTCGACGCGTTGTAGAGAGTAAACTGAAGCGCGATGTTCGCAATTTCGCAATAGCGGGCCTCGCCGCGGCAGCCATGCAGTTGTTTGAGGTTCCCGTGGCAGTCGCGATCGCAATCCGAGCGCAGCGACAAGGGAGTGGGTTACTCCAGATTCTTCCGGCTCCGGAATGGGCCCGAACAGTCGGGGCCATTTTGTTTCTCGACTACACGCTATATGTTTGGCATCGATTGACTCACCGCGTCCCGTTGCTATGGAGATTCCACCAGGTGCATCACATTGACCGCGAGATGGACGCATCCACGGCGCTTCGCTTTCACTTCGGTGAGATTACCCTTTCCGGCGCATTCCGCGCGGCTCAGGTTTGGGTAATCGGGCCCACGCCAGCATCGTATGCGGTTTGGCAGACCTTTCTCTTCTTATGTATTTTGTTCCACCACGCGAACATTCGACTACCCCTTACGTGGGAGCGGCGTGTGGCCGCGATTCTCGTAACACCCAGGCTGCATGGTATTCATCATTCGATCGTTCCAGAAGAAGTGAATTCCAACTGGTCGAGCGGCCTGACGGTTTGGGATTGGTTGCACGGCACCTTGCGGACCAGCGTTGCTCAGGATTCGATTGTGATTGGTGTGGCAGGATTGCGGACCGACCGTGACCAGGAGCTGCGCACTGCCCTTTCGCTCCCGTTTCGGGATGCCGCAAGCGTCACGCCGCCGGCTGCATCTTCTTCGCGCGAACCTATCAGCGCGCTCAAACCGTGAGCACGCTCAGGAAGCGCTGTTACGTGCATGACGATACCAACGTGCGAGCCAGTTCGGTGAGATCCCGCACCAGTACAATATCTGCAAAGCAGTCCAGTGTAACCACGTTAACGCGAAATTGCGCCGCTCAAAGCGCCGCGACGAAGTACGTATGTTGCATGGTAAGTGGACGAATCGCCCGGCTCGGCGCAATCGACGCAACAGGTCGAGATCTTCGAACAACGCCAGTGGGCGAAAGCCGCCAATGCGGGCGTAAGCTTCGTGCCGGATGAAGATTCCGGAATCGCCATAACAAAGGCCAAGGATTCGGAGCATCGGATAGATAGCAGTCAACTGCCGGGCGGCTCGCGACGGCCCGTCAAAAATCAGCCCGAAATTGCCGCCTACAACCAATCGGCTTTCAAGGTGCTTCCGAATCACGCTCAGAGCATCCGACGGCGGATTGGTATCCGCGTGTACAAACCAAAGCACGTCTCCGGTAGCTTTGAGCGTCCCGGCATGCATTTGTACACCGCGCCCTGGCTGGGAAGTGAGGACTTGGGCCCCCTGCGCACAAGCAAGCGACCTGGTTTCATCGCTGCTTCCGCCATCGACCACGATAATTTCCTTCTCACCCTCGAGTTGCTGCAGAGTCCTGAGTGTTTCGGCGATGCACTCCTGTTCGTTCAATGTGGGAACAATAATGCTGATGCGCATCGCTATGCGGGAACCCGTGTGCGGTTCCGATACCACCAGGCTGCCGTAGCAGGCGCTAACGACGGATGGTTTCGCAGATGCTGCTCGAGTGTGAGCAGGTCGCTGGGCGTATCCACATCGAACAGCGGTTCGAGTTCCCCGAATGACAAGCAACATTCCTCGATTCGCCGTATTAATACTTGTAGAGTTCGAGGAGAACTCCATGGAACCGAGGAGAAGAGGCGGCTTTGGCTCTGGCGCAACCCCATCAGGTAAAAACCGCCATCGCTCGATGGCCCCACGACGAGATCATTTCTCTCGAGTAAATCGAGAGCGGCTTGTAGGTGCGCCACCGTGAGGGCCGGTGAATCCGCACCAACGGCGATGGCTGCGGGGGCCTGGAGGAGCCCGCGATTAAGCATGCGCTCGATCCGCTGGCCCAGGTCGCCATCGCCCTGCAGCCAGAAGTCGTCGGGGGGAACAGCGACGGGGAAATCTCCGGGCCGGGTGGTTGCCAAAATCGGGCGAACGCCCGGGCAGGATTCGACCGTGCACCAGACGTCCAGAAGCATAGCGCTCGCGAGCTCAGCCGCAGCGGCAGCGCCCAGAGCCGGGATCAGACGCGTCTTGACCTCAGCAGGTATGGGAGGTTTAGCGAATATGCAAACAGGAATAACTCCGCCACTCACGTCGACCTTCGTCGTTCCCGATGACTTTCTAAAATCTACGTTAATCCATATCGGCTCCTGGTCCGAATGGCCAGTATCGCTGAGACAGATCCCGAGATGAAGCAATCATGAGCTACCAGTACGACATGATCGTGATTGGCGGAGGCGCGGCCGGACTAACCGCAGCGGGAATGTCAGCCCTGCTCGGAGCCAGAACAGCGCTGGTAGAAAACTTCCGGCTGGGCGGGGACTGTACCTGGGTAGGCTGCATACCGAGCAAGACTCTGCTCCGGGCATCCAGAGCGGCGCATCTCATCCGAACAGCAGATCGTTTCGGACTCGCTTCGATGCAGCCCCAACTCGATTTCCTGAAGGTTATGGATCACGTGCGGCGAACTCGCCAGCGAGTATACGAGGAGGCAGACGCACCGTCTCATATCGAGAAGTTGGGAGTGGAGGTGATTGCGGGCAGCGCCCGATTCCGAGATCCGCGTACAATAGAGATCCAGGAAACAAGCGGTGTTTCGCGGCGGCTCACTTCACGATTCTTCATCATTGCAAGCGGCAGCCGGCCGAGGACGGGCAGCTTTTCCGAACCTCCGCTGACAAACGAGACGATATTCGACTTAGAGCGGCAGCCGAAGCGGCTGGTGATCATGGGCGCCGGGCCGGTCGGCATTGAGATGACGCAAGCGTTTCAGAGGCTTGGGTCGGAAGTGACGGTTGTCGCAAGTGGTCATCGCATTCTTCCGCGAGACGATCCGGAACACGCAGGGCAGTTGCAGGAATGTCTATCGAGGGAAGGCGTGTCTTTTCTCTTCGATCAGAGAGTCACGCACATCGAAAGGCGCGAGAACGGCTTGGCCCTGGTACTCGACAACGGGCACATGATCGGCTGCGACGCCGCGTTCGCTGCAATGGGGCGCGAGCCGGCCATCCAAGGCCTGCAGCTTGAAAATGCCGCGATTCGGTTCAACGAAAGGGGCATCGATGTCGATCTCCACTGCCGGACTTCGCAGCGACACATCTACGCAACGGGCGATGTCACGGGGAAGTTTCAGTTCACGCACATGTGTGAGCATATGAGCAAAGTGGCTGTCACGAACGCGATTTTGCACTGGGGCAAAGCGCTCGATGCGAAACACATTGTATGGTCCACTTTCACCGAACCGGAACTCGCCCATCTGGGACGATCGGAGCAGCAGTTACGCGAGCAGGGTCAGAAGTACGCAGTATTCCGCTTTCCTTTCGCAAAATTGGACCGCGCGCGTACGGAAGGCGAAACCGAAGGTGAGGTAAAAGTGTTCGCGGACGGGCGGGGTCGAATTCTCGGTGCTTCGATTCTAGGAGCGAATGGGGGAGAAATGATCTCCGAATATGCGTTGGCCATGCGGCATGGCCTTGGACTCTCGCAAATTGCCGACACCATCCATCCTTATCCAACCTACATGTTGGGCAACCGCCAAACGGCGGATCGATTCGTTGCAAAGCAGCTGGATTCTCCGCTCCTCGCCGTATTGGGAAAGCTTTTACGGTACCGGGGGCAGCGCAGAGGTTCTGGCGTGCTCTAACGTAGTTCCAGTGAAGTGGCTACTGCATGGGAGCCCTTAACAGAGGGAGTCGGGAGCACGTTTTGAAGGTACTCGAGAGCGACCGGAGCGACTGGAGCTTTTCGGATACGTTACTTCGGCATGGGCTTTGGCCCTTGCGACGCAGTGCGGTCACCACGCTCCAGATCAACACTGGAAAACTGTGCAATCAGGCGTGCCAGCATTGCCATGTGGAAGCCGGCCCGAAGCGAACCGAGAGCATGCCGGAAACGATTGCCGACCGGGTGCTCAGGTTGCTTTCTGCCAGCCCGACCATTGGTACCGTCGACATCACCGGCGGCGCGCCGGAGCTAAATCCGAATTTCTGCCGACTCGTCCAACGCTCGCGTGAACTGGGTCGCTCCGTCATCGACCGCTGCAATCTCACGGTTTTGTTTGAACCTGGGATGGAATCACTGGCAGATTTTCTCGCCACGCACCGGGTAGAGATTACCGCCAGCCTGCCTTGCTATACGGCCGAGAATGTAGATGCCCAGCGCGGCCGGGGTGTATTTCACAAGAGTATCCGCGCTCTGCAACACCTGAATACGCTCGGATATGGTATGCCAGGCTCAGAGTTGAAGTTGAATCTTGCATACAACCCGCTGGGTGCAAGTCTGCCTCCCGATCAAAGCCGGCTGGAGGCTGACTACAAGCGCCAGCTCCGCGAACAGTTCTCGATCGAGTTTCATCAATTGTTCACGCTTACGAATATGCCAATCAAGCGCTTCGCTGATTTCCTGGATCGCAGTGGAACACGCACGGACTACATGAAATTACTGACCGAGCATTTCAATCCTGCGATTGTCTCCGGTCTGATGTGCCGGTCACTGGTGAGCGTTGGATGGGACGGAGTGCTTTACGATTGCGATTTCAATCAAATGCTTAAACTCCGCATGAATGGGCTCCGCTTGACGGTTTGGGACCTTGAGAGCTTCAATGATTTATCGGGACAGCCTATCGCGACTGCCTCTCACTGCTTCGGGTGTACGGCGGGCGCTGGGTCAAGCTGCGGCGGCGCATTGCTACAAACGGAAGCGTGAACGTCATGGCTCCAAACTCGCCAGTCCAGCGGTGAAAGATCAAGCATTGCGGCCGAACCGAAATGCCATTCTCCTCACCGGCGCAACCGGTCTGGTAGGCCCAACGGCCTCCCGGCTGCAAAAACCTACTCTAAGGACGGGCTGAAAAGCGGCCATTAGCGTAGGATTCTGCACAAAAGAGGGCACTCTGCACTTTTCTCTTGAAACATGGCGTAGATTTATGGCAAAGAATAGGTAATCTACGACATCTCCCCCGGGAAGAAGGGACTATTATGCGACATGTTCCGGCTTCTAAGGCGGGGGACGACATTGCGTAGAATACGTCCTGTCGCCGCCAAGTCAGCCGAGCCCTGGCTCGCCGACTTCCATCTCTCGCTCTCGCGATCCGGTCTGGCACCTCTGAGCATCCGCGCCTACCGCCACGATGTCGGTTTGTTTTATCGGTGGCTGCAGACGATCAAGCCGGTGCCGATCGAGATGAATGACTTGAATAGTGCGGATCTGCTGAGCTACCGTCAAGCACCTGGTCAACGTTCTGCGGTTGCGCCCGTCCACCATTAACCAGCGACTGCAGGCGATTCGTCGATTGTGCCGTTGGGCTTTGAAGCAGCGATTCTTCTCAGTCGATCCTTCACTCGAGGTGCGGTCGCTCCAGATCGCGCGCCGACGCCGTCCGGCCGGATTGACGGATCCAGAGATTCATTCTCTGCTCCGCGTAGCCGGAGAATCGAGGCGCAATCAAGCCAAGCGAAATTACGCCATTCTCCAATTGCTTTTGCAAACGGGAATTCGCATTGGCGAACTTGCTGCGCTGAAGGTGGGCGATGCCAAAATCCGCGACCGTTCGGGAAATCTTCGCATTCAGGGAAAAGGCACCAAAGAGCGCGAAGTGCCTCTGAATACGTCGGCGCGGCGGGCTTTGCGGCTTTATCTGGAGGCGCGCGGTGATGTACAAGCGGAAGAGCCTATGTTTTTGAGCGACCGTAGTCGCAACCTCTCAACTCGCTCCTTGGAAAACTTGCTGCGACGGCTGGCACGGAAGGCGAAGATTACACGCGTGCACGTCACTCCGCATGTGTTGCGTCATACTTTCGCACTCTCTTATCTTCGCCAGAATCCAGGCAAGCTCGTGAAATTGGCGGACCTGCTCGGACACGAATCGCTCGACACGACCGCAATCTATACCCAACCTTCCAGTGAAGAACTCGCTGAGGACCTCGAAAGGAGCCGGCTGAATGTCTACGGATAGAGTTGTTCCGATCTCATCGTTGTTCGCAGGGAACTTACGCCGGCGAACTGCAGCTCTCCCCGAAGATCCTACGGAAGAAGAAGTGGCGCGCGATTGGACGCTCTCGGCAGAGGACAAGGAGCAAGTGTTTCGATGCCGTGGTGACGCGAACCGGTTGGGCTTCGCGCTGCAGCTCTGCGTGCTCCGCAGGAACGGCCGTTTCCTGCAATATGGAGCCAATGTTCCGGTACGCATTCTAAGCCACCTCAACCAACAACTGGATCTGCCGCCGAAATTGTCTTGGCAGTCCTCGAGCCGTGAGGCGACACAGTTGGAACATGAGCGGCGGATTCGAGAGTATCTGGGCGCTCAACCATTCGATGCGGCAATGCAATCGCAGTTGGAACGATGGGTGTGGAGCCGCGCGGCGGAGGGACTCAGTACGAATGAGATTCTCCCGGAAGCCGAAGACACGTTGCGTTTCTGGAACGTACTGCTCCCCGCACCTTCCACGCTGGAGCGGTTGGTCTCCTCGTCTGCTGCGCAGGCACAAGAACAGTTGTTCGAGCGAATTGAACGTCACCTTCCTAAAGATCTCTGCGTGGCCATCGACCAGCTGCTCGACGTGCCTGAGACAGATCAGAGGTCCACCTTGTTTCGCCTCAAAGAGTATCCGCCGGAAGCGACCCCACGCATCCTCGATCAATATGTTGATCGTCACATGCTGTTGAGCGAGTTGGGCGTGGATCGAATCGAATTGAGTGGACTCAGCCGGGATCTTGTTCGGTGAGCTTTCGGTAAGCTTGCGTAAAATCAGAAAGAGTAGCCTTGGCCGACCCAGTAATGCCAGTCTCCGATGGCTTCCTCTGTTGATTCATCTGGGTCAATGGCGGCCAGCTGAGAAAGAGGAACTGCCATGTTCCGCCCGTGCCATGGGATCAGAACGAGCATGTCGCTGGCACAGGCGTCTTCGGGGGCGAGACGGCGGACGTCGACGATCTCACCTTTTCTGAGCCGCAAAATCTCCCTCTCGAACTCAGCGAAGATAGCCAACAGGCCAGCCATTGCTCGACCGGCCGGCGTGGTCAGATCCAGCGCTTCCGTCAGCGATACGAAACCGACTCCGAGATGCGCCAGTTCCTGCAGTGTCGCCAGCAGATCTGTCACCGACCGGCCCCATCGGTCCAGACGCCACACCAGCACGACATCGATCTCGCGACGGCGCGCGGCCTCCATCAGTTTCTCTCGCGCTTCTCGCTGCACGGCTCCGGAGCCGACCTCGCGGACCTGCATAGCAATCGTCCAACCCCGACGAGCAGCGTATTCCCGCATTGCGCGGTTCTGCATCGGCAGAGTCTGCTGATCGTTGGTAGACACGCGAGCATACAGGCCGGCGCGAAACATTTTCGGCTGCTTGCGTCGCTGGCCAAAAACCCCTCGCGATTCCGTATTGCGGGAAGGCCGTTTTACGAACATTTCAAGAGGTCCGTTCCGCCTGGCCGAAGAGGATCCTTTCCGGCCATGTAGCGGACCATCATACTACGCCGCTGTGGGTGTTGTGAGCCGCGCCATCGTCTCGCGGTAATTCCACGGCATCCACTCGGACGGGTGCATTGACAGTTCGGCGCTATGGCGCAGCAGTTCCGTGAGGTAATCGAAGGGATTGGCTCGATTCAGTTCACACGTGTGGATCAAACTCATGAACAGATCGCCCGTATACGCTCCATTCAAGGTCTTATAGAAGAGAGCGTTTCTGCGATTCAGAATCGCTTTCTTCAACGCGCGTTCAACAATGTTGTTATCAACCGGAGCGCCTGGCTGAGAAAGGAAGAGCGTCAGTTTCGCCCAGTGATTCAGTAAGTAGGTGATGGCTTTGCCCAGCCCGGAGTTCGGCTCCGTCCTGCGCTCTTCCAACTGCGCTTTCATCCACTCGTGCAGTTCTTTCATCACCGGCGCACTGTGTTCCCGATGGAAAAGCAGCCGGCCTTCCGGCGACAGCTCTCGTTGGCGCGTCAGTGCATCGTTATGATAAACGCTACCCAGCGTCTCGAGTACATGCCGGCACTCTTGCGGAAAGTTCTCCGCCACTTCGACAATCTGGCGCCTGCCATGCGCGAGACAGTTCGCTAGCAGCACCTTGACTCCGGCCAGCTTCGGTGTGTTGCGCGAAAGCGCGTCGCACATCTGGATGGGCGCAGGCAGTTCGCGTACACGCTGTTTCAATATTTCGGCGATGTTCTCGCCCGCATGTTTCGCCCCGGTGAAGAACAGCGCGATGGTCCGTGCACCCAGGATGGAGACGATGCCGCTGGTGAATGTGCCTGTGCGCTTATCACCCGACTCGCGCGTCAACCGCAGAATCCGCATGCCCGTGTCGTCGTTGTGCAGTACACTGCCTTGCGCTGCCTGCCGGATTAGTTCTCCCAGCACCGGCCGGAGCAGGGTCGCGGCCGCCTCCATTAGCTCCCACTGCGTTGCCGCTGGCAACGGCATCGCCATTTGGCCTTCCAACTTTTCCAGCCGGTTAAAAGGCACGCCCGTGCCGTACTTCAACAGCGCGATCATCGCCACGGCTGTCGCATCATACTTATCGGGACCGACGGACTCTGGGGCAGCCGCGGTGAAGATCTGTCCGCAGGTATTGCACCGCATCCGCTCCATCTCGAAGATCGTCGTCTTCAGCGGCGCTTGCCCTAGAATCCGTACTAATGTGGCCGGTTCCTTTTGTCGGTAGGCTTTTCCCGCGCCGCATTCCGGACACGCGTCGCCGGACCGGAGCGTAGCATGCGGAATCGAAACTCTGTCTGCACCCGCAAAAGCAGCTGCGCCGTGACGTCCATGCCCGGCCGGAGAAGACCCCTCCTCATCTACCGGCACGGCAGGCTCCGAAACGAACTCCTCCAGAACCGCGCTCGTTTTCTCCGTGCTCCTTTTCGGTCTCAGCCGGTCCGCCATGGCGTGCAGCGCGGTTTTGATCTTCTGGCCATCCGATTCACTGAGCGGGGCGCGCATGCCGTGATCGATAATCCGATCCAGTTCCTCCAGATTTACTTCAATCCGCCGCGGCGCTGGCGTCTTCCTCATAACTGACTCAGTAGCTCGCGAAAGCGAGGCGTCAACGGCAGACCGAATAAATCTTTCACTGGCTGCGTGCGTTTCTTTGTGCGCGCATTGTGCCCGCGACCCGTCGTGCTGCCGAGACACAGCCAGTTGGCTGCGCGATAGCAGGTGCCCTTGAAGCGCGCCGGGTCGATAAACGTTTCCAGCCAGTACACCGGATGCGCATACAACCGTTGCCAATCGCACGGCAGAATCTTCGCCATGCGGCCCAGAATGTGCGACGCCAGGTGTGGCACTTCGACCCAAGGCAAAATCAGAAAACGGGTGTTGTATGCCAGTAAGCGGAGATTGCGCTGGCGTGCTTCCACACTCCAACCAATAAAGCGATCGCGACTGGCTAAATGCCGCGGCGCCGAACACCACGTCAGGCATGCGATGGCTTGCCCTTTCGCAGTTACCAAATACTTCAAGTGTTCACCGACCGGCTGCTGATATCTCAGATAGTGATACTGCTCCAGCAGACTGTTGAACAGCGGCTCCTGCGGTGTGCGCCGCACCTGCTGGAACTCCAGCGCCCCCAGCTCTCTTAATGGACTGCGCACCGGGCGGTTGTCGGGCACCACTGGCTCCGGGCGCTCCCATCCCTCCGGCCGGTTAAGTGATGGGCACCGGGCGGGCGGCAACTGAATCTCACCGGCGCGATCGAGCAGCAACAGCAGTCCACGGCACACCATATCGCGCAGTGCGCCGTTTGCCTGCTTCCATTGCCATAGCTCACAAAGCTTGCGCGACAATGCATAACGGCTCAGTTCCGAGTGATTGGAGATGAA
Source organism: Acidobacteriota bacterium (assembly GCA_030853485.1). Taxonomy (GTDB): domain Bacteria; phylum Acidobacteriota; class Terriglobia; order Terriglobales; family Acidobacteriaceae; genus Edaphobacter. The sequence continues at coordinate 35,712 of JALYVA010000067.1, forward strand.
CTGGCGCAGAAAAATGATCTCGTCGCCGGTTATGTTGCGCCCTCGGTAACGATACTCGATTGGCACAGCAGCAGTGTGACAGAAAGGCGCGTAGAACGCAAGCCCCTTGGCGCATCTTTTCTACATGTTCTTTCAGCCGATCCTTCGCCACATCGGCGCCGCCTGCGTGTCGGGATTCCCGGCCGCCAGCAGCAACTGCGCTTGATAGGCTTCAATCGTGCGCGCTGGCCCGGAACCGCTCGGCCACCAAACAAAGCGTCCCTTCGAGAGCCGTTTCTGCGCCAGCCAGAATCCCTGGCCGTCGTAGCTGAGCATTTGGATGGACGTTGCGCGGCGGCTGCGGAACACAAATACGCACCCGGAAAATGGATCGGCTAACAGTCTCTCCCGGCAAAGCTGAACCAACCCATCGATCCCCTTGCGTCCATCGACGCTCTCGATGGCCACCAGGATGCGCATCTGTGGTGTGAGCTGCAGCACTGCCTAGGCGCCGACAAAGGCGCGAATCAGGTTTGCCAGCTCCGTTGTTGCCACTGCTTTCAGCTCTAGACGCAGCTTGCCGCCTTGCACTGATTCCACTTCCACGCTGCAGTTCGTAACGGCTCCCGACATCGGCGTGAGCAGTTCCACGAACGACGACGGCGGTGCTGACCCCTTCTTCGGTTTAGACCGATCCCGATTCTCGACTCGCTTTCTCAGACCTGTGTAGTCCAGCCGCAAGGCCCGCGCGGTCGGATTCACTCCGTAGCGCTTGGCCAACTCCGCCGCGGCTGTCCACAAAGTCTCCGGCAATCGCGATCGCGATGCCTGCGTGCTCCGAAACTCATCAAAACGTCGTCGCAGTTGCTGCACATCGTCCGGAGCAGTACTCGCTTCCTGAACCATCGCGCTGGGCCTCCTCGCCCTAGTCGACGCTATCAGGAAACACTACGCCGAGTCATGCAGCCTTACCGAAAGCTCACCTTGTTCGGCATTTGACTGCTTTGGTCAAGCGGTACGATGCCTGGAGTCTCAAGCGGTTTGCGGCGGCCAAGCGCCACGCTCTACTGGCCTGTTTCTTAAGCGAGGCCCAGAAAACGATCCTGGATCATCTGGTCGAGATGAATGCTCAGTTCCTGACAAAGATCACCCGCCGTGCACGAAACGTGTTCGAGGCCAAACACCGGGAGTTTCGGCGCCTCGCAAAGGATGGGATCGACACCGTTCTTTCGGCCATGGAGATCCTTCTTGATCCAAAACGGCCAGCTCATACAGGGCTCACTGACCTTTATGACCAGATCGACCCAGAGAGGTTGCAATCAGCGCTATCCTCTTGCCGCGAGTTTCAACGGCTGGAAGAACACGGCTATCTGGATGAGATAAACCGTCACTACGGCGAACTGCGCCGCTACTTTCCAGCCTTTCTAAAGCTACCTTTTCAAGGCGAGCCGGGCAGCCAGGCAATCCTCGGGGCAGTCTTAATCGCGCGTCAGCTCAACGACGGGGCACTTCGGGAATTGCCCGATGAGGCACCCATGAACTTTGTGCCCGCCTCTTGGAGAAAAAGCGTTCGGGACCCGGACGGGTTGTGGGATCGGCACCTTTGGGAATTCGCGCTCGCTCTGACTATTCGCGACGCCCTTCGGTCAGGAGATCTATATTTGCCGCAAAGCAGGCATCACGTCTCGTTCTGGAACCTGGTGTATGACGAGCAGCAATGGATACAGGAACGAAGCGGCGCGTACCAACAACTCTCCCTGTTTGAAGAGTCCGATCAGGTGCTGTCCAAATTGACAGAGGAGTTCAATACGGCCGCCCACGCCCTTGCAAGCAGTCTCGCCGATAATCCGCTCGCCTCGATCCGAGATGGTCGAATTGCGCTGCGCCGTCCGGATACATTTGATCCACCGGATCGAGTAAAACAATTGCGGCGAGTAATCGAGAGCCTCATCCGCCACATTCGCATCGAAGATCTGCTGCAAGAGGTGGATGACCGCTCCGGTTTCACTCGCGAGTTTCGGCCGCTACCTGGCTATGAGTCCCGCTTGAGCAATCTCGTGCCGACACTCCAGGCAGCCATCACGGCACACGCCACGAATCTCGGGATCGTAGCGATGAGCAACAGTACCGACGGTATTTCCGTGGATGCCTTGCATGAGGCAACTCACTGGTTTCTCAGGGACTCTACAGTCAAAGCGGCGAATACACGATTGATCAACTACCATCACACATGCACCATGAGTGGAGTCTGGGGCTCTGGAACGTTCTCTTCTTCTGATGGGCAGCGCTTTGGCATTCAACGCAGCTCTTTATTGGCATCCTTCTATCCGCGCTATTTCGGTTACTATGACCGAGCCATCAGCGTTTACACCCACATTTCAAATCAGTTCAGCGTGTTCAGCACGCAGGTGATCTCCTGCTCGCCCCGCGAAGCACTCTACGTGTTAGACGGACTGCTAGAGAATGACACGGTACTCCGGCTGCGCGAACATACAACGGACACCCACGGTTACACGGAACAACTCTTTGGCCTCTGCTACCTCCTTGGATTTTCTTTTATGCCGCGGATCAAAGACTTGGCGGATCAACAGCTCTACAAACTCGACCGGGCCAGCAGCCATTCGGGACTGGAAGGATTGTTTCGCGGCTCGGTCGACCTCGGTCTCATCCGCGAGCAATGGGATCAGTTGGTCAGAGTCGCAGCCTCTTTGAGACGGCGCACATGCCCGGTGCATATCGTATTGCAGCGCTTAGTAAACAGTTCGCCGTCAGATCGCCTCGCCAAAGCGCTCACTATGCTCGGACGCGTGGTTAAGACAATTTATATCCTTCGTTACCTGCATGAGAAGCTGCGGCGGCGGGTGCAGGTTCAACTGAATCGTGGGGAGCACCGCCACGACCTTGCCCGCTGGATTTTCTTTGCAAATCAAGGAGAGTTTCGCACAGGCGATTACGCCGAGATCATGAACAAAGCGAGCTGCCTTAGCTTGGTCTCCAATGCCATTCTCGTCTGGAACACCATCGAAATTGAAAAGGTTGTAGCCACGCTAAGGCAAGCGGGAGAGAGCGTCAGTGACGACGATTTGGCCATGATTTCATCGCTCTTGCACCGGCATGTGATCCCGAATGGAACGTATCGGTTCAACAAGAGTTAAAGAAGGGGCCAATGAAGAGAAGTGACGACCATGCTTTGAGGCAAGAACATCAGGGAGGTAAACTCAACGACTTTTCGGGGGAACACAACAGCACGGCCGCCCGTCCGATACCTCCCGCGCGACTGCCCGTCGCCGTAGCGTTTTTTGCAGCTTCTTCGCTGTTGTTCTTCTTCATGCTCTATCGGGTCCTACCGGCATTGCTGCACTCCGAGATCGCCTGGTTCGCGGCATTCAATATTGTGCTGGTTTTGCCGATGGTGTTGCTTTTGGTAGCTGCACTGTTTGCCTATCGACTGGAAGGCCGGCCGTTTCTTTGGCCCGCTTTATGCGATCGGTTTCGGCTAAGACAAATGAGCGGTACCACCTGGCTTTGGACCGCCGCGTTAGCGGTGTTTATGTATGGCGGTCGATTCGCACTTCCAGTAACCGTCAGTTTCGCTGTGATCGCTATCGCCCTCGAACGACGTCAGACGGGCGCGAAGTTGTGGATGGTTGGCGGCCTCGGTGTTTTCATTGTCCTGAGCTGGGCACTTTGGCACCCAGGACCGTGGCTAGCGCAAGTGCCTCTTCACCGCGAACCGCCCTACATTCGAGATTTGCTAAATCGCTTTGGTCCAGAGAACTTTATGGATATCCCACTGCGAGGCCATTGGTGGATAGCGATCTATTACACGGCCGTTCTATTGCTCGCCAACATCGGCGGCGAGGAATTGTGGTGGCGTGGCTACCTGCTTCCACGCCAGGAGAAGGCACAAGGCAGTATTGCCTGGCTTGTCCACGGCGTGCTCTGGGCGTCGTTCCACCTGTTTTTCCAGTGGACCTTGTGGGACTTGGTTCGCATGATTCCGACGTGCTGCGCACTGTCTTTTGTCGCTCAGTACCAAAAGAATACATGGCCCGGAATCATCGCCCACACATTCGGCAACGGTGCCCTCTGGATTCAGATTGTGCGAGGTATTTCGGGGTAGAAAGGTCAACGTAACAAGCTGGGGCTACATTGCGTAGAATACGCTACCGTAGGGTTTCGCAGTTGCGAGGCTGCTGGGCCATTCGGTTAAAGTTCAACCATTCGCTGTCTGCCGCGTTCCACTCTCTACCCATGCCAATCCCCTGCTGGAGACCGGGGCAAACTGGGGGCTGACATGTTTCAGTGGAGGATGACTCTGTATCCGGCCAATATCGAGAGGCTCGGAACGACCGTAAAGAGCACTTGCGGGTTTGCGGTCGTTCCGAGCCGATGACAATTGTATTGAAAACAAGAGAGTTATTTCGTAGCCCCCGCTTTGCCCCGGTCTCCTTCCTCCAAGTTATACGCAGGCAACGTGATAAGGCGGCTGTCCTCGACTGGGCCACCCACCGTGAAATGGTAGAAGCTCTGCCAATCGCGCGAAGAGATTCCGAACACCTCGTGAACCGGATCATCGAAGTAGCAGCCGATCCCGGTCGCACGAATGCCCGCCTCTTCTGCCTCAAGGTACAGCACCTGGCCCACGAGACCGGCCTCCCAGAAGAGATTTCGGTAGAAGCTGGCGCCATAGGCGACAAGGCTGTCCATGTAATCGGCGAGCATTGCAAGGCTGAAGGCCCCGTCCCCCGCGATGTCTTGACCGCAGGAGACGCTCGCGGCCAGAGTGCGGCAGTCCCCTTGTTTGAGCAGGTACAGCGGAAGGCCATGCGGACACGACGGAGGGCGTAGCCACAGGAACTCAGGCTGCATGGCTTGGCGGAGTTTCTCGACCTTCTCCGGATCGCGAGTGAGCACGTACAGACCAGGAGGCAGGTCGTTGACGCGGTGCACGAAGAGGCCCAGGTGAATGCGTGGGCACCAGGGTAGGGCGTCCCACGGCATAGATCGGCCGTCTCTGGTGGGCACCAGACGAGCCAATATCCGGAAGAAGGTCGCCGCAGGAATTGCGGTGGATGCGTCCATGCTCACCGCGCTTCTGCGCCCCAGGATGACTTTTTCCGCAGTGAACGCACCGGACCGAACTGGCGCCCCGAAGAGCTCTTCCTCCGAAGGGAACCTGGAGAAGTCTTCGTCGACCGCAATCCTCGGATTCGTGGTGGCAACAGCCACTTGGTCGATCACTGGCCAATCGACGCCGTGGTCAGGACTCAGCGCGTTAGCCGTGCCATACCATCGAGAGGTGGCCACCTGGGATACCAACTCTGTGGACAGGCAGAGGCCCCGGTCGCTGGCCGATTTCTCCCGGACCACAACTGCCACGAGTTCGGGATGCTCTCGCTCCGCGTCCGTGTAGTCGGACTCGATCGCGAGGCCGAGAAGTTGTGACACGGCGTCGTCACTCACACGATCGAGGAGGCGGAGTTTCCACCCGAGTGCAGCGGCCGCGAACCGCATCGTCCCCAGCGCATGGCCGACATCGTGTTGGCAATACCGGAACGCACGCTCGCCATATTTCCAGGCCTCACGCCAAAGAATGGACGAGAGCCCCACGAGGAATGAGCTCTCCGGAAACGCTGCCGTCAAGGCAGCCCAGACCGAGGGATCGAGATTCGCTCGAAGCTCAAGGCCGTGCGGCTTTGATGCATAGTGGTAGACGCCGGGACGGTCGTGGATGCCGTCCAACGACGGCAAAAGCGCGTATCCCTCCGTCGGGTGGAGGTTCCCGCTCGACGGATTGGCCCGCAGAGGCCATGTGTTTCCCTGGAATCGTTTCCAAGCTGTCAGCGAGAGTGCGTAGCGGAAAAAGAGCGAGATGGAGTCGACCGAAAGCGGAGCCGGCACTATGTTGTCCGGGACGTAGAGCTGCCAATACGGAAGAGCTCGCCCCGCGTCGGGCAAAGGAAGGCGAACCAGCGGCGCTCCGTCGTAACGGCGGAACGGATCCGGCTGCTTGGCCCAATCCATGTAGCCAAGCGATGCTGCATAGCGGGAGTAGTGGTGCTTCGTTCTCTCGTGGTAGGCCACCACGACGTGCTCGGGAGGAAGGTCGCGGTTCCGGTCCGCTTTCAGCGTGAAGTCAGGAGGAGTATTTCCTTGCATGTCCATGGTCGGCTTCCCGTTACAGGCGGGCCCATGCCTCGTACAGGTGAAGGTGGACAGCGATCGCCTTTTTACACTCCTCGAGTGCCCCGCCGACGCGACTCTGAACGTCGTAGGCCGAACCGCGGCCAGCGGCCATGAGAAGTGCGGACTTTGCGCTTGTCATGTGTTGACCTCAACGGCATGGCTTTTGGCCATTATGCGGTTCGAACGTAAGCGAGAGCGACGACTTTTGCGAGCGCCGGCGAAAATGCAGCGGATGTAATTTCCGCAGTGGCGTTGCCGCGGGTGGTGAGCGAGGTTCCGGGAGTTGGGGCGGTGTTGCCGTCGATGTCCAAGGGCATCAGCTTACGATGCAGTTGCAGTTGGGCGCGGGCGCGTTCGACGATCTCCTGGCCGAGATAGCAACCTTTGCTGAAATGCAGTGCGTGGCTCTGGTTGGTTTCCTGCGCAAGGAAGCGGTCTGTGATGTCTTCGCCGTAGCGAGGTCTACCGTGTTCGAGGCGCACGGTTCGAGCGGCTTCCGCGTCCGCTTGTTCGATTCCGAGTTGCGCGATGAGCGCAGGCTGTTCGTCGACCGGGGCGAAGACGAAGAATCCGGGAGATCCGGTGGAACTGAGACGAGCCACAAGCCGCGAGCCCCATGGCACGAAGGCGTAGTCTGTTTCCGGAACCGGCGCGCCGATGCGGGCGAGCACTTCGGCGGATCGAGGGCCTTCGACCGCAAGGGTAGTGGTCCGAGCGGCCTTGCCGCGCGCAGAAAGATCGATCCACGCGGCGGATTCACGCAATGCTTCGTAACCGTTCATGTAGTCGAGGTCCAGTTGGAGTGTGGCGAGTTCAACACATCTGCTAGGCTCCTGCTCCAGCGTGCCGCATCAGAATCTGACTCAGATTCATAGAGAATGCCGAGCGTGGCATGACCGTGTCGCAGCCCGCTTCTTGCGCCAGCCGCTGCAAGTCGGTTTGCACGTGCGATAGGTAACCGAGGAGGCTGATATGCTTCAACTCGTCTGTTCCCTTTAGCTTGCGGATCGACTCAATCGGGCGGACGGCTTCAAAGTTCAGATCGAAGATAATCAGCGCTGGATCTGCCTTAGCCCTTTCGAGAAGATCCTTTTCGGTAGTGACGTATTTGAGGGTTACACCGGCGCGTTTGGCGGCCCCGTCAATCTTTGCCGAGAAGAATAGATCGTTGACTACCGCGATTACAGTCTTGAATTGGGTTTCCATGTTTTCGGGGGCCTAAACTTGCCTATAATTCGGTTGCGGGTGAAATTAGGGGCTTCGTCGTTTATTCGTAAGGACATCGGTTGTCTCCTTGTCTCCCGGCATTCGTTAACACCTTCCTCATACATTCGAGATCCACGGAGAGTGTCGCAAGTCAAACCAGCTACTAGTCTAGGCTCCCGCTCCCGGTACGGAGATTTGCCCCAGCACCGCCTGGGCATCGGCCTCGGTGAACTCCTGGGTTTTTGCCGAGTGATTCATCGAGCAGAACTTCGGGCCACACATCGAGCAGAAGGCGACGTCTTTAAAACCTTCCTCCGGTAAGGTTTCGTCGTGATAGGCGCGCGCCGTTTCCGGATCAAGCGACAGCTCGAACTGCCGTTTCCAGTCGAAGGCGAAGCGGGCGCGCGACAACTCGTCGTCGCGATCCCTCGCGCCCGGGCGGTGGCGAGCAATGTCGGCCGCGTGAGCGGCAATCTTGTAGGCGATCAGTCCTTGTTTGACATCCTCACGGTTGGGCAGCCCCAAGTGTTCCTTCGGGGTCACGTAGCACAGCATGGAAGCGCCATACCAGCCGATCATCGCGGCGCCGATGGCGGATGTAATGTGGTCGTATCCAGGCGCGAAATCAGTCACCAAGGGACCCAGGGTATAGAAGGGCGCCTCGTGGCACATCTTGACTTCCTTTTCCACCTACATCTGGATCTGGTCCATGGGAATATGCCCCGGACCTTCGATCATCACCTGCACGTCGTGCTTCCACGCGATCTTGGCCAGCTCCCCGAGCGTCTGCAGTTCCGCGAACTGCGCCGGGTCGCTCGCGTCGGCCAGCGAGCCAGGCCTAAGTCCATCGCCCAAAGAAAAACTCACATCGTGCTTCTTGAGGATCTTGCTTGCAGATATCTTCGAAGCGCTCGTAAAGCGGGTTCTGGCGATGATTTTTCACCATCCACTCTGCAAGGATCGCCCCGCCGCGGCTCACGATGCCGGTAACGCGCCGGGTCGTCAGAGGAATATATTGCACCAGCACGCCGGCGTGAATCGTCATGTAGTCCACGGCCTGCTCGGCTTGTTCCTCGATGACTTCGAGCATGACGTTGATGTTCAGATCCTCGACGCGACGCACCCGCCCCAGCGCTTCATAGATCGGCACAGTGCCGATCGGCACCGGAGAGTTGCGGATAATCTCTTGACGGATGCGAGGAATGTCGCCGCCTGAAGATAGATCCATCACTGTGTCGGCGCCATAGCGCAGCGAACCGCGGAGCTTATCCAATTCGTCGTCGATATTCGACGTGGTCGCGGAGTTGCCAATATTCGCATTCACTTTGCACGAAGAGGCAACCCCGATGCACATCGGCTCTAGATTTGTGTGGTGAATGTTTGCGGGAATAATCATCCGCCCGCGCGCCACCTCATCCCGTATCGTTTCGGCGGACAGGCGTTCGCGCCGGGCAACATACTCCATCTCTTCAGTGACCACGTCCTGCCGGTCGTAATAAATCTGCGTAGGGATCGGGTCCTTAGACCGTTGCGCTACCCACTCAGTTCGCATGTACTGCTCCATCCACAGCTATTGTTCGCACTCGCCCACCGTACGCGATGTCATGTGTTGACCCCAGCCGCATGGCTTTTTGGCCATCATGTCTTCGTCTTCGGCGCCACGAAGTCTGGCGGAGGCGCGGAGCCCTCTCCGAAGAAGTACTCGTCCATCTGTTTGATGACAAATTCCTGCGCCTCCTTTGTGCCGAGGTTCAGGCGATACTCGTTCATGAGCATCTTCATGTGCTCACACCACATGCTCCAGCTTTCTTTGGAGACACTTTCGTAGATCTTCTGGCCCAGCGGATGTCCCGCTGAGGCCCGGCATCTTCCTTTTGAAACTTCACACAGAACACCTTTCGGCCTGCGGGCGCTATGCGCGCCGCAACTGGAGGACCTCCACCACTACAACCCATACGCTATCTCCTTCCTTGAAACATTCATATTTCGACTGCGACATCCCTCCGTCTATGCGGACTTCGTAGCGGGCCACCCCTCTTGGCGCGGGTGGGCCCACCTCCGAGCCCGTTGTAACATCGAACTTGGCTCCGTGCCACGGACAGGACACCTCATTGCCATCCAGTTCCCCTTCAGATAGCGTCCACCCAGATGGGTACAAGTGTCGTCGATAGCGTAGAGGGTCCCCTCAACCAGAGCAATGATCCTCTTCGGCCAAACAAGCAAGCACCTTGGCGCGTTTAACTGTCAGTTTCCAGATGGACTTGGGAACCGTATCAAATCCTGCAGGATCGTCAGGCATGGAACCACAAGAGAAGGGAAGAATTCTATCGATCCCGGCAAAATTCTACAGATCTAGGGTTAACGTTTGTTGACAGCCATTCGGTAAGTCTGGCCAAACGTGCAATTTGCGCAAGCGGCCATTCTATTGATCTAAGAAAATTGACAACGTGAATGCGAACGTCGAGGAAGCGCTGGACAGTATGCCGGTTCCATCTCATCTGTTGCTTCTTCGCTCTTCTCACCTTCCAAAATCCCACCTACCTGCTACGGAAAAGGTCGCTTCTTTGCTTCGCATAAGTGCGGGTAATTTTGTCAAGCTCGCTGCGGTTGCTTCTGAGCAGATTCTCCCCGAAGGTATTCACCCAGTTTCCCAATTCCCCCCGTTTGTCAGAGGGTTCATCGAAATACTTCTCCGTTGCGAAGTCCGTAAGCGCGTCGCTCTCAAGCTTTGAAATCTCCTTGAAAATCTGCTCCATAACATCTCCTCTGAATTTGCCCGACGCTTACAAGTTGCGTGGGAGTCTATAGCGGTGACAGGAAAAAGAATAGTTAAGATTTGGGTGACAAATTAAAGGGGCTTGCTAATGCTTATGCGTGTGCTGCGGGCGCTGAGACGGGCGCCGCCTTTTAGCTAAAGCATTTTCACCCGACAGCAATCCGACAGAAGGGGTGAGGGCTTAAAAACATTTCCCTCCTCTTTTATCCTACCGTGTGATAAAGGACGAGCTAAACCGTGCGATGTCTCAAATTCCTGAAGAAGCTCCCACAGTGCCGGTTCAAGCCCTAGGTGTTCGATCGGCGCAGGATGAATTCGGTGGCTGAGATCGCAGACTTCTTCTGAGATCCCGGCCGTGAGCCTCACAAGCTCATCAATTCTCTCCGGCTCGCTACTCAGCGGCAAACAATTCAATTTGATCTGTAAGAGTGCTGGCCGCTGGTTCAGCCCGTCATGCAATGCGCGCGCGCTCTTCGTCCTGCGCCGTAAATAGCCTAGAGGTCTTGAAGTTCATCCTTGGTTCGATCTAGCTCCTGTGACCTTGCCCGGCGAAACTGAGCCATTTTAAGCTGGAATTTTCCGGTAGCGGCGAAAGCCGCGAAAAAGGAAGAGGAACAGTGAAGAACAGCAGGTTTAACGAAGAACAGATAATCGGAATACTGAAGCAGAGTGAGGCGGGTGCAAAGACGGCGG
>JALYVA010000070.1 GCA_030853485.1 Acidobacteriota bacterium
TACAGCACGAGGTACGGGTTCGCATCCGGCCCCACGGAACGTACTTCCACACGGGCCGACTTCTCGTTGCCGATCGGAATGCGCACCATCGAGCCGCGATCGGTGGCCGAAGCTTTGATCTGGTTCGGAGCTTCAAAGTGCGGGTCGAGACGGCGATAGGCATTCACGCTCGCATTCAGAAGCAGGCAGATGTCATTGCCATGGGTCAGGATGCGGTCGGTAAACTGCCATGCGAGCTTGGAAATTTTTTCCTGTCCGCTCGGATCCCAGAAGAGATTCTTGCCGCCCTTGGTGATCGACACGTTGGTGTGCATGCCGCTTCCGTTTACGCCAACGACAGGTTTGGGCAGAAAGCTGGCGGTCATGCCCATCTGCGTCGCCACCTGGCGGCAGATCAGCTTGTATAACTGGATCTGGTCTGCGGCCGCAACGACCTCGCCATAGCTGTAGTTGATTTCGAACTGCGAAGGCGCGACCTCGGGATGATCCTTCTCATTTTCGAAGCCCATCGAGCGCTGTACTTCGGCGGTGGTATCGATGAATTCGCGCAGCGGGTCGCCCGGCAGGGAGTGATAGTAGCCTCCCTTGTTGACGTACTCGAAGGTGCCGGTCTCGTGGTAGCTTCGCTCGGCGTCGATGCCTTCGAACAGGAATCCTTCAATCTCGTTGGCAGCGTTGAGGGTGTAACCCTGCTTGTCGAACAGTTCCCGCGAGAACTGCTTGAGCACGCCGCGAATATCGGCGCTATATGTGCCGCCGTTCTTATCGATTACTTCGCCAAACACCATTACCTTGCCCGCGCCAAACACATCGGCCGGCACCCAGTAAAAGGCGCTCCAATCGATCGCAAGACGCAGGTCACTCTCGCGCTGTGCAGTGAAACCGCGGATCGAGGAGCCATCGAAGGTGAGGTTGTCGTAGCTCTTCACGAGAAATTTCTTATCGTAGTCCAGCATGTGGAGCCGGCCTTCGAGATCACTGAACAACACGGTGACAGCTTTGATCCGCCGCTCGTCGGTCAGGTACTTCAGCCGTTCTTCCTGAATGGTGTCGGGTGCCACACGCTTCCTGCGCTGGTCCTTCGCCTGCAGGTTCAGGTCCTCGAGTTCATCGTAGGAAAGTTCCAGAAAATCACGAAATTCGCTCAAAATACACTCCTTCTGCAATGAAATACACGTCTGCCGCGCTTGGCGGCTACTGAAAAAGCTGCTTGGGGAAACGATATGTCGAGAGAAGCGGCGTGGATTCTCCGGCACTCTCAACGTATCAGATATCGTCGCGTGAAAAAAGACTGAACTCGCGGAAGCAGCTTGCCTGGCGGCATCCGGGAAGCATTAGCGGAGATATCGTCCGACCAGAGACTGGCGTCTGGAAGGCAATGAGGCCTCTTCTGCTGGGTACGCGTATCTGATATGGCCTGTGTTGGCTCAGTGGTATGTAAGACCTACGTGCTCGAAGCTTTGTAACTCGCCGCTGCGTGGAACCTGATATGGATTTCTGTGTGCGGACATCGCCCGGACGCACACACGCGGTAAACTCAACGTACCGGCCGGTGAGAGATCGTTGATCCACGCAGCTGCGTTGTTCGCCCTCCAGCTGCCTCAATCGCGCCATCGATCTCGCCAAAATGCGCTGTAACGCCTGCAGGCTTACACCAGCGTCTCGACCTACCGCATTGCTGCTGCTACAGCGGGCTACAGCGGGCTCCGAGAATTCATACTTGTGACACACGAAAGGGCTTTGATAGCTGTACCGCGGCAGGTCACTTCAAAGTTTTGGTTACCCAGGAAGATAAATGACACCACGCCAGATCCCAAACAAACGAATTGCCCTTATCCAGATGTCGTGCGAACCCGACACGGCGGCCAACCTAGACAAGGCGGCCGACCGTGTGCGCGAAGCCGCCCGAGCCGGGGCCAACGTGATCTGCCTGCCAGAACTCTTCGGCGCGCAGTACTTTTGCCAACGCGAAGAGCATGCCCTTTTCGACATTGCGGAATCGGTGCCTGGACCTTCCACCGAGCGGCTCGGGGCCGTTGCCCGCGAAGAGAAGGTTGTTGTGATTGCCAGTCTTTTTGAGCGTCGCGCCGCCGGGCTGTACCACAACACCGCGGCCGTGCTTGAAACCGATGGAAGCCTCAAAGGCATTTACCGCAAGATGCACATCCCCGATGACCCGCTCTACTACGAGAAGTTTTATTTCACGCCGGGCGATCTCGGATTCAAAGCCATGAAGACGAGCCAGGGGGACATCGGTACGCTGGTTTGCTGGGACCAGTGGTATCCGGAAGCGGCCCGCGAGACGGCTCTCCGAGGCGCCAACACCCTGTTTTACCCCACTGCGATCGGCTGGCATCCGAGCGAAAAGGCCGAATACGGCGACGCCCAGTACTCCGCGTGGCAGACTATGCAGCGCGCTCATGCCATTGCGAACGGCGTCTATGTTGGCGCTGTGAACCGCGTGGGCCACGAGCACGGCGATGTCATCCACCACGGCGTGGAGATGCGTGGACCTGGCGACCACACTCCGCAGTCCGGACTCGAGTTCTGGGGTGGAAGTTTTATCGCCGATCCCTTTGGCCAGGTCGTCGCGCAGGCCAGCCATGACAAGGAAGAGATCCTGATTGCCGAGATCGATCTCAAGCTCCAGGAAGACACCCGACGGAATTGGCCTTTCCTGCGTGACCGTCGGATCGACGCATACAACGGCATCACGAGCCGCTTTATCGACTGAGTCTCTTGCTATTGCCCGAGAACCACAGTGCCCGGACGCACCGCTTGCGGAGCCCGCACCTTGGTTCTTGGGAGGTTGGTCTCCACCTGCAGCCGAACCAATTTGTTCTTGCTGTCGATGGGGAATGTGGCAACGAACGTCTCCGAGAGGGCGCGCTGGAACTGCTGAAGGTAGGGGTCCATTGAAACCGGATTGCCGATTCCCTGGTAGAACGCGATGCCCCCGGTACCTTCGGCGAGCTGATTCAGATAACTCTGGCCGCTGAAGCTGCCGCCACGGCGCCGGAAGCCTGCGTCGGAGAAATAGATGGAGTACACCGGCACTCCCGCACGTTGCGCGTCGCTGACGCTTGCGGCCACATAGGGGCTGTCCTGGTTCGTGATGCTTGTACTGCCGTTGTAAGGATCGACGCCGTTCGAGATCATGAGGACAAAGCGAGCTTTATGACGCGGCGCAGATTGCAGGGACTGGGACGGGGCCACCTGGTCTTCGGCATTGCCCGGCCAGTTCTTCACAAAATCGGAGAGGCAGAAGTAAGGACTCGCACTCGAACCTGGAATGCCTGACGGGATGCGCAGAGTTTGTGCGGCCGCGGCGCGATCCGAAGTGAACGTGGAGAATTTGGCTGCCGGTACGACACGGCCGTTCTGCATGTATCCCACGAACACCTCGGTACCAGCGGGCAGGCCAGTAAGGAAGGCACGGAGAGCGTTCATCTCCCGACCGACGCTAAGGCGAAGGCCGTCATCCATCAGAAGCGCAACCTGTACGTCATCCGGTGGGATCGCGGCAAGGCTGGCGAGCTGAGCGCGGCGGCTTTCAACCTTGAACGTGAGGTTAGCAGCCGTGGGAGCAACGGCTGTCTTGGATTCGAAAGCAACGAGGGCCTGGGTGGCGACAGGGCCTTCTTGTTGCGCATACGCTACGGAACCGGTGAATAGGGCAAGGGCCAGGAGAGAGCGGATCATTGTATTTCCTTCTGCGGATTAGACGAGTGGAAGGCTGCGGAAGTTGTTGGGCAGAACTCGTTCCTCGCGTTGCAGCCTGAGACGACTCAGTCTCCGGCGATGCGGATCTTCATACCAGCCCTTACCGTAAAAGGTAGTCCGGGATAGCCGATGGGTCCGACGTGCTGCTGGCTGAGGAGGTTGTCGAGCTGGGTGAAGACAGTGACGTGGCGGGTGGCCGCAAACAGCAGGTTCGCGTCCAGTCTGGCATATCCGAAATCGAGATCGCGGTTGGGCAGCAGCAGGGTGTTGCCTCCGTAGCGGTCGTTGTTGAGCTGGAAGGTGGAGTCGTCGCTTCGGCTCGAAAGCGCGCCGCGGATGGCGGTGGCGAAGCGGCCCGTGCTGTAGGTAACGCTGAAGAAGCCCGTATTCGGGGGGCGTCGAAAGAGACGGCTGCCGACAAGGGGTGAAAGCGCTCCTATGGCAATGCCGGGTAGATCGGGGTTTGTGGTGGCATTGCCATTTGCCGCGGCTTCGGAATCCCCAGAGAACGACTGCAGGACAAGCGAGGCGAGGTAGGTGTAGCCGCCGTCCAAGATGAGCGTGGCGTAAGGCTGGTATCGGGTGGAGAGCTCGAGGCCCTGGGTACGATAGGCGAGCGAGTTCACCGAGGCGCTCGGAAGCTGGGTGGCGATGGGTGCGGGGACATGGAAGTAATGTTCGAGGCCAGACGCGTTCACACCTTCGAGTTGATGGCTGAACTGATCGTGGAAGTAGTTTGCACGAAGGATGAGCTTCTGGTTGACGATGTTCTGGTCAATTCCGAAGTCGAAGGTGCGGGAGCGCTCGGCGGAGATTGGAGCAACGCGGTAGGCGGAGATGGCGGCTCCATTGCCGGTAGCGTTAAGAAGCTGTCGGAGGCTGGTGAGGTTGGCGCTGAGGCTGGGCTCCTGCACGCCCTCGGCTGCGTTGGCGCGAAGCAGTGTGCCACGAAAGATTCGGCGGCCAGGGCGGACGGGCGCATACGACAAGCCGAAGCGCGGAGTGCCCGCAATGCCGTAGAGATCATTGTCTTCGATGCTGCCCCCGGCCGAGTAGAAGAGGCGATGCTTGATGTCGCCCCTAAGCTGGAGCGTGTACAGGAAGTTCGTGCGCTTGATGCTGCGATCGATGGTCACTGCGGGGGAGAACGCAGGGCTGAGAAGACGGCCGCGCTCACTTTCATACTGGAAGCTGAAGAGCGCGGCGATGCGGTGGGGAAAGATGTAGCCGGATTGATAGTAGAGCTCGTCGCGGTTGGAAACTGTGTCGTAGCTGGGCAGAAGGAAGGCCGCCTGGCCCGACGCGGTGTAACCATTCGCGCCGCGGAGGGTGACCGGGGCTCCGTAATAGAGAACGGAGTTGCTGTTTACCAGCAGGAGCTGACCGGTGGGCGCGAACTGTTGAACCTGTTCGCGCTTTCGGCTGATGCCGTAACGGGCGAGGTTGTGCCAGTTCCCTGCCAGCTGGTTTTCTAACGTGATACCAGAGTAGATGTCCTGATTGGACTGCTTGCCGGAGGCGGAGATGCCGTAGATGTCGTGTGGTCCGGGCAGGCCAGCGTCCGAGTCTGTATTACGCAGCGTGAATCGCGCGAGCGTGTTGGGGAAGATGCTGTAGCCGAGATTCGCGACCGTTGTTGCGGAGTGGTACTGATCGTTGGGCAGTGCATTCGAACTGTTGATGCGGCTGAAACCTGTGAGGTAGTCGATCCGCGCGTGAGAGCCGGAGAGGACAGCCTGGTTGCGGTAGGTGTGGAAGTTGCCGGCGTCGCCAGTGTAGTTGAGGGTTGGGCGGAGAGAGGCAGTGCGGCTGGTGGCGAGGCTGACGACGGAAGCTTCGGCTCCTGTCCCGTAAAGTGCGCTGTTCGCGCCGCGGTAGAGTTCGGGGCCATCGAGCGCGGTCGTTGCGATGGGAGAAAAGTCGAAGCGGCCTCCGATGTCGCTGGCTGAGATTCCGTCAATGAGTACTTGATTGCCGGTAGCTGGTCCTCCGCGGACGTAGAGAGCGACGGGGCCGCCGAACTGGCCGGTTTGGACGACCATGCTTCCGGGGGCCTGGCGAAGTACGTTGGTCACGGTGATTTCCGTGGCCAGAGTGTCAGGCGGAACCAGCATAGTGGCTGCGGGGGTTTGCTGGACTGGGGTGGAGATGCCGCTCGACAAAGAGGAGAGCTGGGCCGTGACGGTGGTGTACTCCATGGTCACGTTGCGGGTGAGCACAGAGGTGATGCCCCCATAGAACGCCTCCCCGATGCTTGGGGTAAAAGGTGCAGCGGAGGTGAGGAGGAGGAATCGGCCGGATCCAGCGCTGCGGACTTCGAAGGTGCCGTCAGGCTGCGTGAAGGTGAAGGCTGCCACCTTCTGGCCTTGCACGAGTTGAACGCGGGCGTTGCCGATGGGCAATCCAAGAGGAGTTGTAACTGTTCCGCGAACCACCACCGCATGGGCGTGGAGAAGCATCCCGAACAGGACGACCAGAACGGTAAGACAAGTGCGGAAGTAAGCCGCTGTGCGCTGAACCGGGGAATGCATGCTTCGATTGTAAGTTGCGGGTAGCTGCACTATTTGTTTGTGTCTTCAAAGGCGAAGCGGCCAAGTGCGAAGGGTCGGGTGGTCTGTGGTTTGTTGTCCACCATGTTGATGGGGAAGGGCTGCGGGCCGAGCGTAGGTAAGCCCCAGATCTTTCCGTTGCGAAGGTCCACTGCGACTTTGCCATAGACCTGGCTGCTTCCATCGGGAGCACGCAGCATGTAGGTTCCCGGTTCAAGGTAGAAGGGGTAGGGCTCCGCCGACTGCGCCTGAACCGGGCGCGGCAGATCGAAGGGTTTCACGACAATGGCCAACAAAAGAATGACGATGGCGAGCAGGAGGATGTTGGTCATAGTGAGAGGCTTCATCTTGACTCCTTCGTTGTTGTGATGCGGCGCAGTGGATGCTGTCGGGGGCTTCGTCTGCGATTGTAGTGTTGTCTACGCCGGTCGGAATTGTGGTTACAGCGTTCACCCCCGCTCCACAGGGGTGCACGAAATTAGGCGCACGCGGAGAGAGCCCGGTACGATGGATCGCGTGGGTTCGTGTGGATGGAGACAGCATGGAAAAAGAGACGATTGGTGTAGCTGTTGTCGGTTTTGGTCTTGCAGGCCGAGTGTTTCACGCGCCGTTCGTGAGTGCGGTTCCCGGGCTGCATCTCGAAGCGATCGTGCAGCGCAAAGGCGATGAGGCTGCGAAGGCGTACACAGACGCACGGGTTCTGCGCACCGTGGAAGAAGCCTTGCGCGATCCGGCGATCCAGTTGGTCGTCGTTGCGACGCCGAACGAGACGCACTTCGATCTTGCAAAACAGGCTCTGCTTGCGGGTAAACACGTGGTTATCGACAAGCCTTTCGCGTCGACCAGCGAAGAGGCTCTGGAGCTCAAAACCCTGAGCGAACAGCGGAAGCTCGTCCTCGCTCCGTTCCACAACCGCCGCTGGGATGGCGATTTTCTTACTGTTCAGAAGCTCCTGGCCGAAGAGGCTCTGGGGCGGCTGGTCACCTATGAATCGCATTTCGATCGGTTCCGTCCTCTGCCTCGGGAAAATACATGGAAAGAGGGTGCAAGCCCGTCGCATGGTTTGCTTTTCGATCTTGCTCCGCATCTGCTCGACCAGGTGCTTGCCCTGTTTGGAGCTCCTCTTACGATCACGGCAAGTGTACGTAAAGACCGTGATTTTACCGAGATTGAGGATGCGTTCGACATCACGCTCGAGTATCCGCGGATGCTTGCGCATTGCCGTTCGACGATGTTGGCTGCGGATGCTGCGCCCCGTTTTCTGCTGCATGGAACGCGGGGGAGCTTCAAGAAGTTTGGGCTAGACCCGCAGGAACCGGCGCTGTTGGCGGGTACACGCGTGCCGCGCATGGGCGAGGGAGAGTGGCTGGCGGATGCTGAAGAGAACTGGGGGACGCTGACTACGGCTCCTGACCCTCGGGATCCGGGCACTCTTGTTCGGAGGCGTGTGCCTACTGCGTTTGGGGACTACAGGGGTTACTACGCGAATGTGCGGGATGCGATCCGGGGAATCTCTCCGCTGGCAGTTACGCCGCAGGATGGGTACCGCACGATCAAGTTGATGGAGATGGCGCGGGAGAGTAGCGAAAAAAAATGTGGGCTGCCGGTTCTTTTTTCTGAGTGAGGAGTTGGCCGTTTTGCAGGGGTTTTTGTGGAAAAGAGGTGTTTTGATGCGTCATTTTGCGCGCAAATGGATGCATTTAAGCCGCGAAATGCGCCCTGGTGACCACCTTGATTTTGGGTGGTTTGAAGTACGCCAATTTAGCTAACTATATTTTTTTGCTGGTCTGGGGTGGACCGTTCTTCTGGCCGTAGGATGCCGCAGCGCCGTGTTTGCGGAAGTAGTGGCGGTCGAGGAGGGCTTGCGAGACTCCGGGGCAGTCGGCGGTAAGGGTAAGGGTGCGGTAGGCCATGCGAGCCACTGCTTCTAGGACGACGGCGTTGTGGGCGGCGTCGGCGGGGGTGCGTCCCCAGCAGAAGGGGGCGTGACCGGCGACGAGGACGGCAGGGACGGCGAGGGGGTCAAGATTGCGGAAGCGCTCGACGATGGCGAGGCCGGTCTCGTGGACGTAACGTTGGCCGACGGCGGCATCGGTGAGGACCTCGGTGACTGGAACGGGGCCGTAGAAGTAGTCGGCGTGGGTGGTGCCGAGGGCGGGGATGGGGAGGCCGGCCTGGGCGAAGCTGGTGGCGTACTCGGAGTGGGTGTGGACGACGGCTCCGATGCCGGCGAACTCGCGGTAGAGCAAGGTGTGGGTGTCGAGGTCGGAGGAAGGTTTGAGGTCTCCTTCAACGAGGTTGCCGTGGAGGTCGGTGACGACCATGTGCTCGGGGCGGAGATGGTCGTAGTCGACGCCGGAGGGCTTGATGACGATCAGGTTCTGCTCGCGGTCGATGCCGCTTGCGTTGCCGAAGGTGTACAGGACAAGGCCATGTTTGACGAGTTCGAGGTTGGCCTCGAGGACTTCGGTTCGCAGTTGTTTGAGCAGCATGGCGGCCTTTCGGGTGGGTGCGGCTTTGTCAAATTTAAGGATAGCTGACAAGGATAGCTGAAAGGGCGGGGTGGGTTGCCGAGCCTCCGTAGACGGAAATGCCGAGCCTTCGGGTGTGTTGGCGAAGCGGGCCGCGGCGTCGCCGTCCATGCGGTTCGCGTTTGCCGGATGACGGATGTGGGTCGAGCAGCTCAGGGAAAATGAGCGAGCGGCGTAAGGGGGCGGAAAGAGATGCTGTGTTCGCTGGCGGAATCTGCGGTACTATTCTCACTTCCAGTCCAGAGTCTTTGAAGGAGTTCTCATGTATTTTCGTGTCGCCATACTGCTTGGGTTCACAGCCTTTTCTGCCCTTTCTGTAGGAGCCCAGGCTACCCGAGGCACAGCACCCATTGTGCACACTGCGGCCGACCTGCTTGCTCTGGAAGCAAAACTCACTGCCGCTGCGAAGACGGTTCCGGTTGGGGTAGCCGTCGCGCCACTCGACAATTTCGGCACGTACAGTTCCCTGCTGATCGTTCGGGTACGAACCGGCGAAGCGGAACAGCATGACTCATGGGCGGACCAGATGATCGTGCAAAAGGGCTCTCTGATCCTGGTCAGCGGAGGCTCGATGGTGGGAGAGCACGTCCTTGCGGACCAGCCGTCGGAGCGTCGCGGCACAAGCCTGACGGGAGGGAAAGAGCTTGTGCTGCACGCGGGGGACGTGGTTCACATTCCGGCAGGCCTGCCGCATTGGGTGAAGCTGGCGCCGGGTGCGTCCACGACATATCTGGTCTTCAAGGAAAAGTAATGCGCCGTGGGTTCAACGATTGAGAGTTGAGGGCGACCGCGAGGGCAGCCATCCTTGCCGGGATGGCGGCACGGAAAGCGTGAGCGAACAGGGAGAAAGTCGTTGCGATCAGGTGAGGTGGTCGGAGAGGCGCAGGGCCAGGGCCAGAAGGGTGTGGGTGGGGTTCGAGAAGCCGGAACAGGGAAAGACGGCGGAGCTGCAGATGTAGGTGTTGCTGGTGCCGTAGAGGCGCAGGTTGGTGTCCACGATCCCTGAAGCGTCGGAGGTGGACATGCGCATGCCGCCCATGTGGTGGTTGCTGTCGTCGCAGCGGGTGAGAAAGGCAGGGTTGCCTGATAAAAGGTCGGGGTCGGGTGTGATGCGGGCGAGATGGGCGAGCGAGCGCTGGGCGATAAGGACGTACTGGCGGATGGTGGCCAGTTCCCTGCTTGAGATCTGCCAGTCGAAGCGGGCGCGGAGGATGCCGAGAGCGTCGCGAGTGTCAGTGAGGGTGATGGAGCTGCGGGAGGTGGGCTCCTGTTCGCAGTGCACACGGAGAAGAATGCGGACCTGCGGCGGAGCGAAGGCGCGGCGTTGGACTTTGTAGCGCCAGGCCTGGCGAAAGAGCATGGGGATGTGGGTGGCGGTGTGGCGGAGATTTTCGCGCGTGACCTCGCGGATGCGGCCGCGCATGAGATTGCGAATGGTGAGCTTGGCCTGGTAGCGGAGCTTTCCGGTGTCTTCAAAGGACATGGTGGAGCCGATGTTGAGGATGTTGTGCTCGGCCTGGAGCTGCGGCGGGAGGCGGAGCTTGGGGAGGTATTTGAAACCGTGCGCGAAGATGGGGTCGAAGAGGTCGTGGAAGGTCTTCTGGTTGTGCGGCTCGATGAGGGCGGCGTTGCAGTCGATGTGGTCCTGGAAGTGCTGGCCGAGGAGCTTTGAGCGGTTCCATGGCAGCCCTGCGGGGCGCGGCTGGAGGAAGAAGCGGGAGCTTTCGATGCCTCCCAGGCAGAAGATGAATTGGGGGGCGCGGAAGATGGTTTCGATGCCGGTGAGGGTGCGTGCGCGCAGGCCGGTGGCGGTGTTGTTCTCGATCAGCAACTCGACTGCGCTGCTGTGAAGCCAGAGGTGGATGTTGGGGTGAGTGGCGAGCGTTTTGTGGTGGAGGCGGGCGAAGTTCGGTTCGGGACACCAGCGCGAGAGGTAGGCTTCGAGGTCTGGGAATTGCGTCAAGGGGAGGCCGAGGTCGCGCCAAACGGCTGCGTCGCTGCGCTCGACGTGGGCGAGTCCTTCGAGGGCAAGGGCGCGCTCGTAAGACTGTGTGAGCTCGGATTTTGCAAAGGGCCAGCCGCTGGAAGGGACTCCGGCGCGGGGAGTGAAGTCGTGGGGGTCGAGCTCGAGGATTTGACCTCCCCAGCGGACGGTGGTGCCGCCTTTGACGCGGATGCGGCCGGTGTGGATGCCGTGATGGGGGAGACCGGCGACGTCGCTGTCGTAGAGCTGCTGCGAGGAGTCTTCGCGCTGGGCGCCGCCGCCTTCGAGGAGGAGGACTTTTTTTCCTTTGCGGGCGAACTCGACAGCTAAGGTGATGCCTGCGGCGCCGGCGCCTACGATGCAGACGTCTGCTGCGGGATTTTCCAGGGCCGAGTCTGTAAGCAGATCGAAGATCAACGATGGCTCGGGATGGGGGGCGCAGTGGAGCTCGTGACTCCTCGAGCTAGGATCGATTGGAGGCGTTCTACGATGAGCTGGACCTGGCGGTCGTTGTGGTATCCGTCGCGTGCGGCGCGCAGGTTGCCGGCGTGGGCAATGCGCTGGCGGGCGGCTTCGTCGGGCAGGTAGCGGCGGATCTTCCGGGCGAGTTCTTCGTAGGTGGAGAAGAAGACGGCCTCCTGATCCTCTTCAAAGCGCTGCATGTGGCCGGGGGAGCGCTCGGCAAGCAGGAAGCCTCCGCAGCCGGCTATCTCGAAACTTTTGTGGACGAACTCATCCTGATTGGAGTGGGTGAGGAAGCTGAGATTGATGCGAGAGCGCCAGATGGTTTTGCGGTATTCGTCAAGAAAGATTTCGCCGCCGCGGAAGATGGCTTTGTAGGCGTCGGGCTTCATGGCGCGGGCCCACTGGCGGGGGTTACCGGAGATGGTGACGGGAAACTGATCGTCGCGCCAGAGTCTGCTGAGGGTGTCGGCGCGGTCGTCGTAGGGAGTGCCGATGAAGGAGACATCACGGTCGCGGTCTGCGTCGGACCATGTGGCGGGCGGGGGATAGTGGAGGGTGGGCTCGTAGGCGGTCTGGATTTTGATGACGTCGCGTGCGCCGCGCGAGGTGTAGTCGAGGATGTTTTTGTCGCGCTGCACGACGTGGAGATCGTAGTGCGGGATGGTCTTCATGTAGACGCGCCAGCCGGGGTCCTGGCGTGGGCCAAAGGGATTGTCGATCATGTAGCTGACGGTGGCGATGCCGAGCGCGCGCATCTGGTCGATGGTTTTGGGACGGACCCAAAGGAGCTTGTCGGTCCACAGGATGTCGGGCTTTTCTGCCTTGGCGACTTGAAGCAGATCGCGGTTGAGCCGGTCGACCTGAGGCCCGGCGACGAGGCGAAAGGCGATCTTGCTGAGGATGGGGTTTTTGGGCATGTAGTCGAGGAAGTTGAACGGGACGACCTGATGGCCCATGCGTTCGAGCGCCCAGAGGCGGTAGAGCGTAGAGTCGTTGATGGTGAGAATGGTCGCGTACAGGATCTTCATCGGTACAGCTTTTCCCTTGAGAGGTTGTGGCGCGCGGCTAATGTTTGGCACGCAGGAGGGCGATGACCTGTTCGGCGTGGATGATGCCGGCGAGGCGTTTTTCGTGGTCGAGGACGGGCAGCGAACGCAGGTTGTATTTGTCGAAGAGTTCGGCGACTTTGCGGCCGTTGGCGTCGGTGTTGCAGGTGACGATGTGGCTGTGTGGAAGGTCGGCGAGAGGCGTTTCAGAGGGCGCGAGGAGAAGCTGGACGAGAGGGATGAGCGCGACTAGTTTCTCTTCCTGGTCGAGGAGATAGATGTCGTTGACGGTGTCGATGTCGCCTTCGAAGTCGCGCAGTGCGCTGATTGCATGTTCGACGTGTGCGTTGGGGGGCAGCGCGATGTATTCGGTCGTCATGCGGCCTGCGGCGGAGTCGCCGGAGAACTCGAGCAGGTCTTCGACCTCCTGACGTTCTTCGGGGTCCATCTCTTCGAGGATGGCTTCGGAGCGCTCGTCGGTGAGTTCGGAGAGGAGGTCGGCGGCGGCTCCGGGGTCCATTTCTTCGACGATGCCGGCGATCTGTTCAGAGTCGAGCGATTCGATGAGCGCCTGCTGCATTTTGGGCTTGACTTCTTCGAGGGCTTCGGCGGCGACTTCCTCGTCGAGCGAGATGAAGAGGGCGTTGCGTTCGGCGGGGGCGAGCTCTTCGAGGATGTCGGCGATGTCGGACGGGTGCATTTTCGAGAGACGACCCTGCTCGATTTTGAGTTTGACGCGGCGGGCGGGGTCGCGTTCGATGAGGTCGACGAAGTCCCAGGGAATGACGCTGGGTCCGAAGCGGCAGGCGAGGCGATCGACGGAGGTGCCGGGGAGGCCTTTGAGCAGGCGGCGGACGGCTCCGCGGAGGCCGACTTCGACTTCAGAGATGCGGAGGGAGAGGTTTTCGTCGCTGTCGGGCAGGGACTCCCAGATGAGGCCGACGTCGTTGACGCGGACCACTTTGTGGCCGTGGACATCGATGATCTGCTGGTCGAGCAGATCGCGTTCGAGGAGAAGGAAGTCGTCGGCGGATGAGGGGACGGAGGGCTGGGCGGAAGCTCGGAGCTGCAAGGCGCCGGCGGGGGTGAACTGGAGATCGGCGATGGCGACCAGAGGCTGCTTTGTGCCGCGTTTGGAGAGCTTGGGATCGAGCAGAAAGCCGTGGATGTGGGCGGAGTCGATGGAGGTGGCGACGGCGAACTCGCGGATTCGGCCGAGCGCGGTGCCCTGCCCATCGATGACGGGGATGCCCATCATGGAGGAGACGGTGGTCCGTTGATTGGCGTGCCGGGTCATGATGCGTGCTCTTTTGCAACTTTACACTTTCGACGATGTTCGAGGAGATGGAAGGCGTGGGCTGGCTGGGATCCGTGGCCCGGCGCGGGGGTTGAGAGCGGGCGGCTAAGCTTGACATTCAAGAAATCCACAAGCACACTGCCATCACTGCTGTTGTCTGACGTGGACGACTGGCATCGAGATACTTGCAAGGACAGCTTTGACCGATTCCACGACTATGCGCGTCAGCTACACGCTCGACTCGTCGCTCGACAGCGTCAACAAGCTGGAGCAGATTGCGGAGCAGTACGCGGAAAAAGCGGGGTTCGACGAAGACATCGTTCCTCATATTGCGATGGCGGTGCGGGAGGCGGCGGTCAATGCGGTGCTGCATGGCAATGCGTACGATTCGAACAAGTTGATTAAGGCATCGTTTGAGACGAAGTCGGATGCGCTGGTGATTCGGATTTCGGACCAGGGGCCGGGCCTGGATCCGGAGAAGATACCGGACCCGCTGGCGCCGGAGAACATTTTGCGCGGCTCCGGGCGGGGAATCTTTCTGATCCGGGCCTTTATGGATGAGGTAAACTTTCGGCAGTTACATCCGGGCACGGAATTGACATTGATCAAGCATCGCTTACCCGCGCAGCCGGGGACCTAAGGAGAACACGAGACATGAGCATGAAAGTAAAAACTCGCCAGGTAGACGGCGTTACCATTCTGGACCTCAGCGGCCGCATCACCCTTGGCGAAGGCAGCGTCACGATTCGCGATGCGGTTCGCGATGTGCTGGCGAAGGGTTCGAACAAGATTCTGCTCAACCTGGGCGAGATCAGCTATATCGACAGCTCTGGGATCGGGGAGTTGGTCAGCGCCTTTACGACGGTGAAGAACAGCGGCGGCGAACTGAAGCTGCTGAACCTGACCAAGAAAGTGCACGATCTGTTGCAGATCACGAAGCTTTACACGGTCTTCGATGTGAAGGATGATGAGGCGGCCGCGATTTCTTCGTTCACCAAGTAAGAAGTACGGCAGAAGATTCACTGCCGGCATAACAAATGAATAAAGGCAATAAAAAGCCGTCGCAGAGTGCGGCGGCTTTCTATTGGGCCGAAGTACAGTTCGACTTTCTTATTTTGAGAAGTCGACCTTCGGCGCCACACTGTTCTCCGGGTTGCCCTTGAAGTATTCGTCTCTGTAATGGAAGCCTGCCATGTTGGCCCATAGGCTGTTGGGGAACTGGCGGACATAGACGTTGTAATCTTCGAGCGTCTTGTTGTAACGCTGACGTTCGACGGCGATACGATTCTCGGTCCCGGCAAGCTCATCCGTCAAGCGAATAAACTGCTGGTTGCTTTTGAGATCGGGATACTGCTCCTGCAGGCGGAAGAACGGTCCGAGGGCGACGTCGAGTTTGCTGTTGGCGTTGATGTTGCTGGCGTGATCGCTGCCTGCGGCGAGTACACCGGCGCGCGCATTGGCGATGTTGGTGAGGACGGTGGATTCCTCAGCGACGTAGCCTTTGACGGAAGCGACGAGGTTGGGGATGAGGTCAAGACGCCGCTGCTGCACGACGTTGACCTGGGCAAAGGCCTGGTTGATGGCTTCATTCTTTTCGACGAGAGTGTTCTTCGTGCCGATATAGCTGCCGCCCACAAAAAGCAGCACGACGATGAGAAGAGCCACAACACCAAGTACGACCCACAAAGATTTCATATTTGTTTCGTTCCCTTCGGTTTAGTCCTGCTGTTTCCCGGATGGTCTCTCCGGCTGTACTGTATCATCCCGCCGACAGCGCCTGCGGTGGAGTTCACGAAGCGCCTCTTACCTCAGGAACTCTCGTCCGCGTAAGTCGAGGGTTGGAGCGCCTCAATGCAGATCAGCGGCCAAACATGTGGCCTCTCTGCGCTGACTGATGCTATTGGAACTGGAGCGGCGAGAGGGAAGTCCACCTGCGGCTCGGCGGGTATAGATGTTAGAAATCTCCACTGGCACCTCCGCCGCCGGAGCTTCCGCCTCCAAAGCCGCCGAAACCTCCTCCGCCGCCGCCGTCGTCATCTCCTCCACGGCCGCCGAAGCCGCCGCCCCGGCCGCCGCCCATCAGGTTGCCGAGGAGGAAGAAGATCAGGCCGGTGTTGCCCGTTTTAATAAGGAAGAAGAGGATGAACAGGATTACGGCGCCACCTATCACGATCTGGGTGAGGCTGAGTTGCACGGGGGCTTGTTGCTGCCGATATTGGCGGACTGGTTGCGCGTTGGTGAGCGAGACGCCGGCGTCGGTAGCGATCACCTGGGCAATCTGCTGGACGCCGAGCGGGATAGCGGTGTTGTAGTCACCCGCCTGGGCTGCGGGGACCATGGAGCGACCGATGTCGCCTACCTTGGCATCGTTGAGGATGCCTTCGAGTCCATAGCCGACTTCGATACGACCACGTCTGGGGGTCATGACGAAGATCATCAGGACGCCGCGATCGGTGCCTTTGGGGCCTACCTTCCACTTGTCCTCGAGTGCGGTGGCGAATTCCTCGATGGATTGGTCGTTGTCGAGGGTCTTGATGGTAACGACGGCGATTTGCGCGTGAGCCTGGCGGTCAACGGAGGTGCAGAGGCTTTCGACGCTGGCGCGGGTGGAAGGGGAGAGGACGCCGGCGAAGTCGTTGACATAGCCGGTGGGAGCCGGGAGGGTGTTCACCGACTCTGCCGTCAGGGCTGCTGACGGTGCGAGGGTGACCAGGAGCAGAACAAGCCAGCGTGCGAGGTGCTTCATTGAACGTCATTCTACGCTTAGAGGATGTGGGCTGCGCCGGCCCTTCTACGCTTATTCACCCGCAACGAGTCATTGCAAACGCCACCTGGTCAGGGGGTGGATGGCGGGGCGGAACTTGAGTGGCCATGCGGCATGGGCACACCTTTCTCGCGGGCAAGTTTGTCGACCATGACCATGTGCTCGTGGATGACTTTTTCGCCTTTGGCGACGGCCTCGCGCAGGGTGGGATCTTGCGTCGTGGCGGCTTCGTTGCGGAAGTCCCGGAGGTCCTGATGATGGTCCTTAGCCATGAAGGACAGGTACTCCATGTCAAAGTCGCTTCCTGAGAGACCATTCAGCTTGTCGTACTCGGCCTGATCCTGCTTGTTCATTTTCTGGGGCAGTCGTACGCCGTCGGCGTCGGCGATGGGAGCCATGTCGCTGTTGAGCCTGGTGTGGTCGTCCATCATTTTCTGACCAAACTGTTTAACCTCGTCGCTGCCCCCTTTTTGCGCGGCGAGCTGGCCGAGCTTCACCTCGCCGATACCGCTGGAAGCGGCTTCCCGCAGAAAAATCTTGTCCTTCATCATTTGGCCGACATCGCCGGAGCTGGTAGAGGAATCCTGCATGGCGGAGTTCTGGGCGGAGTAGGAACGCGGCGAGGATGGAGCGGTCTGGTTCTGCGTCTGCGATTGGGTTTGCGTCTGCGATTGGGTTTGCATTTGCGATTGAGAGAGCGAGGCCGGGTTCGGCTCTTGCGCTGAGAGCAGCACGGGGACGAGCAGGGTTGTACCGAGCAACAGGTTACGCGTGCCCAGGACTTTCATGGTGTATCTCCTCGCGCGTCGCCAGCCTGACGCCGGATTCACGCTACATTCATGCTGAAGGTTTGGTGTGCCCCTGCAGGTTATGGTTGCCCCCCTCAGACGCCTTGGCAACTGTATTCTGGAAGAGAGGCCTTTTACCGAACATGCAAAGCACATCAACGCCGCCGGTAGCGCGGAAAGAACCGACGCCGACCCATTTGCACGGACACGTGCTCGAAGATGACTACCGATGGATGCGCGACAAGGGTTCGCCGGAGGTGCTGGCGCACCTAGAGGCTGAGAATGCGTACACGCTGTCGGTGATGAAGCCTACCGAGCAGTTGCAGGCGAAGCTGTACGCAGAGATGCTGTCGCACATCAAGGAGACCGATGTGTCAGTGCCGTATCGCAACCGCGGCTGGTTTTATTATGTGCGGACAGTCGAGGGCAGCCAGTACCCGATCCACTGTCGCAGGTTGGCGGTGGGGCCGCATTTCGACCCGGCGCAGCGAGAGGAGATTGTGCTGGACGTGAATCAGCTTGCCGAGGGGCAGCCATTTATGTCCGTTGGAGGACTGACGGTAAGTCCGGACGGTTATGTGCTGGCTTACTCGACCGACAACACCGGCTTTCGGCAGTACACGCTGCGTATTCGGGATTTGAGAACGGGTGAGGACTTAGCAGACACGGCGGAGCGAGTGGGTTCAATGGCGTGGGCTTCGGATTCAAAGACGCTGTTCTATACGACAGAAGATGAGGTGACCAAGCGGCATGATCACCTGTTTCGGCATCGCCTGGGAGAAGCTGCTGCGGAGGATGTGGCGATCTATGTAGAGAAGGACGAACGGTTCAACCTGGGTGTAGGACGGACACGTGATGGCAAATATCTGCTGATGGAGGCGAGTAGCCATACGACGAGTGAGTGCCGGTTTTTGCCTGCGGAGACGCCGGAGGGCGAGTTCCAGATGATTGCGCCGCGGGCGGACGAGCAGGAGTATTCGGTCGATCACCGCGATGGGCTGTTTTACATACGCACGAACGATGCAGGGAAGAACTTCAGGGTGGTGACGGCGTCGCCCGCAAAGCCCGGCCGTACGTTCTGGAAGGAACTGCTGCCGCTGGACCCGGAGGCTCCGCTGGAAGACTTCGAGGTGTTTGCGTCCTTCAGCGTGAGTTTGCGGCGGAGGCTTGGATTGACTGTGCTGAGGGTGGCGGATTTTGCGAAGGGCGGTTGGCTGGAATCGGAGCGGGAGATCGAGTTCCCGGAGCCGGTGTACTCGGCGGGTGCGCATGCGAATCCGGAGTTTGAGACGGACCACTTTCGCTACAGCTATCAGTCGCTGGTGTCGCCGGCCTCTGTGTACGAGTATGACGTGAGGCAGGGGAGTTCGAGGTTGCTAAAGCAGCAGGAGGTGCCGGGCGGATTTGACGCCAGCCGGTATGCCTCGGAGCGGGTTTGGGTGAAGGCTGCGGATGGGGTGAGGATTCCAGTGTCGGTGGTGTATCGACGGGAGGGTTTTCGATGCGACGGCACGAGTCCCCTGTATCTGTATGGCTATGGGTCCTACGGGTATCCGCTGCCGATCGGGTTCAGTGCGTCGCGGTTGTCGCTGCTGGATCGCGGTGTGGCGGTTGCGTATGCGCATATTCGCGGCGGTGGTGAAATGGGCGACACGTGGCATGACGCGGGCAAGATGATGGTGAAACGGAATACGTTTTCAGACTTCATTGCGGCGGCGGAACAACTGGTATCGGAAGGGTATGGGGCGCGGGATCGAGTGGCGATCGAGGGTGGAAGTGCGGGTGGGCTGCTGATGGGAGCCGTGGTGAACGCCCGGCCAGAGCTGTTTCGCGTGGTGTTGTCGCACGTGCCGTTTGTGGATGTGATGAATACCATGCTCGACGCTTCCCTGCCCCTGACGGTGGCGGAGTACGAGGAGTGGGGGAATCCGAATGAGCCGGAGGCGTTTGCGTATATGCGGTCGTATTCGCCGTACGACAATCTGAAGGGCGGCGAGTATCCGGCGATGCTGGTGAAGACCAGTCTGCATGACTCGCAGGTGATGTATTGGGAGCCGGCCAAGTATGTGGCCAAGCTGCGGACCCTGAAGACTGACGATGCTCCGCTGCTGCTGCACATCAACATGGACGCGGGGCATGGCGGGGCGAGTGGACGGTACGACTATTTGAAAGAGATTGCTTTTGACTATGCGTTTTTGCTGAGGGAGCTTGGGGTGGAACGATAAGCACACGCAGCGACAAGGGTGTGCTCGGGGCACGGCGCGATCTGGTGAGGCAAACGCGCCTCGTGGCGGCTTAGCGTTTGCGCAGGACCCAGGTGGTCATGCAACGGTAGTCCTGCACGATGGTGGTTTTGAGTGGATCGACCATCACGGCGTTCAACTGCTGGGTTAGCTCCAACAGAAGCGCTTCGTCGACCAAGTACCACTCGGAGCCGTCGTTGATGCGGAAGATGTTGCCGCTGAGACGTTCGAAATCCATCCCGATGCGCGAGCCCAGGCGGCAGAAGAACAGGCCGCCTCGACGCAGGACGCGCCAGATTTCCTGGAGCATCGCAAGAAAGTGCTGTTCATCGCTCGCGAAGTGCAGCACTGAGTTGCAGATCACGACGTCAGCGAACCCATCGGGGAAGTTCATTTGCTCGATGGGACCGGTGCGGAAGTTTTCCGGGGGCAAATGTGGCGCCAGTTCCGCGGCCAGGGCTCGAACATGGTTGACGCCTTCCGGATTGCCGTCTACGGCGAAGACCTCGCACCCTTCGCGGAGGAGATGCACGAGGTTTCTTCCGTAGCCGCAGCCCGCGTCGAGAATGCGCATGCCCGGACCGATGTTTCCTCGGAGGATCTGGTCGAAAACGTAGATATCGATTTGACCGAACTGTTCCTGCACGTTCATAGCGGTCTGGATGAGGGACACGGACTCTTTCAAGGATTGCCGGTGGCTAGATTTTTGCGGCGAGGGGTTCTTCGGTCTGGTCGCCTTCCCCGGGTGCGAGGAAGAGATTGGTTTCTAGGCCGTGCTGGCGGGTGTAGAGGTCGTAGTAGCGACCTTGCTGCTGGTAAAGGACCTCGTGGGTGCCGCGTTCGAGGATGCGGCCTTGCTCGATGACGAGGATCTGGTCGGCGCGGCGGATGGTGGATAAGCGATGGGCAATGACGAAGGTGGTGCGTCCCTGCATGAGGAAGTTGAGGCCACTCTGGATGAGGGCTTCGGACTCGGAGTCGAGGGAGCTGGTGGCCTCGTCGAGGATGAGGATGCGCGGGTTGGCAAGGATGGCGCGAGCGATGGAGATGCGCTGGCGCTGACCGCCGGAGAGCTTGACGCCGCGTTCGCCGACGATAGTGTTGTACTGCTCGGGGAAGCGTTCGGCGAACTCGTCTACGCGGGCGATGCGGCAGGCTTCGAGGAGTTGCTCTTCGGGGGCCTCGGGGCGGCTGAAGAGGATGTTTTCGCGGATGGAGCCGTCGAAAAGGAAGGTCTCCTGAAGGACGACGCCAAGCTGCTGGCGAAAGCTGGAGAGGCGGATGGTGGCGAGGTCGATTCCGTCGATCAGGACCTGGCCGCCGGTTGCGGTGTGGAAGCCGCAGATGAGGGAGATGATGGTGGATTTGCCGGAGCCGGAGGAGCCTACCAGGGCGGTGACGGTGCCGGGTTTGGACTCGAAGCTGATGCCGTGGAGGACGGGCTTGTCGGGTTCGTAGGAGAAGGTGACGTTGCGGAACTCGACGTCCCCGTGAATGGTCGGGATGGCGACGGATCGGTTGGGTTCGCTGTCTTCCTCGCTTTCGCTCAGAATCTCCGTGGTGCGGTCGAGGCCGGCGAGTGCTTCGGTGAGCTGGGTGCCGATCGACACGAGTTGCACAATGGGCGCGATCATAAAGGCGAGGAACATGACATAGGTGACGTAGCCGCCGGTGGTCAGGTGGCCGGCGACGACCTGGTGTGCGCCGAGGTACATGACCAGGGCCCCGACGACTCCGAGGACGGCCGTGGATGCGAGCGACATGAGCGACTGGGCGGTGAGCGAAGAGATGACGTTGCGCAAGAGGCGATCGACACCTGTGGCGAAGACACCGGCCTCGCTGGCTTCGGCATGGTAGCCCTTGACGACACGCACGCCACCGAGCGATTCGGTGAGGCGTCCCGTGACTTCGGCGTTGATCTTGGAGCGCTCGCGGAAGATGGGCCGGATGGTCTTGAAGGCGCGCTGGAGGATGAGGCCGAAGATGACGAGTATGACGAAGGTGACCAGTGTCATCTGGGCGCTGAGGTGGAGAAGATAGGCGAGCGCGAAGAGAGCGGTGAGAACGCCGCCGAAGAAGTCGATGACGCCGGTGCCTATGAGGTTGCGGACGCCTTCAACGTCGGTCATGATGCGGGCGACCAAGGTGCCGGTGCGGTTCTCATCGTAGAAGGCTACGGGCAGGCGGCCGATGTGGGCTTGGACCTTCATGCGGAGTTCGGCGATGAGGCGCTGACCTTCTTTGGAAAGGAGCTGGGTGAGAATGTAGGAGGTGATTCCCTGGAGGAGAGTGGCCGCGACGACAACACCGACGATGATGGGAAGCAGATGCATCTGGTGCTTGCCCATGACGTTGTCGATGAGGTACTTGGTGGAGGCCGGAAGAATGAGGCCGCTGGCGCGGTTGACGATCATGAGCAAGAAGCTGCCCGCGAGTAGCCAGCGGCGCGGCCGTACCAGCTTCCAGACCTCGGGCAGGACTTTTTTGAGGGGAGGCTTGGGGCGTGAAGAGGTGAGGTCAGCGGTAGTGGCCCTGCCGGTGCCGCGAATGGGACGGTCCGCAGACTTCATACCCGTTCCGAAACTGGATGCACCTAAAGAGGGAGACATAGTAGTTGAGCCAGTCTACGCCGGAGGGTGGGGGTCAACAGTTTCGCGGCCGGGCGCTTGCTGATCGTTGGCCAAAGCGGCATGTCAATCAGATGAGTCTGGCGCCGGTTCGATGCAGGATTCGGGAGGGAAGCCTACTCGGCGATGCGGTTGCGGCGTGCGGTGATGAACGAGCGGACGCAAAGCAGGACGAAGATGAGGCAAATAGTTCCCATGAGGGCTTGCACGCGCGCCGCGTCAGGACGTGCGACGACGTGGCCGGACCACATACGAACGACACCGACGATGCCTGGGAGGGTGCCGAGGAAGCCGAGCAGACCGACGGTGACAGCAATGTGCATGAAGAGCATGCGGCGCTTTGTGTCGGCCGTGTTGGCCAGCGCGCCAAAGATGGCGAGGAGAAGGCCGAAGAGAGCTGGGATGAGCGTGTGTGGGTGATGGCCCACGACGAAGTAGGCGCCTGCGCCAAGCAGGATAAGCAGAATGCCGAATGCGATAGTGAGTTTTGCCATTTGAGAGAACCCTTCGGGTCGACGTCTCTCTTTCCGAGTACCGTCTCTAACAAGGATACGCGAAGGTGCAGGGCGAATGGCAGGCTCGCGGAGATGGGCGAAACGAAGCTACCCGGCGCAGGAGCCTCCGGGTAGCCTTACGGTGACTTTCGTTTGCCGCTGGCTCAGCGCCAGTCGCCATCGTGATCGTCGTCACGGTCGCGGTGGTGTTCGCGATCGCCGTAACG
This sequence comes from Acidobacteriota bacterium, assembly GCA_030853485.1. Lineage (GTDB taxonomy): Bacteria > Acidobacteriota > Terriglobia > Terriglobales > Acidobacteriaceae > Edaphobacter. The sequence goes on from JALYVA010000070.1 coordinate 22,739, forward strand.
GTCTCGGTCGGCGTTGAACATCTGTTCCATTGCAACCTGGTAGCCGCGCTGGAAGCCTTCGCGATATTCGTCTCGGGCGTAACGCGGGACATGTGGATGCCGGTACTCGTCCCGGTTGTTGACATCTGGCCGGCGGTGATTGTCGACATCGTGGCGCGCGCCTTCGATGCCGTCTTGAAAGCCCTGACGCTCGACGTCGCGTAACTCCTCCGGGGCAGCGTCCCAGCCGCTGGGGCCGCGCTCGTACTGGGGAGGCGGGCCTTGAGGCGGTCCATACTGCTGTGCTACCGCAATGCCCGATGTGCCGAGCGCAAATGCAAGTGCCGGAATTGCAAATCGTGTGATCTTCATGGCGTTTCCCCTTTACCGCTCTTACTTCAAGTCCATGCAGCGAACGGTCAGATGTTCCTCTTCCAAACCGCTCGTTGGAGAGAAACCGGATTGCCGTGAGATGACTCGGTGTGGGGAGCGCGTCTTTTCGCCGGATCCGGGGTTGCGCATTGGTGACGCCCGCATGCTGGTGCTCTGAATACGAAGCGACGATGGTTTATGGCAACTTTTGCACCTGCGCTTTGATTTGGGCGAGCACATCGGAGGGCTTCCACTCGTTGCCCGGATACCATTCGACGATCTTGCCATCTTTGCCGACCAGCACGGTGGAGAGGGAGTGGGTGAGCGATTTGCTGTCGCCTGGCGTAACACCTACGTTGAAAAATCTGGTGACGTCGGGGAGTTCTTTTTCCGGCGGTGCCGCGAAGTCCCAGTGCTCGTATGTCTCTTTGGTGTAGTTGCCGGTGTAGGCGCCGCCGTAGCTGCGAAGTACCTTGGGTGTGTCGTAGGCGGGATCGAAGCTGAACGTGATGAGGTGGGTCTGATGGTAGAGCGAGGGGTCTGCGGCAAGCTCTTTGTCGAGATCGGCGAAGTTGCGGCTCATACGCGGGCAGAAGTCAGCGATCTGGCAGCGGGTATAGATAAAGGTCAGGAGGACGACCTTGCCTTTGAACTGAGAGAGCTGAATGGTGCGGCCGTCTTGATTGAGGAATTTGAAATCTGGAACGATGTCGCCGGCCTGCGGAACGTGATACTGCACGGCGGGTTTGTAGTCGGGACGAGCCTGCGCGATGACTACGATGTCGTCCAGCCGGACGTTGGTGTAACCTTCGTCGGTGTGATCGGCGAGAACCGTGGCGGTGATGCGGTCGCCGGGATGTATCTCGCTTGCCACTGCGGGGTCTTTGAGGTCGTAGGCCATCGTCATCGGCTCCATAAAGCCGGGAACTTCTTCGCCGTCGAGGGTGACATGCGAGGCATCGGTGGAGACGACTCTGCCGCGAATGGTGAAGGTCTTGTGGGCGGATGAGGTTCCGGATGCGGGCGGGGACGCAGCATGGCGGCAGCCTGTGAGCAGCGTGGAGGCGAGCAGCAACGAAAGCAGACGTGAGAGTTGCGGACCAGGCACGGGAGGCTCCTGCTTGCATGATACTTCCCCGTTGCCTTCCGAACCTTCTACGATAGTTCCACCATTGTGATGGTTTCACCCTAGTGATTGGTACGCGAAGATGGGATGGGGGTATGGGCTTGGCGGCACGGAATCAAACGGCAGCGCCTCCTCTGTGGCTGATGCACTATGGTCTGCTGCTGGCAGGGCTTGGAACAGCGATGCTGGGGCCGCTTCTGCCTCTGCTGGCGAGGCAGTGGACGATGCTCGACTCACAGAGCGGGCTGTTGATGATGGCGAAGTTCTGCGGCGCATTTGTGGGTGGCGTTACTGTGTCGCGGCGATTGCAGTGGAGTCTGCTCGTTGGCCTCATAGCGGGGATGGTGGGCTTCGGAGCGTTTGCTTTGGCTGCCGGTATGCGCGCGGGATGTGCCGGACTGTTTGTCGGCGGATTCGGTCTGGGGCAGATGATTACCTCGATCAACATTTTGGCGGGACAGCGATTCACGGCGCATCGCGGTTCGGCGCTCGCGCTCCTAAATTTTTCGTTCAGCCTGGGCGCGATGCTGAGCGCTCTTCTAGCGGCGTGGCTGCTTCCGCGGTTCGCACTGCGGGGCGTTCTGCAAAGCTTCGCTGGGCTCTTCCTGCTGGGGCTTGTTGCCTTCCTGACGCAGACCAGCGGTAGAACGGATGAGGAGCCTGCAGGGGAGTTGCGCGAGGAAAACAAAGCAGGACGCCCGGGACTCAGCAGGAACATTTATCTGTATTTCGCCTCGCTGCTGGTGCTGTACGGCGGCCTGGAGACCTGCCTGAGCGGATGGCTTACCACCTTCGCTTTGCGTTATGGGGACAAGACGCTTGCGATTAGCGAATACACGACGTTGCTGCTTTGGTTTTCGCTGACGTTGGGCCGCGCGGGAGCATCGGCGCTGATGCTGCGCGCAGGAGAGAAAGCCGTCCAGCGCGGTGGGCTGGTGTTGTCGGCCCTATGCACGGGAGGCCTGGCGGCTGCGCATTCTGCGCTGACGATTGCGTGCTTTGCGGCGCTGCTGGGCCTGAGCCTTGCGCCATTTTTTCCGGCTACGTTTGCTCTGATGATGGCAGAGCGGCCAAACGCACGACAGGCGGGGGTGGTGCTGGCGGTTTCGGGATTGGGAGCGGCGGGGCTGCCCTGGATGATGGGGGTGATTTCGACCAGAACGGGATCGCTGCAGGTGGCGCTCGCGCTGCCTTTTGGTGCGGCACTCGCCTTGCTGATTTTGAGTGGATTGAGCCCGAGGCAAACTGCTGGCGCCTGCGTGTAGATCTTCTTGCTAAGCGTCACAAAACCGCTCGCATACTGCGTACGGAGTGGACGCGTTTTCCTGCGGGCAAGAGCGTATAACCGAGAGATGGACGGCAGGCGGCTTCCCGTAGAGATTCTGGATGCGTTGCAGCGAGGAGCGATCGTTGTGACGGGGAATCATCGTGCGGCGCGCAGTCTGCGGCGAGCGTTTGATCGTCACAACCTGGAGCGTGGTTTCAGCACCTGGCAGCCAGCGGCAGTACTCGCATGGGAATCCTGGGTTGACGCGCTTTGGCACCAGTTGGTGATTCAGGGCCATGCGACCCAGTTGGTCTTGAACCGTTCGCAGGAGCATACAGTGTGGCGGACACTGCTCGAGGCGGATGAAGAGTTGGCCAGCCTGATGTCCGTCGACGCGTTGGCGGAGATGGCCTCAGACGCGTACCGGCTGATGTGCAGCTACGAGGGCGGAGGACGACTGCGCAACGCGGCGGGTGGAAATTCCGATACGCGGTCTTTTCAGCGGTGGGCGTTGACGTTTGAAAGACTTTCCAAGACTGAAAATTTCATCTCTCACGCTCAGGTAGAAGAGGTGCTCCGTGGGTTTGTCGAACGCGGAAAGGTGGGGGTTCCGAGTGGAGATTGTGTGCTGGTGGGTTTCGACAGGTTGACGCCGTCGCAGACTGCGCTTGTTACAGCGTTGCGGACTGCGGGTGTGGCAATCTCGGAACTACCGCTGGAAGCTGAATCTGAGACGATGTTGCTCGTGGGCTTGGATGATGAGGAGGAAGAGCTAACGACAGCGGCGCGGTGGACGCGATGGTTGTTAGAACAAGATCCTAAAGCGCGGATCGCCGTGATTGTGCCTGGACTCGAATCGTATCTGCGCGAGGTAGACCGCGTTTTCCGGGAGGTGCTCGCGCCGGAGTTGCAGGATATCTGCTCGGTTGCGGAGAACGCGCCATACGAATTTTCGGTGGGTCGGCCGCTGACCGAGATGCCTGCCGTCGCAGTCGCACTGGAGCTGTTGCGCTGGGCAGCCGAGCCGCTCGCGGTGGGACGGATCAGCGCGCTGCTCGTGTCGTCGCACTTTGCCAAGGCGGCCGATGAGCGAGGAGCAAGGGCGGAGTTCGATGCATTCGAGTTGCGCCGAATGCGCATCTTGCAGCCGGAGCTTTCGCTGGAACGTCTGCTCGACATTCTGGCTGGATCGAGGCGCGCGGTGAAGATGCCAAGCCTGCTGAGCGCGTTGCGGGGGATGAATGCATTCGCGCGCCGCCTACGCGCCGCGGCTCTGCTCAGCCATGGAGAGTGGGCTGAACGCATGCGGGAACTGCTGGAAATTGCCGGCTGGCAAACGGGAGCGAGCGAGAGCAGTCTGCACTTCCAGCTTCGACGAAAGTGGGAGAGCGCGCTCGATGAACTGGCAACTCTCGACTTTGATGGGCAACGGGTAGAGTTTACGCAGGCACTCGATGCACTGGAGAGGATGACGCAACAGACGACGTTCGCGCCGGAGTCGCGGGATGCGCCCGTGCAGGTAATAGGTCCGCTTGAGGCTGCGGGAAACACCTTCGACGCGGTATGGTTTCTGCGCGCGGGCGAATGGAGCTGGCCGATGCAGACGGGGAGCAATTCCCTGCTGCCCTGGCATATGCAACGCGAGCTCGGAATGCCGGGGACTGACATTGAACGCGACAGTGAACATGCGCGACGTATGACGCACCGCATAGCCCGCTGCGCGAAGAGCGTCGTGTTCAGTTATGCGCGGGAGAGCGGCCAGGCACGGCAGAGGCCTTCTCCTGCTTTGTCTAGCCTTAATTTACAACGTGTGGAAGCGGTCGAACTGGTCGGTCCGGCCGAAGAAACAACGCCGCTGGAGCTGGAAACAACGGAAGACGGGGCAGGTATACGTGCGCTTCCCGACCAGGTGATCCATGGAGGGGCAAGGATACTGGAACTGCAGGCAGCGTGTGGATTCCGGGCCTTTGCCGAGCAGAGACTATGGGCGACGGAGTTGGATTCGATAGAACCGGGAATGGATGCGCGGGACAGCGGCACGGTCGTGCATAAGGTTTTGGAAGCTTTCTGGACCGAAGTGAAGACACAGGACGCGCTGCGTTCAATGACCACAGAAGAACGCAATGAGATGCTGGATTGGAGCATCGGCGAGGGACTGAAGAAAACGGAGGCCGCTGCCAAGGCTGGTTGGGCTATAGCTTACGTTGAAATGAAGCGCGAGAGGTTGCGTTGCCTCTTGCATGGGTGGCTCGAATTGGAGCTGGAACGCGAAGTGCCGTTCGAAGTGAAGCTGAGCGAAAAAGAATTCAAGGATGTGCATGTGGGGCCTCTGCGTTTGAGCGTGCGTATGGATCGGGTCGATCTCGTCGCAGGGGGCGAGGTGCTAATCGACTACAAGACGGGAGCGGCTTCGGTGGTCGATTGGCTGGGCGAGCGGCCGGATGCCCCGCAGCTTCCGTTGTATGCGATTCTTTCCGCACCGGAACAACTGCGCGGAGTTGCTTTTGGCCTGGTCCGTGCCGGCAGAGGCCGGGCTCTCCTGGGCTATGCCGCAGACACCGGCGTGTTGCCCAAAGCTGCAAGGCTCAAGGAAGCAGCCACACTGGACCAACAGGTGGAACGCTGGCGCGTCGTGCTCACTGATCTCGCGGAGGAGTTCCACCGAGGCGATGCACGCGTACGACCGAAGCAGTATCCCGGAACGTGTCAGCGATGCGGGCAAGGTCTGCTCTGCCGCCTGGATGCGGCCGAGCTCGTTCAGGATGATGGAGAAGACGAGCCTTCGGAGGAGAACGGGCGTGGCTGAGCTGTTCGTCGTCCCGAGGCGCGATTATTTCGTACAACCCAGAGCAGGCTTGCCGCTGGATTGGCAAGAGCGGGAACGTGTGCTCGATGTACGACGCTCGTGGATTGTTGAGGCGCCTGCTGGTTCGGGAAAGACGGGTTTACTGATTCAGCGGTATTTGAAGCTGCTCGCCGACGAAAGCGTGGAAGAGCCGGAGCAGGTGCTGGCGATCACATTCACGGTGAAGGCTACAGCCGAGATGCGCGAGCGTGTGATGGCACATCTTGAAGCAGCTGCAAACGACACGGCGATTCAAAGCGGCTCGGAGTTCGAACGCGCGACGCGAGAGCTGGCCCATGCTGTGCTGCGGCGCGACCGGCTGCTGGGATGGAAGCTGCTGGAGCACCCGCTGCGATTGAAAGTACGAACTATTGATTCAGTGTGCGGGGAGATCGCACGTCTGTTGCCTGTGCTTTCCGGTGGCGGGGGGCGGATGTCTCCTGTGGAAGATCCTTCGCCGATGTACCGCGAGGCCGCGCGACACGCGCTGATGCAACTGGGTGGGGCGGATGTGGAGCTGCATGCTGCGTTGCGCACCGTCCTTTTGCATCGGGACGGCAGCCTTGTGGACTGTGAGCGTCTGCTGATGGAGATGCTTCCTTTGCGGCAGCAGTGGGGCGAGTTGGTTCCTCTGCTTGGGCGAGACGAGCTGAACGACGAGTTTCTCGACCAGGAGGTTCTGCCGCAGCTGCAGCGCGCGCTTGATGAGACGGTCTGCGCTGGTCTGACCGCGTTCGCGCAGGTGGTTCCGCCGGCATTTCTCCTTACCCTGGCTGCGCTTGCCTCTTCACTTGCAGAGCTAGATCCTTATGGCAGAGAAGAATCGCCGGTCGCAATCTGCTCCGGAAAGGTGGGTCTGCCCACGAATAAGCCGCAGGATCTTGACCACTGGCGCGCACTGATCCACCTGTTGGTAACGCCGTCGAAGGGAACCTGGCGCAAGAGCTTTGCGAAAAACACGCTCGGCTTCGAGATGACGAAGCCGCAGAAGGATACGTTGAAGGCGCTGCTCGAAGAAGTAGCTCATCGCGACGATCTGTTGGCAGCGATCGAGAAGGTGAATCAACTTCCGCCCGCAGTCTACCCGCAGGAACAATGGGCGGTGGCAAAGGCGCTGTTCCGCGTGCTGAGCCGCGCGCTTGCGGAGTTGAAGCTGGTTTTCGCGCGGCGCGGGGAGTGCGACTTTGCCGAGTGGGGCCTGCTGGCCGAAGTTGCGTTGCGGGAAAACAGTGGTGTGGAGGACCTGAACGCCGCGCTGGGCATGAAGCTGCAGCACCTGCTCGTCGACGAGGTGCAGGACACCTCAACCAGTCAGTACCGTCTGATCGAACTGCTGACCCAAGGCTGGGACGGACAGAGCCAGACGGTGTTCCTGGTCGGTGATCCGAAACAATCGATTTACCTTTTCCGCCAGGCGCGCGTGGAGCGCTTTGTACGCACGATGCGGACGCAAAGACTTGGCGACCTAACGCTGGAATCGCTGCGGCTGACCGCGAATTTTCGATCGCAACGTGATCTTGTTACAGCATTCAACGAAGACTTCTCCCTTCTGTTTCCTTCTGGACTGGAGGCTGCGCATCCGGAGGAGGTTCCGTATGTAGAGGCCCAGCCGGTGCGTGGATACTCCCAAGCCGGGGCGCAGGGCACGGTCTGGCATACGCGAGCGTTGAGCGCTGGCGAGGGTCTCACTCGAGAGAAGCTTCAGGATAAAAAGAGCCTCCTGCGGAAGCAGCAGGCGCGGCAGGTGCGCCAGATTATTGAAGATTGGCGCGCACGTCCGCTACCTGCGGGCCGCACCGAGCCATGGAAGATTGCTGTGCTGGTGCGGAGCCGCAACGTTCTGTCCGAGGTCGTCGCGGAGCTGAAAGATGCAAGCCGCGGTGCAATCGCTTTCCGAGCGGTAGAGATCGAACCGCTGGGCAAACGGCAGGAGGTCCTCGATCTGTTGGCGCTTACGCGAGCCCTGCTGCACCCTGCGGACAGGGTGGCATGGCTGGCGGTGCTGCATGCGCCGTGGTGCGGACTGGGGCTGGCCGATCTGCATCTGCTCTCGGGCGCCGATGATCTGGCCTGGGCCGAACGATGCATGGAAGATGTGATTGCCGAACGCGGCGACCTGTTGAGTGAAGAGAGTTGCGCGCGACTGGGCAGAATCTGGCCCATTCTGCGTGCGGCGGAGCAAAGCCGTTCGGAGCTCACGACGGCACAACGGGTGGAACGAACGTGGAAATCGCTGGGCGGCGACGTGTATCTGAAGCCGGAGGAACTGGTGAATGCGCGGCGATATCTGCAACTGCTCGACGAGGTGGAACAACAGCCGGGCACGTTGGAGCTTCGCTTGTTGCAGCGCCGGGTGGATGGCTTGTACGCTCAAGACGCCGCAGCTGCGGGCGCGGTCGACCTGATGACGATCCACAAGGCCAAGGGGCTGGAGTGGGACGTTGTGATTGTGCCGGGGCTGGAGAAGCGCGCGCCTGCGGAACGGGAAAAGCTGCTGACCTGGAACGAAATCGACGCAACGGACGATGCGGCCGCGCGTGTGATGCTTGCGCCGATCGCTGGCCGGGGCGAGGCGTCGCAGGAGCTGAACACGTGGTTGAGGTGCATCGACAAGGCGAGGGCAGCGGCGGAGCGGAAACGTCTGTTTTACGTGGCCTGCACGCGGGCTCGCGAGGAGCTGCACCTGTTTGCTTCGCCTGAAATGACGAGCAAAGGCGAGATCAGCCGCCCCTTTGGAAGCCTGCTCTCGGCGGCGTGGCCTGCGGCGGAGAGACATTTCGCGGGTGCAGCCCCTGTGTTCGCGCCGGCACAGCCGGCTGATCCGCTGGGGAACCTGCTGGTGATGTCGGTGACCGAAGACACCGGTGAGGAGAACGGCCATGTTCTCGCCGATCTGGCCGCGGCGGCGGGGCCCGAGGACGAGGCACAACCGGCTGTGCTGCAGCGGCTGCCTGCGGGGTTCGATCCGGCGGCGCGCTTTACCTCCAAGCCTCGGCTGAGCTACGGGGGAGACACAGCGGCGGCGGAGGGAGCGCGCCTGGCTCGGCCGGAAGGGTCATTCGAGGCGCGCGTGTTTGGCAATGCGGTGCATGCGCTGCTGGAAGTGGTGACCAGCCGGTTTGCAGAGGGGGGGACTGCCGACGAGCTTCTGCGTGAGGTGGCGCGCTGGTCGCCTCGGATTGCTGCGTTGCTGCGCGGGGCCGGCCTTTCGCCCTCAGCGGTGGAACGTCTCGCGGTGCGTGTGCAAGGTGCGCTCACGAATACCCTGAGAGATGCGGACGGCCTGTGGCTGCTGGGTCCGCGCGATCGAGGCACGAACGAGCTTGCCCGGACGTCGTGGGGCGCTTCGGGCGATCCGCTCAACAGCGTTCGCATGGACCGCGTGTTCTTTGCCGGAGAGACGCCGGGGGCTGCGGGTAATGATTTCCTCTGGATCGTCGATTACAAGACGCCTACGCATGGGCGCGAAGGAATCGACGAGTTTCTGGAGGCGGAACGAGCGAAGTACGCGGCACAGTTGCACGGCTACGCGGAGGTGATGCGGCGCGAGGCGGACACGGACAAAGTTCGAGTTGCGTTGTACTACGTGATGCTGCAGAAACTGGTTTGGTGGACCCCCCCACCC
>JALYVA010000079.1 GCA_030853485.1 Acidobacteriota bacterium
GAGGACGACAGAACTCTATACCCATGGGCATTCTGGTCCAGGATTTGGACAGTTCTAAGAAGCTGTCTAAAAACCATGGCGTTCGGTGCCACGGACTAATTTTGGGGCTGAAGTAGCTAAGAGTACCTGAAAGGGGTACTTTTGGCCGATGATGTATGAGCGCAAGAGCCGACTGACATCGCGTCAGCAAGGCCGGTTGATCGAATATTTCGTTGCCGGAGCGACGGCACGCGCGGCGGCGGGTCTGGTTGTCATTCAACCCAACACGGCGATCCGTTTCTTCATGCGGTTGCGGTGGCTGATCGCAAGCAAGCTGCCGAGCTATGAGTTGAGCGGCGAGATCGAAGCCGACGAGAGCTACTTCGGCGGCCATCGCAAGGGCAAACGCGGTCGCGGCTCGGCGGGCAAGGTAGCCGTATTTGGCCTGTTGAAGCGGCGCGGGAAGGTGTTCACGGCGGTCATCATGAACGCCAAATCGGAGACACTCATCCCTATTATTAAAGAAAAAGTGCGGCCTGATTCAATCGTGTACACCGACGCGCTGAAGTCTTACAACGCGCTGGATGTGAGTGAATTTCATCACCTGCGCATCAACCACTCCGAGCTGTTCGCAGACCAGAAGAACCATATCAACGGCATCGAAAACTTCTGGAACCAGGCCAAGCGCCATCTGCGCCGCTTCAACGGCATCCAACCGGCCAGTTTTTACTGGTTCTTGAAGGAGTGCGAGTGGCGCTTCAATGGAGATGGCCACCAACATCTTCTCAAGCAGCTTAAACACTGGTACAAATCATCCAAGCACTAAACCTTAGCTACTTCAGCCCCATAAAGAATGGCAAGCTGCAGGTTCACTTCGAGTATTTTCGCGAAAACGTTCCCAATCAGGAAAAGATTAGCTGATGCCGGAAGATCACAATCCCGTGGAGCCGCAGCGCAAGGAGCCGGTCGCGTTAGCTCCGAAGAAGATGAATGCGCCCAGTCGACTGTTCCGTTGGATCGATCAACGCACCGGCGTTCACGAAATTCTGAACGAATCGCTCGACGAGCCAATCCCCGGAGGAGCGCGTCTTGCCTACGTGTTCGGCTCAGGGCTGCTCTATATCTTCATCTCGCAGATCATCACCGGCCTCTGCCTGGCGCTTTACTATGTTCCGTCCGCAGAATCGGCTCACACCAGTGTCAGCTACATCATGAAGGAGGTTGCAGCCGGTTCGTTTCTGCGGAGCCTTCACTACTATGGCTCCAGCGCGATGATCATCGTGCTTGCGCTGCACTTCCTGCAAACGTTCCTCTATGGTTCCTTCAAGGGGCGTCGTGAGCTGCTTTGGATCTCAGGCGCGGTACTTTCCCTTCTTGTACTAGGTATGGGGTTCACGGGATACCTGCTGCCGTGGGATCAAAAATCCTACTTCGCCACCGCCGTCGGCACGAACATTGTCGGCCAGATTCCCCTGATCGGGAACTGGCTTACGAGGCTTCTCAGAGGCGGCGACACAATTGGAACGCTTACGCTCTCGCGCTTCTATATCGCCCATGTCTTTCTAATTCCCGCCTGCATCATGGGCTTCATCGGAGTCCATCTCCTGCTCTTCCGCAAGGCCGGTCCGGCAGGTCCGATCGAAGAAGATCCGGTCAATCCAAAGCTCCCTCCCCAGGGCTTCTATCCGCGCCAGGTCTTGATGGACATGACCTTCGCGCTGCTCATCATGGTTGGCCTGGGTGCTCTGGCCTATCTCCATCCCGCCCAGCTTGGGCCGATCGCCAACCCAGCCAATACTGAGTTCATTGCCCGCCCCGACTGGTATTACCTGCCGTTCTTCGAGTGGCTCAAGTTTTTCGAGGGGCCGACGGTCGTGCTGGCAGTTGTTGTTGTACCAGGCATACTCGCCCTGCTGTTTTTCCTAATGCCTTTTCTCGATCGGAGTCTTGAGCGGAGGCCATGGCGGCGTCCGATTCCCGTTCTCTCAGTTGCTATTGTGCTTGCAGGCATTTTCTTTCTTGGAATTCGAAGCCGGGTCGACGACCAGCGAGATGCCTCCGTGCGTGCCCAGCTTGCGGTTCAGAAGCAGCAGGAGAAGGCATATAGCGAAGCGCCCTTTAAACCCTTTCAGGAGTCGCCCGGCGGCACCGCACTCAGTGCGGCGAACGCAGGTCCTGCCAACCCGCTCGTCGCTCAGGGGCGAAGCATCTTTGCCGCGCACGGTTGCGGGGGTTGTCATGGAGCGGGCGGCGTGGGCGGCATCGCACCTACCCTCGTCGGAATCGCAACGAAACTGCCGGGCGGACAGCTATCCAACCTCCTTCTACATCCGAACCCGGCTATGAATGCTGGCCACATGCCGCCGGTGGATGTCTCTGCGCCTGACTTGATGGCCCTAACAGCCTATCTCGGGGCGCTCGGTACTCCCACTGCGGATGCTCCAGCAGGCTTGCCCGCAGAGTCCACAGGAGCTGCGCGTGGCGGCGCAGTAGCGGGAGTTGCGGAACCGGCCTTGGCGGCTTCACCCGGTGCGCCATCAACCGCTGTGAAAAGCGCCGCCGGACAGACTACGCCCGCTTCAACCGCTTCGGGCGAGCATCTCTTCAAGCAGCGTGGATGCGCTGCCTGCCACGGACCTGCGGGGGCAGGCGGGCGCGTTGCCGCGATGTCCACGCTCATAGCAGGCCAGCAGAACGGTCAGGTGTTGAAACTCATCGCAGTTCCAAATGCCAAGATGAAAGCCGGGGGTATGCAGCCGGTAACCGGAAGCCCGGCCGAGTTGACCTCGGTGGTCGCGTATCTGCAAACGCTGGTGTCAGCGTCGTCGGCAAAGCCGGCTGCCGCCGCATCTGCTGCCGCAAAGCCCGTTGCTCCAGTACAGCCCACGAAGACGGCAGCAGTCCCCGCGACTGCGAGCTCCACAGCACCCAAGCCGCCAACAGCTCCGGCATTATCCGCCACCGCAGCCGCAGAGGCAAAGCCGAACGCTGGTCATGCAGTCTTCGTCTCTCAGGGCTGTGCCGCCTGCCATGGGGCGAATGGCGGGGGTACGCACTTTGCTCCGGCGCTGGTCGGTATTTCGGCCAAGTTCCCAGGCGCGGCGTTACCAAACCTGCTCCACCACCCAAACGCCAAGATGAAGGCCGGGGGCATGCCTCCCGTTACGGCAAATCCAGCGCAGGTAGCGCAGCTAGTGAGCTACATCACGAGCTTGGACCTTGCACCCTCCGCAGCCTCAGCACCTCCCTCTGCTACGGCAGCAACAGGCCAGTTGACATCCGTCAACTCCGACGCTCCAAGGGTCACGAACTCGTCTCCCGGGCGGCAGATCGGGACTGCGAGTGCTCCTCCCAGCCCGTTGGCGGTCCACGGCGGCCAAGTCTTCCAGCACTTCTCATGCGAGACGTGTCATGGAGCGGGAGGCCTACGCGGAACGGCCGCCGCTCCGGGCCTAGCGGGGACCGCCTCGATGCTGCCCGCCGCAACCCTCCACAACCTACTCCGGCACCACAGCACACAGATGATCAACGGCAACATGCCTTCCACGAATATGAATGCCCAGGACATGAAGGCAGTGATTGCGTACATCAGAGCAATGCCCCCGGTTTCAGAAACTCGATAGGAAACGAACCATCACTCGCTGTCCAGCAGCCAAATGCAACAAGAGGGTGAAAGAAGGCAAATTGTGGCGTACCAAACCGTGAACCCCTACGACGGAACTTGCAGCAAATCTTTCCTGGAACACACGGCGGCCGAGGTCGATTCCGCAGTCGCACAAGCAGCGAGATGCTTCGCAAGCTGGAAAAACACGACCTTCGCTGATCGAAGTACAGTTCTCGCAACCGCAGCGCAACTGCTTCGCTCCCGCACGGATGAATTTGCCGGCCTCATCACGCTGGAGATGGGAAAGCTAATTGCCGAGAGCCGTGGTGAAGTCGCGCTCAGCGCAGATATCATCGACTACTATGCGCAGAATGGCGAAGCTTTCCTTGCTCCCAAGACTCTCGCGCCGCGATCAGGTGAGGCCACCATTGAAAGCACCCCCATCGGTGTGCTCTTCGGCGTGGAACCTTGGAACTTCCCTTACTACCAACTTGCGCGGTTCGTTGCCCCGAATCTCATGGCCGGCAATGTAGTCATGGTGAAACACGCTCCATCGGTCCCGCAGTGCGCGCTGGCCTTCGTCGCCCTCTTCAAAGAGGCCGGAGCGCCAGATGGAGCCTACACAAACCTGTTTCTCTCGGACGCCCAAGCTGACGCACTCATCGACGATCCACGCATCAAGGGTGTTGCCCTGACGGGAAGCGAGCGAGCGGGCGCTTTCGTCGCCGCCCAGGCTGGAAAGAACCTCAAGAAGTCCACCATGGAGCTCGGCGGAAGCGATGCTTTCATCGTGCTGGATGACGTTGATCTCGATAAGACAGTTGAGTGGGCTGTGTGGGGGCGGATGAACAACACGGGTCAGTGCTGCGTAGCAGCCAAGCGCTTCATAGTGCTCGACAGCATTGCCGACCGCTTCCTGGCAAAGTTCCAAGCCGCACTAGAGAAACTCGTTCCGGGTGACCCCATGAATGCCAAAACGACTCTTGGTCCGATGTGCTCTGAGGCGGCGTTGATAAATCTGCTCGATCAGGTTAAAAGATCCATCGCGCAGGGAGCGCGCGTTGTCATGGGAGGTGGTCGATTGGACCGTGCCGGAGCATTTATGTCCGCATCGATCTTGACTGACATAAAGCCTGCAACTCCAGCCTATGTAGAAGAGTTCTTCGGTCCCGTCGCGCTCTTCTTCCGAGTTGCCAATGAGGAAGAAGCGATTGCACTGGCAAACGACTCAAAATATGGATTGGGTGGATCGGTGTTTACTGCGGATATCGAACGCGGCAGGCGGGTTGCGAGTCGGATCGAGACTGGCATGGTGTTCATCAATCATCCTACTTGGACTGCACCGGAGCTTCCCTTTGGAGGAATCAAGAACTCTGGTTATGGCAGGGAGCTGTCGAGCCTCGGGATTCAAGAGTTCGTGAATAAGAAGCTGGTTTGCGTTATTCCAATCGGGGCTCCAGCATAGCGCCGTTGTTCAGGAGAATCTCCTGGGACAACCTAACTAAGGTTTTCACCATCGCATCATTGACGAACGAGCAATCGTGGCTTGTGGAACTTGTTCGATCACGGCCTCCGCTCCTGTATTTTGCTCAGCGTATCCCGCCATCTTGCGAAGGCCAGCGCTGCCTATCACGAGCGGCGGCTTTCGCCGCGTCTCTAAATGCAAGGTCCTTTGCTTAATTGCAGCCCGAGGGACGGCCTGACCGTCAAAGAGGGCATGACATGCTTACCCCTGAGACTACCGAGCTCTTCGATTCCGCTAAGTTTCTCTCCACCGCCGGGATCGGACGAAGAGTAATCAATCTTAAAAAGAACAGCATCTTCTTTTCCCAGGGTAGCTCGGCAGATGCGATCTTCTTCCTACAGAAGGGGCGGGCTCGACTCACCGTTGTTTCTAAGGGCGGCAAGGAAGCGACAATCAGCATGTTTGCGGCCGGAGACTTCATGGGAGAGGAATCTATCACCGCATTAGTCGGACTAAGGCTGGCGACAGCCACCGCCATCACAGCTTGCATCGCTCTAAAAATCGAACGCAAAGCGATGATTCTCGCGATTGGCCAGGAACATGAACTCGCAGACCTATTCATAGCATTCCTTCTAACGCGCAGTATGCGAGTACAAGCGGATCTGGTCGACCAGTTGTTCAATAACAGCGAAAAACGACTCGCTAGAATTTTGTTGCTCATGGCCGAGTTCGGCCAGCCCGGCAAACCAGAGACATTCATCCCACCCGTTACGCAGGAAACGTTAGCTGACATGATTGGCACGACACGCTCTCGCGTAAGCTTTTTTATGAACCGCTTTCGCAAGCTCGGATTCATTGAATACAACGGGCGCATTCAAGTTCATAAATCGCTGTTGAACGTCATCCTTCATGACGGTCCTCCAGGCCATAACTCGGTAAGCGCTTCGCTTATTGACAAGAAAAGGAGCAAGAGCAAAGCAGCAAAAACGTTGGCGATGCCATCTTCAGGATTGATGACTCACCTGAAACAAAGGTCTGTCAGCATTGGACGCACCTAATTTCTGCTGCTCAATTCCAGTTCGAACACTGCTTGGATCAGTCGGCGCGGTGACCTCCGGATGAAGAGGTTTGGTATCAGGCGAGCCTTCGAGGGAGAGCCAGCGCCGGGCGATGAGCTACTTGAGCGGCCACTTCCAATTTCGTATCTCAAGCGAGTCGATGCCGTACTGATGGGCATAATTGACCGAATCCACGATCTGATCTTTCAGCCACTCCTTCGTATGCGCTGCAGTTGCTCTCAATTTCGGCACACGATCAATGACATCGATGGCTAAATTGAAGCGGTCCACCTGATTCAGAATGGCGAGTTCCAGCGGCGTGTTGATGTTGCCTTTTTCCTTGTAGCCGCGCACGTGGAAGTTATCGTGGTTCGTGCGCCGATAAGTAAATTTATGAATTAGAGAGGCGTAGGCATGGAAATTGAAGATCACCGGTTTGTCGACAGTGAAAAGGCTGTCGAACTCTCGATCGGATAGCCCATGCGGGTGTTCAATTTCAGGCACCAGGCGGAAGAGATCGACGACGTTCACAAAGCGCAGCTTGAGTTCCGGGCAGCGTTGTCTAAGGATGGCCAAGGCCGCGAGCGCTTCTGAAGTGGGAATGTCTCCCGCACACGCCATCACCACATCGGGCCCCTGGCGCTGGGTAATGGAACAGTCCAAGGCCATGCAGGATGACGAGGGGGGACCGAAGAAATGACTCAAGTCGTCACAGTTATCCTCGCGCTGTTCTTTGGGGGCTTGTTGGGAGCGATTTTCTTTGGCGGCCTGTGGTGGACTGTGCGAATGGGCCTGTCAGTCCACCAACCGGGCATCGTTTTTGCCGGGAGCTTTCTGCTCCGAACGCTTCTGTGTGTTGCAGGATTTTACTTCATTGCGAATGGCGACTGGCAGAGACTGGCTGCCAGCGTCACCGACGATGATCGGAGAAAGCCCGCGATGAATCTCACCTCAGACCAGCTGATCTTCTGGCAATATGGCTTCCTCAAGCTGAACCAAACCATCGATTGCCACCGACGCTATCCTGAATCAACGTGGGCAGAATGTAATTTGCGTGTATTGCGCCATCGGCCAGCGCGCTTCCGCGGTCAGCCGATACGATTCGTGCGATGAGCTTCAATCTGTACCTTTGACATCTGCTATCACCAACCACCGCTAAACTTTTGGACGGTGTCGTACATGATATGCAATCAGGTGGTTCACCACATTTAACTCGATGCATTCAGGAAGGGGTATACACGGTTCATCTCCTGGCCCCGAGGCTAAATGCGATTGATGTCGGATTAGTGCGCTCTTTAACAGATGTTGGACCGACCTTCGGTGAAAGGGCGATGCGTTCAACTAGCCTCGCCGTATTGGAACGGTCTCGCCTCTGCGCTTTCCCAAAAGGAGACAAGAATAATCATGCTCGCCACCGCTGCGTAGGCGCACCAGACCGAAGTTCCGGCGTAGCGTTTCACTTCGATAACCACGAGCAGAATGATCAGATTTGCGATGCCGAAAACCACCATCATTAGAATCCTGGAAAAGAACAAAGAGCCACAGGTTGCGACGATGTACAGCACTGCAACCCACGTCATGTTCGTCGCTTCATTCACATAGACGATGCTGTGACGGTCCACTGTGACTTGTAAGGGAAACGCCGTCAGCCCCCAGAGCATGTACAGTGCGAGGAGGCCTCCGAGAACAACGAACGGCATCATCGCCCGCCGTCGGGTGCGTGTCTGCTCAAACAGCATCACGCTCAACGGCATCAGGAACGGCAACAATCCTTGGGCATACAACACAAACGCCGCGCCCATATTATGGGCCACCTTTGCCGACAAGACGCCGTCAAGACCCAGCCATACGAAACCTTCGATGAACTGATGCACCGCAAACAGAGTGGGTAGTGAGGCGAACAACAGCTCGCGACGGTGCTTTACCTTTGTCAGCGTTACGACGCCCACGGCTCCGAGCAGACCACTACCTACAAAGTTCGCTGTCGCCGAGAAACACATATAGCGTTTACCTGTCCTCAGTAGACCAGATCGCTACCGTTGGCGCGCTTCTCATGGGCGCTGATGGCGACTTCATCACCGGCAGTGACTTCGTCACGGACGGAGTACAGCAGCCTACTGGCTCGGAGAGAGAATGCTCCGTAATCTGCACATCTCCTGTTTGCACGTTCACTCGGCCACCGCTTCGGTGCAGGAGCTGCGCCCTTCGGCTCTGCGTTCAGAACTCGAGTGCCGCGCCCTTCGGGTTTCGGACTCCTCCCCCCTCGCAGGCTCCGGGTCCCTTTCCAAAAACTTCTTCTCTTGGCAACGCGGCGATGCCGCGACTTGGGAGCAGCGCACCTTCGCGCCCTTTGGGATGTGTCCCGATTGACCGGGCAAAGGAGAAATACCATGCAGACCCGACAGACCATCACCTTCTTCGGCACCGTAAGCAACTCAGCCACCAGTCGCATCACCAAGAGCGGGCGCAAGTACACCGCCTTCGGAGTCGCCATCATCTCCGACCGCAACCTCCAGGCATTCAGCTACAACGTAGTCGCTTGGGGTAAAGAGGGCCACTTCGCCAAGTCTCTCCAGAAGGGAACTCGCATCAAGCTGGTAGTCCAGGCACAATCTCAACCCGATAACAGCGCCAGCATCCCTCTACTCACCGCAACCTTCTTGCGACCTGTTCATCCGGTCGCAGTTGCACCCTCAACAGGGGTGTAGCTTACCGTATTCACGGTACGTCAACATCGTTCAATAATGGAACTATACTGACAAAGCAGGCATACTAGCTCAGAATCAACAAATGCCGCGTACCCGCATGTATGAA
>JALYVA010000096.1 GCA_030853485.1 Acidobacteriota bacterium
CGGCTATCAGCGCAGCAGGCGTGTAACCTTCGAGTGAAACCAGCGAGGCGATGTGACCTTTGGCTTTGAGCTCCTTGGCGATCTTGCGCGCGAGACCTTCCGCGGTTCCCGATTGCGAAGCGTAGAGTACCGCAATTTTGAGCGACGGCAATGGATCGGCGACAGGCGCAGCGGCTACGGATGCTGTGGAGTAGAGGCCGGCGAGGAAACCATTGAGCCAACCGCGTTGCTCTGGCGTGAAGGGCGCGTTGTCGGGAATGAACGGAACGGTAGACATTGGATTAGTTCTCCTGCGTGGCGCAGAAAGCTTTCAGGTCTGCGAGTGAGTGGCGCCTGGTGAAATCGAGAAACGTTTCTTCGGAGTTTCGGATGTCAACATACTTTCGAAACAGCCGTTCGAGGACGGGCGTCAGTTCGCTGAATTTGATCGCGGGGATCAGTTCGCGCCCCAGGCCCTGGTCCTGATCGGAACCTCCTCCAATTACCACTTGGTAGCCCTCTTCGCCTCCGACCTTCACTCCCATCAGCCCGATGTCGCCGATGTAGTGCTGAGCGCAGGAGTGTGCACAGCCGGTGACATGCAGATTGACGGGCTGCTGGATCGTGAAGCGCTCATCCAAATGCCGGGCAAGCGCGACGGCGTGAGTTTTTGTATCGGACGCGGCGAAACGGCACCCCTTGTTTCCCGTGCAGGCAACCGTTCCGCTGAGTACGGCGTTCGCGTCGAAGCTGAGTCCAGCCGCGATTACAGCCTCTTTCGCGGCAGCTAAATTCTCCGTCGAAATATTTGGGATGAGCAGGTTCTGCCAGACGGTAAGGCGCAGCTCCCCGCTTCCGTACCCCTCGGCAAGATCTGCCAACGCGTTCATCTGCGCAACCGGCAGTTGACCGACAGGAACAGAGATGCCGATGTAGTGAAGTCCCGGCTGCTTCTGTGCATGTACGCCGATGTGGCCGCTGCGATCGATCGCTGCGCGAGGCTCGCAAACATCCATCGCAACATGCAGCAGAGGAAACGCGAGCTGCTTTTCTGTTTCGGAGAGGAACTTCTCGACTCCCCAGCGATCCACAAGATATTTCAAGCGGGCTTTTTTGCGGTCGGTGCGATCGCCGTGATGACAGAAAACCCTTACCATCGCGGCGGCCACGGCAACAGTCTGGTCGGGGCGAAGAAGAATGCCGCAATCACTCGCGAACTGCTTATGACCTGTTATGCCGCAGAGCAGAACCCGAAAGTAAACACCGGCCGGTATGCTTTCTCCCTCCTTTACCTGCACGGCGACAAAGCCAATGTCATTGGTGTCGGCCACCACGCTGACGGACCCGCCGTTATCGAAGGCGATGTTGAACTTGCGCGGCAGGCCGTACATGTCGCGGGAGTTCAGTATGTAGTTGCTCATCGCTTCGGCCAGAGGCGCGACATCGTAGAGCTCAGTGCGGTCTAAACCTGTGAGCGGTGAAGCCGTGATGTTGCGGATATTGTCGGCGCCTGACCCGCGCGAGGACATGCCGAGCTGCTGGATTTTATTGAGTACCTGCACGATGTGCCTGGGGGCGATCTCGCGGACCTGCAGGTTGCTGCGCGTGGTGAGGTCAGCGCGTCCGCCGCCCCAGTCCGCGGCTATTTCGGCGATGCCTCGAAGTTGTGAACTGGAGAGAACCGCGCCGGGCGCACGCAGCCTGAGCATGAAGGAGTCCTGCGCGGGAGCGACGTAAAACAGCCCGTGGAATTTGAAGCGGAAGAGGTCGTCCGGGCTGGGCGTCTTGTCCTCGTTCGCGTGCGCGAGGAGCTTGTCCCAGATGTCGAGGGGATTTTCTTCCTGCTTCCAGCGCTCTTCTTTGCACAGGTCAGAGAGCGGCGTGCCGAACCAGGTCTCTTCCGGAGAGGCAACGGCTGCCTGGTTAGGAACACCGGAGCTTGGGTCGGCGGTAATCTGCCCGGATGCAGTATGGCCGACGAAGGGGATGGCTCCGCGCTGCGCAGCGCCGGAGAAGAAGCCCTGCAGATACTGCTGCTGCTCCGGGGTGAAGCTCGGGGTATCGATGCTTGCCTGTGTCGCCATGGAGAAGGTCCTTGTACGAGTTTTCTGGCAGCGCGAAAGCGCCAGAGGGTTCGAAAGGGACAGACGTGCGCGACGAATCGCGAACGATCGTCAAAGCCGAAATCAGACACCGCAGGACAAAGATCGATACCGTAGATCGATCCAGGCGATGGATTCAAGGCTCTTCTCGGAGCATGAAATTATCAGGGAAGCACGGCCCAAAGCACAGCTTGGTGTTGGGCTGACGAGCGGACGGTGCGAGTTGCAACGCCGTTTGTCTGTACTGCGCCGATGATACCGCTAGTCGGTGCGGACCGCAAGAGCAAATGCGGGAGGAGCGACACCAGCGCCCGTTGCGCCGAGCAGGGCTGCCCGCTCACCACAACCTTCGCGCGCTTTGCTATCGGTTGCAATACGGCTAAAATCGTGAACAACAGTTCAACCTTCCGTCAACAGTAACGAGCAGCTATACCCCGCGCGGAAGCTGACGGGCGGTATTCATATCAGGTGGCGGCGCCGTTGCAGCCGCTGTTTCACTCGGAGGACATCGTGGCACATGCGAGCTTTGATGGATTACGAGTGTTGTCTCTCGAATCGCGTCGCGCGACTGAAGTGGCAAAGCTGATTCGCACCTATGGCGGAGAGCCTTTCGTTGTGCCTTCGATGCGGGAGATTCCGCTGGACTCGAACACGCAGGCTCTCGAATTTTCCGATCAGCTGCTCGCCGGCGCATACGACCTGGTGATCTTCTTCACCGGTGTGGGTGTGCGCGCGCTGCTCGATATTGTCTCCACTCGACACCCTCGCGAAGATTTTCTCAACGCTCTCCGCCGCGTCAAGATCGCAGCCCGTGGACCCAAGCCGGCGGCCGCCCTGCGCGAGGTAAAGGTGCCAGTCTCGGTTACTGCACCGGAGCCGGCAACCTGGCGAGAGCTTATGGGCGTGATGGAAACCGAGTTCGGTGATGCGCTTGCCGGCTTCCGCGTCGCTGTCCAGGAGTATGGCGCGTCCAATCCCGAGTTCCTCAGCGAGCTTACGTTGAAGTGCGCTGCTGTGACGAAGGTGCCGGTGTACCAATGGGGCTTGCCGGAGGACATTCGCCCGCTGCGTGAATGTGTGCTTGCCATCGCCAGCGGAGGCGTCGACGTCATCCTGTTCATGACTGCCGTGCAGGTAATTCATCTGTTCCAGGTTGCCGAGCAGATGGGCTGCGAGGATGATTTGCGCGCGGGGCTGGCTACAACGCTCGTGGTGTCGATCGGACCCACGACTTCAGAAGAGCTGGCGCATTATCGCGTAACTCCTGACTTTGAACCCTCCCGCCCGAAGATGGGCTTCATCGTGAACGAGGCAGCGCAGTACGCAGGTAAGATTCTGGAACAGAAGCGTTCCTCCACGCAGTCGGCCTCGAACAGATCGGAGTCGGCGCCTCCAAGCGAAGTCACCGCAGCCGAGGTGCAATCAGCTGTTCAGGCCACCCCCTCGGCCAATGCTGTGCGCCGTGTGCAGCCATCCACCCCGACCATGGCCGGATTCCGTGACGGGCTCACGTCGATCGACTTCCTGCACCAGATCAGCAGCCGCATCGCTGCTGCGGATTCGTTTCACGTGGTGCTGGGCAGTATCGTCGATTTCGTCACCACGGTAGTGCCTTGCGACTCCTGCTTCATCTACGTCATGGAGCAGGACAAGCTCGTTCTGCGGGCGTCCAAAAATCCCCATGCGGACATCGTCGACCAACTTGGCATGAAGCTTGGGCAGGGCATTACAGGATGGGTCGCGGAACATCTCGAACCTGTGGCGATTGCTTCGAATGCATCGAACGATCCTCGCTTCGTGATCTTCAAGAATCTTCCCGAGGACCACTTCGAAGCGATTCTTTGTACCCCGATCGTCTGCGCCAGCAAGGTAGTGGGCGTCATCAACTTGCAGCACAGGCTTTCGTACCACCACACGGACAATGAGGTCCGGATGTTGTCTACGCTGGGCTTTCTCGTGGGCGCGGAGATCGAACGCGCGCGGCTGGAGACGGAGAACGCGCAACTGGCCGGCCGGCTGGAGACGCGCAAGGCAGTCGAGCGGGCCAAGGGCATTCTGCAGCGCGATCTTGCCATGAACGAAGACGAGGCATATCGCACCATGCAGCGAGAGAGCCGGCAGCGGCGCAAATCCATGCGCGAGATCGCCGAGGCAATCCTGCTGGGAGAAGATCTGAAGAAGGGCAAAGCGGCGGAAGAGCGTTAGCCACCATTCGTGCGGCGCGCGGTTGTATGTCGATCGATATTGAAGAGAGATCGCGATTCCGCGGGGCCGCCAGCGCCCGGCAGAAAGCTTTATCGCCCTAGTACACTGAACAAGACTCTATGTTTATTGACGAAGCGCGAATCCGCATCAAGGCCGGCGACGGAGGCAATGGCTGCATGGCCTTCCGGCGAGAGAAGTTCGTCCCCAAGGGCGGCCCTTCTGGCGGCGATGGAGGCCATGGCGGCGATGTTCTGATGTCGTCGTCGCTCAGCCACAATACCCTGGTGCACTTCCGCTTCAACCCAGAGCACAAGGCGCAGCGGGGAGGCCACGGCCTGGGCTCCAACTGCTCCGGATATGCTGGGGACTCGGTGACGCTCAAGGTGCCCGTGGGCACACTGCTGTATGACGACCACACCGGCGAGCTGATCCATGACTTCGCACGGCCTAATGAGACTATCGTCATTGCCAAGGGCGGACGGGGCGGACGCGGGAACCAGCACTTCGCCACCAGCACTCACCAGGCACCGCGCGAGCACGAACTGGGCCGCGCCGGCGAAGAACGCGCCTACCGCCTGGAACTTCGCCTGCTGGCTGACGCGGGCCTTGTGGGGTATCCCAATGTGGGCAAGTCCACCCTGATCTCGCGCCTCTCCGCGGCCAAACCCAAGATCGCCAATTACGCCTTCACGACGCTTGAGCCAAATCTCGGCGTGGTCCAGGTGGGCGACTATCCTCATACGGAATCCTTCACCGTTGCCGATCTGCCCGGGCTGATTGAAGGCGCGCATCTGGGTGCGGGTCTTGGCATCCAGTTCCTGCGCCATATCGAACGGACCAGCGTCATCGTGCATCTGGTCGACGTCTCCGATGCCAGCGCTGCCGAGCACGGAACCACAGCGGCAAATTCGAGTGCGACTGATCGCACCGACCCCGTGGCCGACTACAAGGTGATTACGCAGGAGCTTAAGAGCTTCGACCCTGCTCTCGCGGCGAAGCCGACCATTCTGGTCGCGGCTAAAGCCGATGTTGCCAATCCCGATAAGCTCAAGAAGCTCGCGGCAATGGCGAAACGGCGCAAGCTCCCTTTCTTTGCTATTTCGGCGGTGACTGGCGAAGGTATCGAAGCACTCAAGTTCGCGGTGGCCGAAGCTGTTGCCGCGCATCGACCGATCGACCTCGAACCTGCACCGGAGCCCCAGGCCAAGGTGAAACCCAACTATCCGCCTCCTCCAAATTCCGCTCGCGGACGCGCATAGCCGCGCATTACTGGCCAGATTGGACGTTCTTGCCACGCGCACAAGAAGGAGCGTAGGGTTGAACCAGCCTCGGGTGTTGCCGGGACAGGTGGTATCCAGCTAAAGCCGTACCGGAGGATCGGCGGCGAGCGGCGGAACTGCACTGGAGCTG
>JALYVA010000121.1 GCA_030853485.1 Acidobacteriota bacterium
CCTGTGCCGTCCACACCGTCTCGACGTAGTCCTGAAACACAAGCTGATGAACTGGCAACGAGAACGTCTGCCCTGCGAGCCAGGAACGATGGCGCATCGTCCAGTGCTTGCCGGTCGGATAGGACCTCCCATGCCGTAACAGGAAGGCGAGCAACTGTTGGCGAGCACGCATCAGATGCATCGTCGCATCCACTCGCGCCCGAACCAGGTCGCGCAATGCTTCGTGCGTCGCGTCCGGCACCCACACCTTCCTCAGGTCTCCCGAACGGTGCAGGATCGCCAGCTTCTGCGAGTCGCGGCGATCAGTCTTGATCCGCTCGCCGGGCTTGCGCGGGATCAGCGAGGTTGCTGCCACGGTGCAGCGATGGCCTAGTGACGTGAGTTGGCGATAGATGTTGTATCCGCATCCGCCCGCTTCGTAACAGAAGTCGAGTTCGCCATGCTTCGAGAGTCGCTTCGCCATCTTCGCAATGTCGTCGGGTGCGTTCGGGATCACCCCGATGAACCTCACCGGGCCCTCCCTGCCGTCTTCCGCAATGCTGATGGAGATGCTCGCCTTGTGGACGCCCATCCCGATCAATGATCTCGTTGCCTGCATGTCTGTGGTCCTCCTCTCTACAGGAGAACCGAAGCTGCGCCCCGACTCCAGAGAGACATACAGACTTAGCACTCACTCCCTTGTAGCCACACACATCGCGCTGGCGTAGTAGTTTTACTCCATGGGCTCTACTTGACATAGAGATGTCGCTCCGGCACACGCCCGGAGCTTTTTTGCTTAAGTCGTTGAATAAAGAGACCATAACCCCTTTGCCTGCACGAATTTGGGTGTAAGTCCTTTATTTGGACGAATTTGGCAGGAGCGATAGGAGCTAACCTACTGGATTGGAAAGGGTTACGCGCAGGTAAGGGGGGAGGGGGAGGGGGCTCCCTCGGAGAGTGTCTGTCCTGCCGGACGGGCCGCCTGCGCGGCGCGCGGTCGCTTCGTGACATGTGGACCGGTTAGGGCAAGAGATGCAGCACAGTCGTCGGTCGAGATATAGGAAAGTCTGGATAGCAGCCGTCCGATTGTCCAAACGCGCTATTCTTGAGCTGTGGCTACCTCTGCGACCTCCGAACACATCGTCGCTCCCCTGAAGTCACACTCCCTGTTTGCCGACTATGCGACGCTGTTCAAACTTCGCATCTCGACCATGGTATTGATCACCGCCGGAGCTGGCTACTACCTCGGCTGCCTGCGCAGCGGAATCAGCCCCTTTCACCTCAGCACCATAGAGGCGCTGCTTGGCATCGCAGTGGTTACCTGCGGTTCCAGCGCGCTGAACCAGGCGCTGGAACGAAAGACCGACGCCTTGATGCACCGCACCGCCGATCGTCCCATGGCCCGAGGACGCATCTCGCTGGCACACGGTCTTCTGCTCGGCTTCGGGGCCACATTTCTGGGTTCGCTCTACCTTGCCTGGACCACGAACCTCCTGACCGGCACCTTGACGCTGCTCACCGCGACCGGGTACGTCGCCATCTACACGCCGCTTAAACGCTTCACAACGGTTAACACCTTCATCGGTGCATTCCCCGGCGCACTGCCTCCCCTGATCGGCTGGACAGCAGCCCGCGGCATCATTGAGTGGCCCGGCGTCGCGCTGTTCGCCATCCTGTTCGTCTGGCAGTTTCCGCACTTCATGGCAATCGGCTGGATGTACCGCGAGGACTACGCACGCGGCGGCATTCGGCTCACCGCGACCCTGCCCAACACGCACTATGCGGCGCAAAGCAGCGTCGTCCAGGCGCTGTTCTACGCCGTGCTGATGATCCCGGTAAGCCTGTGGCCGGCGGCGCTGCATACTACCGGCTACCTTTACGCGGCGGCCGCGGCCGCGCTCAGCTCGATCTACCTCGGCTACACCATTCGCTTCGCGCGCATCGTGCGCGACCCGGAATCGCAGGCATCGCGTCTGGCCGCACGAGACCTGCTCCGGGTGTCGGTGCTGCACCTGCCCCTTCTTCTTGCGGCCATGATGCTCGATGCGAAAGGACGTTTGCTTTTCTAATGCAAGATTCTCTGCCCTCAACTAAACTTCGCACTCCGCCTTCGGTTGTCTCGGCCATCATCCTGGTAAGCGCGGCAGCCAGCGCATTGATCTGTTACTTGGTGTACTTTCACGCGCCGCTCGACATAACCGGAACACATCTTCGTTCGCTCCCGTTGCTGAACGCCATCCTTAATGCGCTTTGTACCACCGCGCTCTTGATCGGCTTGGCCTTCATCCGCAGGCGGCAGATCGTGCAGCATCGCGCGGCGATGTTTACGGCTTTCTTCTTTTCATCAATCTTTCTGGTCTCCTACCTCACCAACTTTACCTTGCACGGCGAAACGCACTTCAACAGGGCCAACGCCTGGTGGCCTTTCTATTGGAAGCTCCTCGCCTCCCACATCGTGCTGTCTGTTCTTGCGCTTCCAATGATCCTGATCACTTTTTTCCTTTCACTCTCGGGCCGCTTCCCTGCCCACAGGAAACTCGCGCGCTACACCTTTCCGATCTGGTTGTATGTTTCGATCACAGGCGTTGTCGTGTACGCGATGCAATCCCTGATCCACTAGTAGGAACTTAGTCTTTTCCACTCACATCCGCAGTAAGACTTGCTTCGAACCATCCTATGCAACCAGACACGCGCAAACTCCTTCGCACCGGCCTGTTCATCTTTGGCACAGGGGCGTTGGCTGCACTTTTGATCTTCACGAGTTTCGGCGGCACCACACGTCAGGGACCCCACACAAACATGGGCTGGCTGGCGCTGATGCTCGCAATGGGCTGTTTGCCTACAGGGTTCTTGACCCTTTTGCTGGCGGGGTTGAAGTTGATTGGCGACCGTCGCCCGTAAACGGAGAGATCCTCATTGACTCATCGGTATCTGCTATTCTCAACGTCGGAACGTCTCTTGAATTTGGAGCAAACATCATGGCAAGAAGCGTAAATAAGGTCATTCTCCTCGGCAACGTAGGCAAGGATCCAGAGATTCGCGCTACGCAAAGTGGCATGGTGGTAGCCAACTTCTCGATTGCTACAACCGATCGCATCAAGGGTCAGGACGGCCAGTTCACGGACAAAACGGAGTGGCACAACCTGGTTGCGTTTCAGCGGACCGCGGAAATCGTCCGAGACTACGTAAAAAAAGGTAACAAGCTTTATGTCGAAGGCCGTCTCCAAACCTCATCGTGGGATGACAAAGCGACGGGCCAGAAGAAGTACAAAACCGAAATCATCGTCAGCGACCTGTCCCTGCTTTCCGGGAAGGGAGAAGGCGGCGAAGCGGGCGGAGGCTACTCCAAGCCCACCACGGCCAGCTACGATCAGCGCTCGCCTTCCAATCAGTCCGAATATGCCGATGTCGGTATCACCGACGACGATATTCCCTTTTAGCTCAGGTATTCTGGCGATGACTTCTTCAAATGCATGCACGTTCTGTCGGTTGCCGCAGGTGGTGAATAAAATCATGCGGTAATGAGCAGTTCCTAGATTGGGACGAGCAACCAGCTTTCCCGTCATTTGACAATGAAGATCACGTGTCCGACGCTGCTGCGGCAGGCTGAGCGCTGGAGCTCAGAGCCCGCGGCGGGTACTATCTCGTCGATCCTTTCCGGTGGGTGGAAGTGACGGCACGAAAAATAGGCAAATCTTTTCACACAAAGATGAAAAAAGGGCACACTGCCCTTTGCAAGCAGTATGCATCCAACGACCTGATACACAAAGTATAGGGTTTGTGGGTTTCGTCCGGAACGGCATGAGACGTGCAAGGTATGAAGGCATACCAC
>JALYVA010000136.1 GCA_030853485.1 Acidobacteriota bacterium
TTCACCGGGTTGAAACTGGCCGCGGCCACCACCGGGGTGATCTGGCCCCTGGTGACCTGCAGAATGGGAAGCCTCGCTGTATGTGCGCTCATGCTGGTGGGGCTTGCTTCGCGTGCCAGCACAGCCGACGCGAAGGCGGTCGTGAACCGCAAGGTGGTTCTTTGGGCGATCGCTACGGCGGTCATGGATTCATCGGGGAACC
This sequence comes from Acidobacteriota bacterium, assembly GCA_030853485.1. Lineage (GTDB taxonomy): Bacteria > Acidobacteriota > Terriglobia > Terriglobales > Acidobacteriaceae > Edaphobacter. Next base: position 203 of record JALYVA010000136.1, read on the forward strand.
TGCTATACATTGCCGCGACGCGGGCAGGGCGGCTGGACGTGGCGGCCGTGCTGGCATCGCTCTATCCCGCCTCAACCATTCTGCTGGCTGCCTGGGCGCTGCATGAAAAGCCCACGCCTCGGCAAGGGTTGGGCATGGCAGTCGCCGCAGCAGCCGTGGTCATGATCACAATCTAGAAATCAAAGCTTGATTTCGTCCGCATCCAGGGTAGGAGACGGGAACTTCAGCTTCAGTCGGTCCAGCACATCGACAATGATGCCGGAGATGGCGACGTTGCGGTACCACTTCTGGTCGGAAGGGATGACGAACCAGGGTGCCTGTTTTTGGCTGGTGGTAGAGAGAATTTCCTCGTACGCCTCCATGTACTCCGGCCAGAACTTGCGCTCGTGAACGTCGGCTTCTGAGAGTTTCCAGTGCTTTTTCTTATTGTCGATCCGGGATTGAAGGCGGCGGGTCTGCTCGTCGCGGGAGATGTGCAGGTAAAACTTGAGGATCAGGACGTCGCTTTCGGCCAGCATGCTCTCGAACGCATTGATATCGGCAAGGCGATCACGCATTGTTTTGTGCGAGATAACGTTGTGGACGCGGGGAGAGAGGACGTCTTCGTAGTGGGATCGGTTGAAGATGCCGAACATGCCGCGCGGGGGGACCTGGGCGTGCACGCGCCAGAGAAAATCGTGGCGAGCCTCAAGCGGTGTAGGGACTTTAAAAGAAGCCACCTGGCAGCCTTGTGGGTTGACGCCGGAGAAGATGTGGCTGATGGTGCCGTCTTTGCCGGCGGTGTCCATGCCTTGAAGCACGATCAGAAGTGCTTTGGATTGATTGGCGTAGAAGACGTCCTGCAGATCGGCAAGCTGGGCGCGGTGTTTGGCGAGGACGGGGGCGGCCGACTCCGCAGAGTCGAAATGGCTGGTGTCTGAGGTCGAGATCTTCGAAAGCCGCGTGCGCGTATGCGGTTTTAGGAGATACGGTGATTTATTTTTCATGGACCCCTGCGAAGCGTTCGACCGTCGAGAATGCCCGATTTAAAGGGTTTATACGGTACTTTTAGCGCAGTTTAGGTGCGTTTAAGTGCTGTTTTGTGCACTTTTTGCGCGCACTTGAAGGGCCATTCGAGGCCAGGAAAACATGCCTGAACCCCCAACTTAACCTTTCGAAAACCTCCCCGTGGCGTTGGATCAGGGGCCACTCCAGCGGCTTGGTGGTAGGGGAGCCGCAGGCTTACTTGACCGACTCTTCGGCCTTAGGGGTGACGGTGTGGGCCGTGTCGCCGGGTTTGTTGGTTTCGTCGGTGACACCCTTCATGCCGTCCTTGAAACCGCGAAGACCTTCGCCGAGGCCTTTGCCGAGCTCGGGGAGTTTTTTGCCGCCGAAGAGGACGACTGCGACTACGGCAAGAACAATGAGATGTGTTGGTGTAAATAGTTCGCCCATACTGTTTCTCCCTGCGGGTGGAACGCTCGTGCCCACTGCCGCACCCACTATTGTCGCACAGATGCTTGCTTCTTCTTGCAGCTCCTGCCCCCCTGCGGAAGGGTGCGCGCCGCCCTGCGTTGTCTGATGCTAGATACGTGGTTGCGGGAGAGGCAGATGTGGGCTGAACGTTATATCTTGGTAATTGATTCTGGGTAATTGATTCTGGGTATCTGATTCGACTATTTGTCTACGAGTCATGATCGCGAATCAAAGATACCGATGCTGGAAGAGATGTGGAGAGAGATGTTGCGATTGAACACGAGACGAACGAGATTGGCGATACAGAGCGGGGCGGAAAACGGTGGCACGGCGGAGCAACAGCAGATTCCCTGCGGAGAGGAACGACAGAAAAGCAGCGGCAGACGCGGTCCGGGAGCACGGCGGGGGATGGCCCTGGCGGCGGCTGGCCTGGTGGCCGCAGCTTTGCTGATAGGGACTCAGGCGCAGGGCCAGACGGACACAACGCCTTCGGGCAGTTCGCCTTCCGGAACGTCCCCTTCCGGAACTTCTTCTTCCGGAACAGCAGGGATCGCGGGCCAGGCGCCGAGGGCGACGCCACGGGCTCTGGGCAAGATTGCGGTTGCAGCGCCTGTGACCTACAACAACCGGTATGAAATTTATGGCGGCCTGAACTTCATGAACTTTCAGGCCGGCCAGGCGCTGCCGAACCGCATGAACCTGGGCGGCGGCGAGCTGATGGCGACCTACTGGCTGAACCGAAGGCTGGGCATTGCGGCCGACTACCGCGGTGAAGCGGGAACGACTCCGGTGTTTCCGCAGGCGAACGTATACCCCTACTACATAGTGCGTCCCCTGGTTTATATGAACGCGGGCCTGGGAGGCGTGCAGTATCGCGGACCGAAGAACCAGTTTGCCGCGGTGAACTACCATGCGCTGTTCGGCGTGTCGCATGGCACCTTCGACTCGACACAGAAGGCCGGTCAACCGAATTTCGGTCCCGCCGGTTTCTTTACGCAGACCGGGTTGTATACCAACCGCACGAAACCGATGTTCGCGCTCGGCGGCAGCCTGGACATCAACCGTTCGAAGAACTTCGCCATCCGACTTTCGCCCGATCTGATTATCGAGCATTTCGGGACGGAGACGCGGGAGTTCTTTGCGGTTTCAGGTGGTGTGATTTATCGCTTTGGGCGGGTGAGATAAGGCCGGGAGTGGAAGGCAAAGCGGGCAGCCCTGATGGGGCTGCCCGTTTTTGTTTGGGTGGGTAGGCTAAACGATGCTGTGTCGTGGGTGAGAAGCGAAGACACCGAATGGAAAGGGAGAAGCAGATCCGCTGGGACGACAGCAGCGGAGCAAGAGCAAGGGCCAATGCAGGTCCTTCGGCTGCGCCTCTCGCGGTGAGACTGCGAGAGGCTTCGCTCAGGATGACACTTCGTGGGGGTGGCGGCGGGAAAAGGGCAAAGGCTTCCTACTCCGCGCCTCCCTCCCTCTACCCCCACCTTCTTCCCTACTCCCTACTCCCTATTCCCTACTCCCTACTCCCTACTCCCTACTCCCTACTCCCTACTCCCTACTCCTTGGAGTTAGAAGTTTTGTTGGAGGAATTCGGGGGAGACTGGGTTTTCGTAGACGGAGTAGTCTCGGGTGACGACGGTGAGGCCGCTGGAGGAGACGAAGTAGTTTTTCTTGTCTTCGACGGGATCGTAGCCGATGACGGTGCCGTCGGGGATGTGGACGTCGCGGTCGATGATGGCGTGGCGGATGCGGCAGTGGCGGCCGATGTTGACGTGGGAGAAGACGATCGAAGAATCGACGTCGGCGTAGGAGTTGACGCGGACGTCCTGCGAGAGGACTGAGTTGCGGATGACGGCGCCCGAGACGATGGATCCGGACGCGACGATGGAGTTGATGGCCATGCCGGTGCGTCCGGGTTCGCCGAAGACGAACTTGGCGGGCGGGTACTGGTAGGGACGGGTGCGCATGGGCCAGGACTTGTCGTAGAGGTTGAAGGTGGGGGTGATGCCGGCGACATCCATGTTGGCCTCATAGTAGGCCTCGAGGGTTCCGACGTCGCGCCAGTAGAGGGCGCGCTGCTTGTTCTCGTCGACGAAGTTGTAGGCGCGTATTTTGTGGCGGCCGAGAAGTTTGGGAAGGATGTCGTGGCCGAAGTCGTGGCGCGAGTTGGGATCTTCGGCATCGCGGATGAGCTCGGGCAGGAGGATGTCGGTGTTGAAGAGATAGATGCCCATCGAAACGTCGACCATCTCGGGGTTGAAGGGCGAGCGAAGTTTGGTCTCTTTGGGTTTTTCTTCAAAGCCGATCACTTCGCCGTTGCGTGCCACCTCGACGACGCCGAAGGAAGAGACCTCGTGAGGCAGGACGGGCAGGGTGGCGAGGGTGACGTCGGCGCCGGAGTCGCAGTGCTGCTGCATCATGAGGGCGTAGTTCATCTTGTAGATGTGGTCGCCGGAGAGGATGAGGACGTAGCGGGGTTCTTCTGAACCGATGGAATAGATGTTTTGGTAGACGGCGTCGGCAGTGCCCTGGTACCAGGACTTGGAGACGCGCTGCATGGGGGGAAGGATTTCGATGAATTCGCCGAGCTCGTTGGCGACGACCGGGCCCCAGCCTTCGCGGATGTGGCGGTTGAGCGAAAGTGCCTTGTACTGGGTGAGGATGTAGACGTGACGGAGGTCGGAGTTGATGCAGTTGGAGAGAGTGATGTCGATGATGCGGTACTGACCGGCGAAGGGAACGGCCGGCTTTGCGCGATCGCGAGTCAATGGGAAGAGCCGTTCTCCGGCACCACCGGCAAGCAGGACGCCAAGCGTGTCTCTCATAGTGTTCTTATACTCCGTGTTCTTCCCCTCCTCGTAAGGCGGTGAAGGGATAACGGTACCTTACCCTAGCTGAGATGCACAAAGGGAAGCGGCTGTTACAAGGACTGGAGTTGGCTTGCGGCTGGAGTCGCTCGCGGCAATGACGGGCGGCTTACAAGAGGACCAGATCGACGACGACGATCTGGAAGCTGCTGCGGGGTGGCTGCAAAAAGCGAAAAGCCCGAGGCCTGACGCTCGGGCTTTACATGTGTTTGTCCAGCGGAAATCAGGCTTCTGTTGTGTCTGGCGCGTCTGGTGAGGCCTCGTCGGTGAGACTGATCCGAAGCGATTTCAGGAAGGTGAGGTCGTTGCGCGTGAACGGTTCGCCGGCTTCGCCTTCGATAGTTTCAGGAGAGTCTTCGGTATCTTCTTCCACTTCGTTCAGGCCGATGGTGGCTTCGAGCATGAGCAGGACATCGAACCCCTGTTCGCGGATGTTTTTGACGACACCGGCTATATCCTCGGACTCCGAAACGGACTCGTGGATGGCTTCACCAAGTTTTTGGATAAGGTTTTTGACCTTCTGATTCAATGCCACCTCCGGGCTGCCCTGGGTTGGAACCTCACCGCGCATCGGGTATTCCGGCCCTTGGACAAACGGCGGGAACGGCATTGCGGGTACTGCGGATCGAACCTTGCTGCTGGTCCTGCTCTCCTCAAGAATACGCCGAGGGATGCGAAGGCTGCAATGGCATTGTGGCGGCGCTGGAAACCGAGGTTCAGGCGATGGTGTGGTGGTCGGCCCAGGCCTCTTCCAGGCGATGTGCGAGGAGTTCGACGGGTTCGGTACGTTTGGGTCCCCAGACGAGAAAGCAGGTTGCGGCTGCACAGAAACCGCCGACCAACCAGAGAATGTTCTTCATTTGCGTGAGTCCCCTATCAGGTGTTGAGTGTGCGGTGCTTGTCCGCGTGCTGTGGGGTAGGATGCAGCAAAGCGTCGGGGCGGTTGCTGTTCGGGGTGTGAGCTGACGACGGGCAGAGACGACGGCAGCGGGGCCTGTGGCGGGAAGGGCAACCGGAAGGGCTTGCGCGAGGTGAAGGCAGAGGCTCTCGCGTGCGGATGCGGGGGCAGGCTACACTTCAGGGATGGATTCGGTTCGCTTCGGCCGTGCGCTTGGAGTTGGGGCGCGTGCGGCTGCTAAAACGCTGGTGACGGCTGTGGATGCGGCGACTTCGCCGAACCCTTCGGCTGCTTCGGCGAAGACGGCAGAGAGGGTGCGCACGGAGGATGCTGCGGAGAGCCGGGCAAAGGTGTCGGGCGTACGCATGGGGCAGGAGGCGGCGCGAACGGCGGCCCAGGTGCGGCAGACCAAGCAGGGGTTGAAGCACGGGAGCAAGCGGTTTGGCGAGGCGGTGTGGGGGCCGTTCGTGAAGCTGTCGGGTGTGTTGTGGCTGGAGGTGACGGGTGTTTTCTTCGGCCTGTTTGCGTTGTTCGCGGGTGGGGGTGCGTGGAAGATGCGCGGCGACTGGCACGATGCGGGGGGGAATCATACGGCGCATGTGCATTTTATGGTGGCGCTTGGGGTGGCGATGGTGTTTGGATATTTTTGCGTGAGCAGCTTTGTGAAGGCGAGCCGGCGGGGCAGGCGCGGCTAAACCACGGCAGGCGCGGCTAGAACTGGCGGCGAGCAGGTACACTACAGCGTCATGAGTGAGACAGCGAAAACCAGCTCCGGCATTCCGGTGAAGCTTTTGTACCGCGCGGAGGATGTGGCGGGGGATGATATTGCCGCGTCTGTAGGCGAGCCGGGGGAGTATCCGTATACGCGTGGGATTCAGCCGACGATGTATCGCGGGCGGCTGTGGACGATGCGGCAATATGCGGGAATGGGGGATGCGGAGGAGTCGAATAAACGCTACAAGTTTTTGCTGGCGCATGGGGCGGGTGCGGGCGGCGGCGCGGGTAAGGGCAAAGGCGGGCTGAGCGTGGCGTTCGACCTGCCGACGCAGATTGGGTATGACTCGGATGACCCGCTGGCGCTGGGCGAGGTGGGGAAGGTGGGGGTGGCGATCGACTCGATCGAAGACATGCAGCGGCTGTTCGATGGGATTGCGCTGGATACGATTTCGACTTCGATGACGATCAATGCGACGGCGTCGATTCTGCTGGCGCTGTATGTGGCGGTGGCGAAGCGGACGGGCGCGGAGGTGCGAGGGCTGCATGGGACGGTGCAGAACGATATTTTGAAGGAGTACATTGCGCGGGGGACGTACATCTATCCGGTGGCGCATGCGATGCGTCTGGTGACGGACATCTTTGCGTGGGCGGCGGACGAGGTGCCGGAGTGGAATACGATTTCGATCTCGGGCTACCACATGCGCGAGGCGGGATGTACGGCGGTGCAGGAGGTGGCGTTTACGCTGGCCGATGGGGCGACGTATGTGCAGGCGGCGATCGATGCGGGGCTCGATGTGGACGGGTTTGCGCCTCGGCTGAGTTTCTTTTTCAACGCGCATAACAATCTGCTGGAAGAGGTGGCGAAGTTTCGCGCGGCGCGAAGGATGTGGGCGCGGATGATGCGGGAGGATTTCGGGGCGAAGAACCCGCGGAGCTGGATGCTGCGGTTTCATACGCAGACGGCGGGTTCGACGCTGACCGCGCAGCAGCCGGAGAACAATATTGTGCGGACGACGCTGCAGGCGCTGGCTGCGGTGCTGGGCGGGACGCAGAGTCTGCATACGAATGGCTTCGATGAGGCACTGTCGCTGCCGACCGAGAATGCGGCAAGGATCGCGTTGCGGACGCAGCAGATTCTGGCGCACGAGAGCGGGGTGGCGCAGACGGTGGATCCTCTGGCGGGGTCGTTCTATGTGGAGTCGCTGACCGATGAGATGGAGCGGCGGGCGGAGGAGTATCTGGCGACGATTGCGGGGTTCGATCCGGCGGGCAAGTACGGGATGCTGCGGGCGATCGAGCGTGGGTATGTGCAGCGGGAGATACAGAACGCGGCGTATGCGTATCAGTGTGCGGTAGATGCGCGGGAGGCTGTGGTGGTGGGGGTGAATGAGTTTGCCAGCGCGCAGGAGGTCGCAGTGCCGATACAGCGGATCGATGAGGCGCTGGAGGGGCGGCAGGTGGAGCGGGTGCGTGCGCTGCGGTTGCGCAGGGATGCGGGTGTGCATCGGGCGGCGCTGCGGCAGGTGGAGGATCGAGCGCGGGGCGGGCAGAATCTTATGCCGGCGATCCTCGCGGCCGTGGAGGTTTACGCGACGGTGGGGGAGATTGCGGGGGTGCTGCGTGGGGTGTTTGGGGAGTACCGGGAGACGGTGACGGTTTAGAAGATGGAGCGCTGCCGCGCGGGCTCCCTACGCGGGAAGCGCCCACTTCGTGGGGGGGTATACCGCTTCGCCTGGGCCTCCCGTTGGTCGGCAACAAAGATCATTCGCGACCAACGGGAGCGCCAACCGAAGGGGTATACACGTCACGAAGTGACCGCGCGCCGCGCAGGCGGCCCGGCCGGCAGGCATCTCTGATCCCGCGTGACTGAAACAGTAAAAGATCACGCAGAGTTCCACGAGATCAACAATGGCCTCCGCACAGCGCGTTTGCTGCATCCAGAGGCCGGTTCCGTACACCTAATTACGGGATGCATCACAGCAGATCGGTAATCGACGCGTCCCATCGCGTGCGGGCTGCGGATGCTATCGTTTTATGGACAGCATTTACCACGCAAAGAAGGAAAACACCGCCATGGCAGAGACGACCGAGCTTCGAAAAACAGCATTGAATGCGGTGCACCGGGCGGCGAAGTCGAAGATGGTGGACTTCGGCGGGTGGGACATGCCGGTGGACTGCTGTGGCCTGATTGCTGAGCATATGGCAGTGCGCACAGGGGTCGGGGTGTTCGACGTTTCGCACATGGGAGACATTCAGTTGCGCGGTCCGGGGTCGTTGGACGCAGTGCAGAAACTTTGCATGAACGATGCCTCGAAGCTTCAGGTAGGACAGGCGCACTACTCGGCGATGCTGTATCCGAATGGAACGTTTGTCGATGATGTGGTGGTGCACAAGCTTTCCGACAACGATTACCTGATTGTAATCAATGCGGGGACCCGCGAGAAGGATGTGCAGTGGGTGCGGAAGACGATTGGGCACATGCCCGGTGTGCATGTGAACGACTTTTCGGACTTCTACACACAGCTTGCGATTCAAGGGCCGAGGGCGGCGGAGACGCTGCAGAAGCTGACTCCCGTTGACCTGAGCACGATCAAGGCCTACTGGTTCAGGTGGGGTCAGGTATGCGGTCTGCATAACGTGCTGATCGCGCGTACGGGCTACACGGGCGAGGACGGCTTCGAGATTTATATTCCATCGGATGAGCCGACCAGCGCGCGGGTGTGGGGCGAGGTGTTGGAGGCGGGCAAGGAGTTCGGCATTCTGGCTTGCGGGCTGGGTGCAAGGAATACGCTTCGGCTCGAAGCTGGCATGGCGTTGTACGGGCATGAGATTTCGGACACGATCAACGTGTTCGAGGCCGGGCTGGGGCGATATGCCAAGCTCGATAAGCCCGACTTTGTGGGACGCGAGGCGCTGCTGAAGATACAGGCTGAGGGCGGACCGGAGCGCAAGCTGGTGGGGCTCGAGATGGTGGAGCGCGGCATTGGGCGGGACGGCTATCCGGTGTTTTCGCTCGACGGCGCTCGCATTGGCGAGATCACCAGCGGCTCGCCCTCGCCGTTTCTGAAGAAGAACATTGCGCTCGGGTATGTGCCGGTGGAGTTTTCCGCACTTGAGACCGAAGTCGCGGTGGAGATTCGCGGACAGAAGGTAAAGGCGAAGGTTGTGCCTGTTCCCTTTTACAAGCGGCCGAAGAAGTAGTTCGCGCGGACACGAACCTGTGAGGAGATGCTTTTGCAATTTCTGGTTCTGACAAAACGCCGGACGGATCTGTTTGCCGCCGAGGCCTGGACGCCTGAGTTGCTGGAAGTCGAAAGCGAGCGGGTGCGGGAGTTGTTTGCCGCCGGGATAGTGCGCTCGATCTGGCGGCGAGGCGATATGCCGGGCGCGGCGCTGCTGTTCGAGGCCGCGAGCGAAGAGCAGGTGCAGGAGGCTATGGCTTCGCTTCCGCTGGCGCAGCGCGGGATGCTGGAGATTGCGGCGTTGATGAAGCTCGAACCTTATCCGGGCTTTGGACCGCGCTGAGCAGAAGTTTGTGGACAAGCAGCCTATCCGCACACGCGTATTGTCGTAGTTTCAAACGCACTACAATGGAAAGACGGAGAAAAGTCGAGATCATGTCCTATCCAGCCAATTACAAGTACACAAAAGAACACGAATGGATTCAGGTCGACGGCAAGGAAGGCGCCGTGGGCATTACCGACTATGCGCAGAATTCGCTGGGCGATATTGTGTTTGTCGATCTGCCGAAGGTAGGCGATGCCGTTGAGGCGGGCAAGAGCTTCGGCTCGGTCGAGTCGGTGAAGGCCGTGTCGGACTTGTTTGCGCCCGTATCGGGTACCGTGACGGCGGTGAATGAAGAGTTGAAAGATGCGCCCGAGAAGATCAACACGGACGCGAATACGACCTGGCTGCTGAAGGTGGAGCTTGCGGATGCGACGCAGGTCGATGGACTTCTAAGCGCCGCCGATTACGAGAAGTTCACCAGCGAAGAGACTGGACACTAAGACGATGCGCTATTTGCCGAAGTCCCCTGCGGACCGCGAGGAGATGCTTGCCGAGATCGGCGTGGCATCGATTGCTGATCTGTTTTCCACGATCCCGCAGGAGTTTCAACTGAAGCGCGATCTTGCGGTTCCGCGGCAGCATGGCGAGTCGGAGATCCTGGACCGCTTTCGCGCATTCGCCGAAAACAACGCTGTCGGTTATTCGAGTTTTCTGGGCGCCGGGGTGTACCGCCACTATCGTCCGGTGATCATCGATTCGCTGGTGCAGCGCGGTGAATTTTTGACCAGCTACACGCCGTACCAGCCAGAGATTTCGCAGGGCACGCTGCAGGCGATGTTCGAGTTCCAGACAATGATCTGCGAACTGACGGGCATGGAGATTGCGAATGCGTCGATGTATGACGGCTCGACGGGGGCGGCTGAGGCGATCATGATGGCGGTGCGCGTGACCGGGCGGAATGGCGCGGTGATTGCGCGGACCGTGCATCCGGAGTATCGCGAAGTAATTGCCACGTATGCGCAGCACCAAGAGATTCCGACGGCGGAGGTTGGGTATGCCGCGAATGGACGCGTGGACCTGGCGGCACTCAATGCGGCAATTACGGAAGACACGGCTTGCGTGCTGATCCAGTCGCCGAACTTTTTCGGAACGATTGAGGACGTGGAGGCGATTGCGGAGATCGCCCATGCGAAGGGTGCGCTTCTGATTGTGTCGATTGCCGAGGCGGTGTCGTTGGGCATTGTGCGGCCCCCGGCGGAGGCAGATATCGTGTCGCTCGAGGCGCAGTCCTACGGTGTGGCGGTGGGGTATGGCGGGCCGTACTGCGGTGTGATTGCCTGCAAGGAAAAGTTTCTACGCCAGATGCCGGGACGTCTGATCGGCGAGACCAAAGACAAGGATGGCAAGCGCGGGTTTGTGCTGACGCTGTCGACGCGGGAGCAGCATATTCGCCGGGAGAAGGCAACCTCGAACATCTGCACCAATCAGGCGCTGGTTGCGCTGATGACGACGATATTTCTTACGGTGTACGGCAAGGAAGGCATGAGGGAGCTGGCGGAACATAACCTCGCGAAGGCGGCGTATCTGAAATCGGTGCTGGGCGAGACGTCCGGCGCGAAGGTTTTGTTTGACGGTGCGCCGCGGTTCCATGAGTTTGTGCTGCAGACTGCGAAGAGTACTGACGAGATGAACGCGGGTCTGCTGGGCGAGAAGATTATCGGCGGGCTGGCCCTTGGGAAGTGGTATCCAGAGCTAGGGCCGAATGCGAGTTTGTGGTGCGCGACCGAGTTGACGACGCGCAAGCAGATGGACGCTGCGGCGATGGCCCTTGCGGGCAAGAAGGCTTAGCGATGGATGTGTCCGCGATGATTGGCGAAGAGCTGAAGGCGGTGGAGTTTGTGGAGGACTTTTTGCAGCTTCGCTTTGAGGCTCCTCTGCTGACGCTGTATGACTGGCCGCATGTTTTGCTGGCGGATTTTTCGGTGGCTTACGGCGAGCCGGAGTATCGCAATGCGCTGTGTGCGCAGATTGGCGAGAAAGTTGTGCAGGCGTCGCTCGAAGAGGGTGATGCGTTGACGGTGGAGCTAGAGAACGGCACGGTACTTGGGCTTTCGTTGCGGGAAGAAGATGTGGATGGGCCGCAGTCGGGGAGTTATTCCGAGACGGGCGATGCTGGGGATGGGCAGGAGTTTTAGACATGGCGGATGAAAAGTTTCAAGGCATGCCGAAGAAGGCAACGACGCATACGAACCAGAACGAAGACCTGATGTTTGAGAAGTCTTCGCCGGGCAAGAAAGCGTATCGGCTGGCGGAGCTGGATGTTCCGGCGGCGGACCCGGTGGCGTTGCTGGGCGATGCGGTACGAACGGACCTGGGCGTGATGCCGGAGCTGAGCGAGATCGAAATCATTCGCCACTTCACACGGCTTTCGACGTGGAACTATGCAATCGATCTGGGCATGTATCCGCTGGGAAGCTGCACGATGAAGTACAACCCGCGGGTGAATGAAGCGGTCGCTCGGATGGAGGGGATTGCGGAGGCGCATCCGTACCAGCCGGAGTCGCTGTCGCAGGGATGCTTAGGAATTATGAAGACGCTGTCGGACGCGCTGGTGGAGATTACCGGCATGGACACGATCACGCTGCAGCCCGCGGCCGGAGCGCATGGGGAGTTTACGGGCATTCTGCTTGTGCGGGCGTACCACGAGGCAAAAGGCAATCCGCGCAAGAAGATTCTGATTCCGGACTCGGCACATGGCACGAACCCCGCGACGGCAGCGGTGTGCGGATATGCGGTGGCGAACCTGAAGTCGAATGCTCAGGGGATGGTGGACCTGGCAGAACTTGAAAAGATGGTGGATGAAGATACGGCCGCGCTGATGCTGACCAATCCTTCGACCATTGGGGTATTCGAGTCGGACATCAAGAAGATCGCGGACATTCTGCATGCGAAGGGCGCGCTGCTGTACATGGACGGCGCGAACATGAATGCGCTAGTGGGCAAGACTCGGCCGGGAGACTTCGGCGTCGACGTGATGCATTTGAATCTGCATAAGACGTTTTCGACGCCGCATGGAGGTGGTGGGCCGGGTTCGGGGCCGGTGGCTTGCAAGAAGATCCTGGAGCCGTTTCTGCCGACGCCTGTGGTGATTACGAAGGCGGACGGAACACTGGCGCTTGAGTACAACCGTCCGCAGTCGGTAGGCCGGGTGCGGATGTTCTATGGCAACTTCGGCATGTTTGTGCGGGCGCTCGCGTACATCCTGGCGAACGGACCCGACGGGCTGCGGCAGACGACCGAGGATGCGGTGCTGAACGCGAACTACATTCGGGCCAAGCTGGAGGGGACGTTCGAGCTGCCGTACAAGACGCGGACGCTGCATGAAGTGGTGTTTTCGGACAAGCTGCAGGCCAGGCATGGGGTGAAGACGGGCGACATGGGCAAGCGTCTGATCGACTACGGCTTCCATGCATACACGGTGAGCTTCCCGATGATTGTGCAGGGCGCCATGATGATCGAGCCGACCGAAAGCGAAAGTCGTGAGGAGCTGGATCTACTGATCGATGCGCTGAAACAAATCGCGCGCGAGGCGGAGGAGAATCCTGAGCTGGTGCAAACCTCGCCGCATACGACCAGGCTGCAGCGGCTGGATGAGACGACAGCGGCGCGTAAGCCTGTGCTGCGTTGGAAGGGTCCGGTTGCGCCTGAGCCTGTGCTGGTCGATACGGCCGCAAAGGAGTGGTAGCGCGTGTCGATCTTCTATGACCGGCAGCAGGAGCTCGAGCGGTACGAGTTCATGATGGGAGAGGCGCGCGGGCGGCTGGCGGTGACGCTCGACGCGCTGACGGATGCGCTGATTCTTGTGGGGCAGCACGGGGTGTACTGCACGAGCGCACGGGATCCTGCGGTGCCGGCGCTCGACCTGCAGGCGGTGACGGCAAATATTCTCGGGGCGAAGGAACTGGTGGCTTCGGTGTTGGAGAAGCTGCGGCTGGAGAAGGAAGCGGCGGAGTAGATACTGTCCTGGCCGGACGGGTCCACTACGCGTGGGGCGGCCACTTCATGGCGGGTATACCCCTTCGGTTGGCGCTCCCGTTGGTCGCGAGTAAACATTAGTTCTCTCGACCCACGGAAGCGCCCGGCAGTGCGGCGATGCTCTACTCGGCTTTGACGGAGACAGACTCGTCAGTGGTCTCCCACTTGATATGCAGTTCGGTGGAATCGCCGTGGGTGTTCTCGAACGAGATGGTCATGTTTTCCTGGGGAGCAGAAAGGCTTTTGCCTGTGAGTGGCGTGCGTCCCAGGTCGTCGCTCTCGGTGTATTCAGTGCCCCACTGGCCGGTGTGCTTGTTGACGATCAGAAGCCAATGGTCGGCATTGGGCAAGGTGTAGAGCGTGTAGGTGCCGGCGGGTACGTCGAGCGTGCCGATCTTGAGGTTCGTTTCGGTGATGAGGGTAGTGGCGGGATTGGCTCCGGTGCGCCAGACCTTTCCGTAAGGAACCAGGCCGCCCATGATCTTGCGTCCACGCACACGCGGGGAGTTGTATTTGATCGTGATTGCTTTGCCGTTGAGAGTGACTTCGGCTTTCGCGGCGGGGCTGGGGAGAGCTTTGCCGGAAGGCTTGTCCATGTTCATCTCGCCCATTTCGTGGTTCACCTGGCCGGAGGTCTGGGCGAGGCCGGGGATGGCGAGGAGGGTGCAACAAGCGGCGAGTGCGAAGGTGCGGAGCTGCATGAGGGGAGTCTCTCTCTTTCTGGGTAGATGAGCTGTTTCGCTGCGGTTGCAGGCAGCGTAAATTGTTGTGCTGGCATTGATGCTGAACCGTTCCGGCAGGGGCTGTCAAACCGGAGGTCTGCGGGCTGCCGGGCATGCTAGGCTAGAGGTACGCGCCCGTAGCTCAGCTGGATAGAGCGGCAGCCTCCGAAGCTGTAGGTCAGAAGTTCGAATCTTCTCGGGCGCACCATACTTCCGCTTCCCGGCTGGTCCCCCGCTCCAAGACATCTCAAACGTGCGTGCCCAGGGAACAGCCCCAGGCACACCGCCCTGCCTTAATCGATCGACCCTGCGCTAAGTGAACATCTCCTTCACCTTCTCAAACAGCCCGCGCGACGTCGGCGTGTTCTCTACCACCATCGTTTCGCTTAGCTGCCGCAGCAACTCCTTCTGCTGCTTGTTCAGCTTTGCCGGCGTTTGCACTCGAATCTCCACGACCAGATCACCCTTGCCATGGGCATTGAGGTGCGGCACGCCCTTGCCTCGCAGCTTGAACTCCTTGCCGCTCTGCGTCCCTTCGGGAACCTTGATGGTAGCCGCGCCTTCGAGCGTCTGAATCTCCAGCTCCGTGCCCAGCGCCGCCTGCGGAAACGAAATCGGCATGACGCAATGCAGGTCGTCGCCGTCGCGTTCAAAGAATTTGTGCGCCTTCACGTTCAGGACCACATACAGATCGCCAGCGGGTCCGGCAAACTTCCCAGCCTCGCCCTCGCCCTGGTAGCGAATGCGCGTGTCCTGCTCCACACCTGCCGGCACCTTCACCAGGATGGTGTGTTCGCCCTGCACCCGCGTGTCCCCCTTGCAGGTCGCGCACGGGTCAACGATCAGCGTCCCTGTGCCGCCGCACACCGAGCAGGTTTTTGCGACCGAAAAGAAGCCCTGCTGAAATCTCTGCTGTCCGCGCCCGCCGCATTGCGTACACGTCACGGGAGCCCTGCCCTTCGCCGCACCCGTGCCATGACAATCGGTGCACGTCTCCATGCGGCGAATGGTGATCTCCTTCTCTTTGCCGAACACAGCCTCTTCGAACTCCAGCGTCAGGTCGTAGCGAAGGTCGCGCCCGCGCTGCACCCTCGAGGCCTTGCGCCCGCCGCCGCTTCCGCCCATGTTGAACATCTCGCCGAACAGGTCGCCGAAGATGTCACCAAGGTCTTGCGGATTGCCGCTGAAGCCGCCTGCGAACGGATTGCCTCCTCCGCCGCCGCCCTGGAACGCCGCGTGTCCGTACCGGTCGTACGCAGCCCGCTTCTCCGGGTCGCTCAGCACCTGGTAGGCCTCGCTGCATTCTTTGAACTTCTCTTCCGCGGCCGCATCGCCGGGGTTCCGGTCCGGATGATGCTGCATCGCCAGCTTGCGGTACGCGGTCTTCAGCTCCTGATCGCTCGCGTCTCGCGACACACTCAACACTTCGTAGTAATCGATCTTTGTCACGTTCGCCGTCGCCATATCTCTAGGATCTCTTCCTGCTTCCCGCTGTCTCCATACCGCTGCGGTTGCTCTTGCTGCTATCGCTTCCTCGTCACGTCGGTTTCGAGCACGAGGAAAAGTCCGTCTGATTCTCTAGTGTGGAATTCGGTGTGAACGGTGCGCCTTACTCCACCAGGGGAAAGATTAATCCGAAACCTGCCCCGGGTTGGCCGCAATACGCACCAGCGCCGGACGCAGCAGCTTCTCGCGAATCCGGTACCCACGCCGAATCTCTTCCAGTACCTGGTGGTCCGGAAACTCCTTGGTTTCGATGCTCCCCAAAGCCTCGTGGATTCGAGGGTCGAACTGCGCTCCCACCGCTTCTACCGCCTGCACCTGCAGACCCTTCAACGCATCTTCCATCTGCTTCAGGATCAACTCCACGCCGGCGCGAAGCTGCTCAGCCGTGCCGTTAGCCTTCAGTGCAAGCTGAAAGTTATCCATCACTGCCAGAAATGGCTCGACCGTGTTCGAGATCGTGTACTCGCGGGCGTCGGCACGCTCCCTCACCTCACGCTTGCGCGCATTGTCGAACTCCGCCTGCAGCCTCGCCAGCCGGTCCAGCAACTGGTCCCGCTCAACCTTCACCTGATCAAGCTCAGCCTGCAACACGCCTTCCTGCGCACGGGCCGGCTCGGCCTCAAACCCAGTCCCAATCTCCGTATCCAGCATCTCCTGCCCTGTTCTCTCGTCCTGCATATCTTCCCTGCTCCTCGTCATGTTGTCTCTTCTATTGTTGCCCATCCGGGCCCAACGCGCGAACTGCTCCCTGGCGTTCATCGCGTTCCCCGTAGCTTCTCGATTCTCAACTCCCACATTGGTCCACCCCACCCCATCACCCGTACCCAGGTAAGTCCGCAGAACTGACGCATTCGCTCACTCCGCGAAACGTCCAGAAGCAGCGCTTCAGGCATCGAAACGGTGCGATGAGCGGATCGTAACAGCTTGTTTTCGCAGCAAAATCGCCCCATTCTCCGGTTAAGATTTCATTCTGTAGGATGCAGCATGCGGTCAAACACCTGCGCAATATAACCCACCGCGTTCATTGTGTTTTCGTAATGCATCCGCTTCGGCCCAATCACTCCAACCGTTCCCCGGCTTTCCCCGCCCATCCGTGCCGGGGCCGCAATCAGTACCATTCCCGACATCTCCGGCGCATGTTCTTCGAGATCGAACACCACACGTACGCTTTCCTGCCGCGCGTCCACATAGGCATTCAGCAGCTCCACCAGCCTCTGTTTCGCTTCCATTGCGCCCAAAAGCTCCCGCAGCCGCTCCTTGTCATCGTGACTTCCTACAAGATTCGCCACGCCATCCACATACACGGTCTGCAACGGCACAGCTTCCTCTGGCACCGCTTTGACCCAAAGCAGATGCACCGAAGTCAGCAGCCTCTGGTACTCATTCTGCTCGCGCTCCACCATTCGGGCAATCTCTGCCCGCACCCGTTCCACGCTCCATCCGCGAAAGTTCTCATTGAGAAAATTCGCTGCCACCTGCAACTCGCGTACGCTCAGGTCTTTGTCGAGCGCAAGCACGCGGTCGCGCACCATCCCGCTTCGCGTCACCACAACGGCCAGCACGCGAGCCTGCGCCAGCCGCGAAAAATGCACATGCTCGAGCATGTCTCCGTCCCCCGCCGCGGCAATGGCGACGCCCACCCCACTCGACAGGGTGGCCAGGACGTGCGACGTCCGCTCGAGCACGGCCTGCGTTCCCGCAACCCCCACAAAACTTGAATCGATCTGCATTCTCGATCGAGCCGAAATCTGCCCCAGCCGCGGGTGCACGCCTCCGCTCAGGTGCTCGACATACAGGCGAAAGGCCCGCGCCGTCGGCACTCTGCCTGCCGAAGTATGCGGCTGTTCGAGCAACCCGCATTCCGCCAGCTCAGCCATCTCATTGCGTACCGTGGCTGGACTAAGCCCGGCATCTTCGCCGCTTTGCTGCCGCGCGATCGTTCCCGAACCCACCGGCTCCCCGGTGTCGATGTAGCTTTCAATAATGGCCGTCAGAATAGCTCTCTGCCGCGCCGTAATCCGCTCCGCATCCGCCATTCGCCCCTCCATGCCTTTAACAACTTTACGCCAGCCGTCAAGGGTGCGCTGCCGCGCGGGCGCCCTACGCGGGCCGCGCCCACTTCGTGGGGGGTATACCGGCTTCGCCAAAGGCCTCCCGATGGTCGACAACGAAGATCTTTGCTCGCGACCAACGGAAGCGCCTACCAAAGGGGTGTACAAGTCACGAAGTGACCGCCCCACGCGCAGTGGGCCCGGCCGGCAGGCCCTAGCTGATCTCCAGCACATCCTCGCTGTTGGACGAAATCTCCTGCGCCTTGGCCGCGACCTTCTTCGCAATGGAATAGAAATCTACCGCCAGCTTCGACTGCGGCCCAGCCAGCGCAACCGGAATTCCTTTATCGCCGCCCTCGCGAATCTGCGGGTCCAGCTCCACCGCACCAAGAAACGTAAGCCCAAACTGCGCCGCCGTCCGCTCCGTACCGCCTGCGCCAAAGACATCGATCACCTGGCCGTCAGGCAGCGTCATCTGCGACATGTTCTCGATCAGCCCGATCACCTCCACCTTCACCTGGTGAAACATCTCGAGCGCCTTCCGTGCATCCTGCAGCGCGACGCCCGAACCAGTCGACACCACCACCGCGCCGGTCAACGGCACCGTCTGCACCAGCGAGATCACCACGTCTCCCGTACCCGGCGGCAGATCGACGACCAGAAAATCCAGCTCGCCCCACTCCACCTGCTGCAGAAACTGCCGAATAATCTGGTGCAGCATCGGCCCGCGCATCACCATCGGCTTATCGCCCGGCGAGATCAACCCCACGGAAATGAACTTCACCCCATGCGACAGGATCGGCTCAATCCGGTTCTCCCCCACAATGTTCGGCTGCCGCGAAACTCCGAGCATCATCGGCACGTTCGGCCCGTAGATGTCCGCATCGATCAGCCCGACTTTGTATCCCAGCTTGCCCAGCGCCACCGCGAGATTCACCGCGACCGTAGTCTTGCCCACGCCGCCCTTACCGCTGCCCACCGCAACCACATGCGCCACTCCCGGTAAAGGCTGCGGCCCCTGCGGCGCTCCTGCTCCCATATGTCCCATATTATTTTCTCCTCGGCGAATCCGCTCTCACCGTACACCAACCGCTTCTCTACTCTTGACGACTCTCTAGTTCCCTACAGCCTGCCGTCCTCACACATGCCAGCCCGCCCCGAGCGCCGCCCGCATCTCTTTCTTTCGCTGCGTCTCGCCTGCGCGCATCTCGCGTCTCCGGCCCGCGTCCTCGAACCTTCGCTTCTGGTGTTCGGTCTCGGGAACCACCCGTGGCACGACAATGCCGTTGCCTTCGCGGTCGACCGCCACAAACGTCAGGTACGCGCTTGAAACATGGCGCAGCTTCTGCGCGCGAATATCCTCCACCATCACCCGCACACCCACCTCCATCGAGGTCCGAAACGCCCGGTTTACGCTTGCCTTCAGGATCAGCAACTCGCCGACGCGCACAGGAGCGACAAAGTCCAGGTGATCCATGCTCGCCGTTACCGTGAACGCCCGCGCATGCCGTGAAGCCGCCATCGCGCCCACCAGATCGATGTATTGCATTAACCGCCCGCCAAACAGGCTTCCGATTGCATTCGAGTCCGCCGGCAGCACAATCTCGCTGCGTTCCGACTGCGACTCCGCCACGGTCCGCTCTTGCATCAACTCGCTCATTCCTACAAGTCTAAATCGCCCGCACCACTCCCCGGACGAAAGCCGAACCTGCCGGGCACCTTCCGATCCAGTGTCATCCATGCAAATTGTCGTTCCGCCTTCCTTCACTTGCCAATCTGTCTGCCTAAGCCGCACCATCGAACAATGGACCCCAACACCAAGATTGCCGCACTCTCAGAGATTCTCACCGCCGACCCCGCCAACGCCTTTGCACGCTATGGTCTCGCCATGGAGCATCTCAGCCTTTCCGCCCCGGATGCCGCGCTCGCCGAGTTCACCACGCTGATCGAACACAACCCCGACTATGTCCCTGCCTACCAGATGTCTGCGCAGACGCTCGCCAAACTGGGCCGCACACAAGAGGCCCTTGACCGCCTGCACTCCGGCATCGCGGCCGCAAACCGAACGGGCAACCAGCACGCGCTGGCCGAGATGGACGCCCTCCGTGCCGACCTCGCCGCCTGATCGTGCGCCCAGGTTCGCCCAGGTGCGCCGTCAGACCAGGGAGCGCACAGCAGCCCGGGAACCTTTCGCTTCGGGCGAACATCTATACTTGAACCATGGCGACTTCTCTCCCTACGACTCTGGGCGCGCTTCGCGCCAGCGAATACACTCCCTCCCGTCTCGCCCGCAGCGTCAAAGACGAGCTTCGCGAAAATCTGATCGCCCGCCTGCGCGGCTCCTCGAAGTCCCGCGACGCATCGAAATCCCAGGAGCCTCTGTTTCCCGGCATCGTCGGATACCAGGACACGGTCGTCCCGCAGATCGTCAACGCCGTTCTCAGCAAACATAACTTCATCCTGCTCGGCCTTCGAGGCCAGGCGAAGTCGCGCATCCTCCGCGCCCTGACCACCCTGCTCGACCCGCATTGCCCCTACATCGCCGGCTCCGAGGTACGCGACAATCCGTACGCGCCCATCTCGAAATTCAGCCGTGACCTGATTGCGCGCCTGGGCGACGAAACGCCGATCGCCTGGATGACTCCCGACGATCGCTTCGTCGAAAAACTCGCCACCCCCGACGTCACCGTGGCCGATCTCGTCGGCGACATCGACCCCATCAAGGCCGCACGTTCGAACCAGGACCTTGGCAGTGAGCTCACCATGCACTACGGCCTGCTTCCACGCGCCAACCGCGGCATCTTCGCCATCAACGAAGTGCCAGACCTCGCCGGTAAAATCCAGGTCGCGCTCTTCAACATCATGCAGGAAGGCGACGTGCAGATTAAGGGCTATCCCGTCCGCCTGCCGCTCGACGTCGCCATCGTCTTCTCCGCAAATCCGGAGGATTACACCGCACGCGGCAAGATCGTTACGCCGCTCAAAGATCGCATCGGAAGCGAGATCCGCACCCACTATCCCGAGAACGTCGAAGAGGGCATCGCCATCACCGCTCAGGAGGCCTGGACCAACCGCACGAAGAACAAAGACGGCGGCGTCTCCTCAGGCAACATCGAAATCCCGCATTACATTCGCCAGATCGTCGAGCAGATCGCCTTCTCCGCGCGCGAAGACAAGAAGGTCGACAAGCGCAGCGGCGTTTCGCAGCGGCTGCCGATCAGCACCATGGAGCTGGTCATCTCGAATGCGGAGCGCCGGGCCTTACTGCACGACGAAACCCTCGTGGTGCCCAGGGTCGGCGACATCTACACGGCGCTTCCAGGCATCAGCGGAAAGATCGAACTCGAATACGAAGGGGAGATGCGCGGTGCGGATACGGTCATTCGCGAAATCATCCGGGCGAGTGTAGCCACGGTCTTCGATATGTACTTTGCGGGAACCAACACGCAGCAGATCGAGCAGTGGTTCAATCTCGGCGGCACCGTGCAATTGAACGACGCGCAGCCGTCCAGCGACTCGCTCGAAGAGCTGAAACAAATCCAGGGACTAATCGAAAAACTTTCGCCGTTACACATTACCGCAAAGTCCAAACCGGAGCTCGCCGTCAGCGCGGCCGAGTTTCTGCTTGAAGGCATGTACGCCCACAAACGCCTCAGCCGTACGGAAGAGCGCGCGTTTTCTGCCGCCGAGAAGAAATCGCGCAACGATCAGGCCGCGCAGTATGCCGAACGCATGCGGGAACGCGAGGGTGACCGCGACGAAGCCGCCCGCAGCCGCACCCGCCGAGGCTTCAACTAGACCTGTCCTGTCAGACGGGGGCATCGTAGCTCAGGATCGACGTCCGTCAGGATTGAGCAGGGATGAACGCCGTCAGGCCGCCCGCTTGCGCCTGGCGAATCGCAACACGCTTTCCCCAACGATAAGCGCGAGTCCCGCAAAGAGCACCGCACCGGCAAAACGCTCAGGGACGCCCATACGCGGCGCGACCCAGCGCATCACCGCCAGCCAGATCAGAATCGCAGCGGCAAAGCTGACATCGTCGACGAAGAGACCGAACACTTCGCGGAATATAGTTTTAATCCACTTCATCGCGGCCTCCTAGGTGTTCGATATTCCAGCGTGCGATTGTCTGCGGCAAAGCGGCACCAGCGCGACCGCGAGAAGCAGATACGCGGCGATCAGAGCCAGAATCGACCAGTCCGCGGCTGGCCACGCGAAATGCATTCCCTCGCCGACCCAGAACGTTCCAAACGCAGAGAGAAGAACGCCGACGACGAACTTGAGCGTGTTCTCAGGTACCCGGGCCAGCGGACGATGCAGCATCAGCCCAAGCAGGATCACGACGAAAAGTGCCGCGACAGCGCCCAGGCTCGCGGGAAGAAGCATCCCTGTGCGGCCCGCCCCGATCGCAATAACGATAAAGACCACTTCAGTGCCTTCGAGCATCGTGATGTTGAACGCTGCGGCAAACGCAATCTTGTCCCAGCTCGACGAACCCGGACCGAGACTGCGCATGGCTGCACTATTTTTTGCAAAGGCTGCCTGCTCGTCGTGCAAAGGGATCAGAACGGCGGACCGCAGAATAGCCTTACGCAGCCAGCGCAGCCCGAAGAGCAGAAGCAGAGCACCCACAGCGAGCTGCACGATAGCCAGAGGAACGAGAGTAAGCGCCCTCCCGAGGACCGCGATGATCACCAGCAAAACTGCGATAGCGGTGCCCGCGCCCGCAAGTGCAGATCGCCAGCCGCGCACGCTGCCCACGGCAAGAATCACCGTGAGAGCTTCGACGCACTCGACCAGAGATGCGAGGAAGGACGCTACGATCGAGGTGCCCATGTGCGCCCAGCTGAAATCCATGCTCCTCCTTCAGGTGCTGATGGTACGATGCCAGCTTTCGCCAGAGGCCATGAGGCTAGTGCACGGTTTTCATCCTGCGTGACATGAAGTCCATCAGCAGATAGTTGCCGAGGTTTTCAGGCGTAGTGAAGTACGCTTTGCCGCGGCACATCGCAGACACCTTCTGCACAAACTGCATCAGCGCAAAATCGCTGGCCAGCATGAAGGTGTTGATCATGATATTCGAGCGCTTGCACCGGCTGACCTCTTCAAGCGTCTCCGAAATCACCAGCGGGTCCAGTCCGAACGCGTTTTTGTAGATGCGTCCGTCCGGCAGCGTAAGCGCGCTCGGCTTGCCGTCTGTGATCATCACGATCTGCTTCATGTCTTTATTCTGCCGCGCGAGGATGCGCTGCGCCATGCGCAAGCCTTCCCGTGTGTTGGTGTAATGCGGGCCAACCTTGACGCGGGAAAGCTGCGAAACGGGAATCTCCTCCGCCGTGTCGTGGAAAAGAACAAGATTCAAAGTGTCGCCCGGAAACTGCGTGCGGATAAGATGCGCCAGAGCCATGGCTACACGTTTGGCGGGCGTAAAACGATCCTCGCCATAAAGAATCATCGAGTGCGAGCAGTCGAGCAGCACCACCGTCGCGCAGGAGCTCTGGTAGTCCGATTGATGGACGTGAATGTCGGAATACTCGATGTTCAGCGGAGTATGTTCTTCCCCTTCGACCGCGGTACGAACACCTTCCCGGGCGAAGACGCTCGACAGGGTAGCCGTGATGTCGAGGTTCAGGGTGTCGCCGAATTCATACAGCTTGGAAGAGCCGTTGGTCTCGACCCCGGAGGCCTCATGGCGTGTGTCATGGCGGCCGAGGTTCGACTTGCCCAGCGGACCGAGAAGTTCGCGCAAGGCCTTGTAGCCAAGGAAGTCCATGCCCTTGTCGGTCACCTCGAAGCGGGCCTCGCCGTTGCCTTCGGCTTGCTCCCCCTTCCCCTGCTCAGGCTGCTCGGCGTTGATGAAGTTCTGCTCCTGCATCTTCTGGATGATCTGGTCGATCAGCTCTTCCACCTGATCCTCTGCGAGAGCTTCAAACTTCTCCTGCGCCTCTTCATCAAAAAGCTCACCGGACTCGAGGGCCTGCTTGATCGCCTCACGCAGGTTCTCCATGGTCTGGTCGCCGTCCAACTCCTGGAAGCGCGACATGGGGTCTTGGAAGCCGGAGTCGAGCAGGAACTCCGAGAGCGCCTGCATCAGGTCTTCGAGACCAAAGGAAGAGGCCAGATCGCCGGTAAACTTCGTGTAGCGGATGCGCTTCATGGATGCCTCTTTTACAGTTTAGACGCGGCTGGGTGGCACGCGGTCGCGGATTCCCGAGAGGCAGTTGGAGAGCTCTTCTCGAGTACCGGAGAACCTGGCCGCGGAACGAAGATCTTACTTCACCCAGCGTGTCGTCACCGGCGCCAATCTGGGGCATCCAGCCTTCACGGCCAGTTGCTTATCGGTGAGCGCGGGAGCCTTCGATTTCCTGCGAATACGCTGTTGAAACGCCGCAAGGTTCTCGAACCGGAACACCTGGCAGCCCCGCATGAAGTCCAGAATATCGCCCGTCGTCCGGTCCACCGAGTACATCCGCACAAGGTGCGCCTTCTTGTACAGGCCAATCGAATCAAAGCCATCGTCCACATCGGGCGTCATCGGAGCGAAGGTGTAGGCGGGATCGGCAAGCGGCCAGCCTTCGTCATGCGCAACGATAGTGGCCACGTCGGCCAGCTCTCTGGCGGGAATGTGTGGGCGGGGGCGGGACCGAGGTGCGACGAACGCCACGAGGGCAAGGAGAGAAGCAACAAACATAAGTATTGGATGAGATGCGGCGGCGAAAGTGATCTGAAAGATATGGCCGGCCGGCCGGTCCACCTGCGCGGCGAGCGGTCACTTCGTGACGGGTATATCTCTTCGGTGGGCGCTCCCGTTGATCGCGAAAGAGGATCTCTGCTGCCGACCAACGGGAGGCCCGGGTGAAGCCGGTATACACCCCACGAAGTGGACGCCCTCCGCGCAGGAGGCCCGCGCGCCAACGCCCTACCGCCGCTCCCGCCAGAGCCGATACACTGCCCACGCCGCCACCGAGCAGTTATCCACGATGGTGCCGTCCAGAATCATCGCCTCAAACTCCTTCACGTTCACCCGCCGCACCACAAGATCGGTCTCCTCTGCATCGGGATCAGGCTCACCCAAGGTCAAACCCTCAGCCAGGTACACGTATTGCTTCTGGTTCATCACGCCATAAGCAATCTGCAGCGTCGTTAGCAGCGTCATGCGCTCGGCCGTCAGGCCCGTCTCCTCCCGCAGCTCTCCGCGCGCAAGCTCCTCCGGCACGACATCGGCATTCTCCCATCCCCCCTGGGGAAGCTCCCAATGGCGCGCCCCAACCGTATAACGAAACTGCTCGATCAGGTAGAGAAACTCCCCTTCCGGCGTGGCTTCGATTGCAATCACAATGCAGGCCGGGTCTTTGTCGATGACGCCGTAGATGCCGCGCTGCCCGTTTGCCCGCTCGATCACGTCCTCACGCACGCTCGTCCACGGGTTGCGGTAGACCTCACGGCTGCTGATCGTTTTGATCTTCACCACACCCCTCCCTCGTCCGACTTCTTACTGCGCCACAGAAAACTCAAGGTGCGACGGATAGGCCGCAGATCCGTAAATCGTCTGGGTCTCGGCCTTGTACGCGCGTGCCGGAGCGGACATGATGTTCGGCACAAACGTCTGCGGATTTCTGTCATAGAGCGGGAACCAGCTCGACTGCACCTCGACCATGATCTTGTGGCCTTTCAGAAAAGTATGATCGGCCCCATGCAGGCTCCAACGGAACTCGGTGACCTTGCCCGGCACCAGCGCCTCCGGAGTTTCAAAGCTCTTCGCATACCGCCCGCGAAAGATCTCGTCGACAATCATCAACTGGTACCCTGCCATCGGCTCCGGCGCGTCCCCAGGGTACACATCGATCAGCTTCACCACCCAATCCGCATCGCTTCCCGTCGTCGAAGCAAACAGGTCCGCGGTCACATCGCCAGTGATCGTAACGTCGTGATCGAGCGCCGCAGTCGAGAAGTTGGCCACGTCGTTGCGTCCGCTGACGAAGCGCTGGTCTTCCACAAGCCACGTCCTCCACTTCGAACCCGTGCCATAGGTCGGCTGAATGGGTCGCTTCCGATATGGCACCGGGTTCGCTGGATCGGCCACATAGGAACCCGCAACTCCACCGTACTCCGGCGCCGTAAAACTCAGGCCCTGATCCTTTGTCAGATAAAGTTTCGCGGCGTCAAATCCAATCTTCGGAGGCCACTGGTCGTACCGCTCCCAGACGTTGCTCCCCGTGCGAAAGCTTGCCGTGTCCTTGAGATCAAAGCCAGCCCGCCCCTTGAGATACTTCTCGAAAAACGGAGCCTCAATAGTCTTCCGGTACTCTGCCCCGGTCGGCTCTCCGAAATTGATCTGCCCCAAAGTGCGTCCCGGATCAGCCCACCCCCCATGATTCCACGGTCCCAGCACCAGGAACACTTCGTGCGCAGAGTCATGCGGCGCAAGCGCAGCATACTCGGCCTGCGTTCCCCACATGTCCTCCTGGTCCCACCATCCGCCGACCTCCAGTGTGGGCACCTCGACCCGTGTCAGGTGCTTCTCCACCGCCATGTCCTGCCAGAATTTCGTATACGCCGGCGCGGTCAGAAAGATCTTCGCTGTCGGAAGATTCTGCATCTTCGCCGCCTTCGCGGCCCCGGCAAAGTTCCCATGCCGAAGAAAGAAATCGTACGTGTCTTCCTTGCTCTCCACCCAGGCATCCGTCTTTTGTGCCTCTAACTGTTGCACATAGTCGAAGCCATACGCCTCGCGAAACGCTCCGTTATGAAAAAAATCATCCCCCAGCCACACATTCGTCATCGGAGCCTGGGGTGATATCGCTTTCACTGCAGGATGAGCCTCGATGCCCGCACTCATCGCGAGAAACCCAGGGTAAGACACACCAAGAACACCCACGTCTCCACTGTTGTTCTGCACATTCTTCAGCAGCCAGGCGATCATGTCGCGAGTATCGGTCGTCTCATCCACATCGCGGTTCGTGGTGTGCGCCACAATCGCACGATTCATCACAAACCGCCCTTCGCTTTTGTACCGTCCGCGAATATCGCCGTACACAAGGATGTAGCCGCTCGCCGCAAGCTCCGGCTTTGTGGCATTCACCGCATTCGAGGACATCGAATCCACCCCGTACGGCGTGCGCTCCATCAGGAACGGCAACTTCTCGCCCGATTCGGAGCCGTCGGGCCGCAGAATCACCGCGTGCAGCTTCACCCCATCGCGCACCGGAATCATGACCTCCTCGCGCTGGTACGCACGAAAGTGGTTGAGCTTCGCAGCTTCCTCACTAAAACGAACAAAATGGGTTTCGCCCTGATGGCGTCCGGCGTGCGCGATAAACGTCAGTCCTGAAATCTGACTCTTCCCATCACGCACAAAGCTCACCTCGAACCGCCCGCCTTCGATCGAAAAACGATCCCGCGTGGTGGAGGTCAGTGCGGCGGGAGCGTTCTGCTCGCCTTCGACTGTCAGTGCGTCTCCATCGAGGTTTACCGCAATGACCTCATCGGGATCATCCATCTGCCGATATTGGCCTACGTATGGAGTCAGCCTCGCGCTTTGGGTACTCGGCGCGATGCGTGCAGTCTGCGCAGAAGCCGGGACGCCCATCAGGAGCATGGCCGAAACTCCGGAAGCCCACACGCCACGCAGCTGCATCGTTCGCCAATCCTCCTGCTCCATTGTCAGCTGGCACTTCGCCCAGCCGCATTCCTTCCATGCAGCGCCAGCGTGAAGAATGGAAGGCCAGACGCGCCCTCTGCACCCGTTCTCCACTCTTTTCAGGCGGTGCTTATCCTTGTGCGACAGGCTCCGCAGGAATCGGGCTCGCCTCACACTTCCACCCTTCCCTGCCGTGGGTCCCATCACAAAAGGGACGTTTGGACGACAAGCCGCAGCGACAAAGAGAGATCGCCGGCTTCCCCGTAAGGTCCCACTCCTGCCCATTCACGTCGACCAGCGAAATCGGACCTTCCACGCGAAACGGGCCGTTGGGGCGAACCGTAATCTTGACTGCCGCAGCGGGTGCTGCCTGCGCCGAAACTGACACTTCATCAGACATAGAACTCCTGGGTTGCGGCGGCATGCAAGAACCACCCCACAAACCCAGCATAGCAAAGCCGCATAAGCGTTGCCGCGCGAGCACAGTTTACGTGCTCCGCCCGGTTCATGGGGACATGTCCGCTTCAGGGTAGGCCTCCCGCGAGCCCGCAGCAGAGATCCCCCCTCGCGACCAACGGAAGCGCCCACCGAAGGGATATACCCGTCACGAAGTGACCGCGCGCCGCGCAGGCGGCCCGGCCGGCAGGCCAGTTTTCGAGCAGCCAGGCACAACCCAAAAGCGGGCTCTAAACTACCTCCACTTCCATCTCATCCACGTAGCACCAGCCCCAGCTTTCGCCCGGCTCAATCGAACGCATAATCGGATGCTTAGTTGTGTGGAAATGCTTCGTCGCATGGCGGTTCGGCGAAGAGTCGCAGCAGCCCACATGTCCACACTCCAGGCACATGCGGAGATGGACCCACCGGCTGCCCGTCTTCAGACATTCCTCGCAGCCTTTGGCTGAAGGCATTACCTTGCGAATCTGGCCGAGATGCGTGCACTCCATCGGACACCTGCTTTCGCCATGATTCTATGCCTCTCTCGTGCACGGCAGAAAACGAGATAGCAAGCAATGGCCGGCCGGGCTCCCTGCGTGGGAAGCGCCCACTTCGTGGGGGGTATACCGGCTTTGCCCGGGCCTCCCGATGGTCGGCAATGAAAAATCTTCGCTCGCGACCAACGGAAGCGCCCACCGAAGGGGTATACAAGTCACGAAGTGACCGCCCCACGCGTAGTGGGCCCGGCCGGCAGGCCTTAGTCTTCTGTATCCTCAGAGATCCCATACTCCTTCAGCTTGCGATAAAGTGTCGTCTTGCCGATGCCGAGAAGCTTCGCCGCCATCAGCTTGTCCCCCTTCAATTGCCGAATGGTCGCAAGAATAGCCTGCTTCTCCATCTCCGCAATCGAAACAATCCCCCCCTTACTCGCGCTTTGAATGGGATGACCGTACTCCAACTCGTCCGGATCCACACTGGCCACCATCGGCCCCTGCTGCAACCGGAAGTTCTGCAACTGCGTCGGCAGATCGCCCATGTGCAGTATCGGACCAGAGGAGAGCGCACAGGCACGTTCGACGGCATTCTCCAGCTCCCGCACATTCCCGGGCCAGTCGTACTCCGCCATCACACGCAGCGTCGTATCCGAGAAGGTGCGTTTCACCTCGCGATCTTTCTCCATCTCCTCGAGAAAGTGCATGGCCAGCGGCGCAATATCGTCGCGGCGGTCGCGTAGCGGCGGAATCCGCAGATTCACTACATTCAAACGAAAGTAGAGGTCCTTGCGAAAGCGCCCCTGTTCCACCATCGATGCGAGGTCGCGATTGGTCGCCGCCAACACGCGTGCCGAAATCGGTCGCGAGTGTGTCGCGCCCACCGGACGCACCTCCTTCTCCTGCAGCGCACGCAGCAGCTTCGCCTGCAGGTCCAGCGGAAGCTCTCCAATCTCGTCCAGAAACACCGTCCCGCCTTCGGCCGAGGCGAGCAAGCCCTCCTTCGCGCGATCGGCTCCCGTAAACGCTCCCTTCACATGCCCGAACAACTCGCTTTCAATCAACGTCGGCACCAGCGAACCGCAATCCACCGGCACAAACGGCTTGGCCGCATTCGGCCCGTTAAAGTGAATCGAACGTGCGACCAGTTCCTTGCCCGTCCCGCTCTCGCCCAGGATCAATACCGGATGCGTCGAGTACGCCACCTTCGACAGAATGCGATACAGCTTCTCCATCTCAGGCGACCGGCCCACCAGGCCGCCCATCCCCTGCTGCGTTCTCAGCCTTTCGCGCAGCAGGCGACTCTGCACGTCGAGGTGCAGCCTGTGCCCGGTACGCTCCAGCACCGTTGTCAGTTCTTCCAGCGCGAACGGTTTGGTCAGGTAATCGCCCGCGCCGATCCGCATCGCTTCGACCGCCGAGGACACAGTGGCAAAGGCCGTCATCACCACCACCGCCGTATCCGGATGCAGCGCCTTCACCTGTTCCAGCAGAGGCAGCCCTCCCCCGCCAGGCAGTTTCAGGTCCAGCAGCAGCAGATCGATCCTCTGATGTTTGAGCACCTCGCGCGCGGTATGTGCGCTGTCCGCCCCCACCACAGGAAAACCCATGTTCGAAGCAACCTCGCAGCACGCCTTGCGCACAGCCGCGTCATCATCGACCACCATCACATGGATCAGATCGAAGTGCTCTGCCGGTGCACCCTTTGCCGCCGACACACCTGCCGCCGACACACCCGCAGCCGACACCCCCACCAACACACCGGAGGGCGCCTCCGTTCCTCTCCCCGTCATCGCATGCAGTGCAGCCACTGTGTCCCCTTTCAATCCATTGCTCAACATCTCAACTTCTCCCTGCCCCGGTATTCCCGCCGCCATAAACCTCAGCATGCGATCCATCCTGCTTCTCCCTGCAGACAGCGGTGCGCCGTCCCCCGAACGTCCACATCTGCCGCAAGGACCAAGTCGTCAGCAAGCGGCAAGCAGCCCCTCAGCGAATGCACTTCATCCCCACCAAAGTCAGGACTAGCCGAAGCGGCACTCCCGCCGCGAACTGGCTGCTCCACGCCCAGCGAGCCCGTCCCGCACGACAACGTTCCCGCACCCTCGCCTGAGTCCGCCGAAGCGGTGCCGATGTCCCGCCGCAGAGCAGCTTTCTCCGCCACCGGTTCCGCCCACCATTCCGCGGTGATGCTTGTTCCCAGATCAGGCTGGCTTTCAATCCTCAGACATCCCCCCGAGATCGCCACCAGCTCCCGCACCACGCGAAAGCCCAGACCCCGTCCGTTCGCACTCGAAATGCCTCCGGGCTGCATCAGGCGCCGTACCGAAGCTGCATCCATGCCGCAGCCGCAGTCCCGAACCGTCAGCATCACCCGCCGCCGCATCGTCCCGTTGTTTTCAGACGCTGGCTCGGTCCTGCCTTCGACCGTCACCGAGATCGCTCCCACCCAGGGCGTCGCCTCCGCGGCGTTCTTCACCAGGTTGGTCAAAATCCGTTCCACCGACTCCACCGGCACCGCGACCGGCGCAAAAGCTCCCACCCCGTACGAAATCTCCACCGTCCGGCCCGCCACCCTGCGCAACAGACCCTTGCACCCGTCCACCACATCCGGAAGCACCGAAGCGCCTTCCACCAGCTTCGGCGAACGCCCCGACCTGGCATGGTTCACCAGCCGGTCGATCATGGCCCAGCTCCGGTCGCTCAGCATCCGCAGCTCGGAGGCATACTCGCGATGCTCTTCATGCAGAACGCCCGGCATGGCCAGCAGGTCCGAATAAAGACTCAGCGCACCCAGCAGGTTACCAGCATCGTGCGCCAGGCCCGCCCCTTCTGCGACCTCTGTCGACAAATATGGAATGACGCCTGGGATTACACCTGCGCTCGCGCCCTCGGCTTGCACTCCGCCCGCCCGGCGCGTACTGGGTTTGCCCTTCGCATTCAACCGCATCTCACGGGTGACATGCCGAAGTGCAACGAATTTTCCTGAATCGATACCGGGGCCCATGGCACTGTTGCTCTGCATTGCCTGCATTTCGTTGTTTCCGCCTTCTCCTGTCCCGTTATTTATTCGGGCAGGTGCACTTCTGTAATCACTTCAAGTACCAAACTGGAACTCCTTCGCTAAGTGATTGCTCATGAACTACTAACCCCAAATATCGGGAATCGGATTCCGGTCTTCACCAATTCCCAAAACAGAACAGCACAACAGCAGACT
The DNA here is from genome assembly GCA_030853485.1 of Acidobacteriota bacterium. Classification (GTDB taxonomy): domain Bacteria; phylum Acidobacteriota; class Terriglobia; order Terriglobales; family Acidobacteriaceae; genus Edaphobacter. The sequence continues at coordinate 31,744 of JALYVA010000136.1, forward strand.
CTCAAAAACTCAACAAATCTCAACCCTGCAAGAACTTCCCAGAACGGAACCTTTCCCATTCTGGTAATCCCCCCACACTCGATTCAAATCGGTTTTCCCCTTTCTGCAAATCACCCAATCGTTCTCCCCCGAACGTTCCTGAAAATCCACGCAAACTATAATCTCCAGATGTCCGCCACGTCCTCCCCCACTCGTCCCACAACCTTCCGCCCCGACCACAGACCCGCCGACGCCCTGCGCCCCGTCCGCATGACCCCCCACTACATCGCCATGGCCGAAGGCTCCATCCTCATGGAGTCCGGCAACACCCGCGTCCTCTGCAACGCGACCATCGAGCAGGGTGTTCCCGGCTGGCTGCGCAACTCCGGCCGAGGCTGGGTTACGGCCGAATACGGCATGCTCCCCCGCGCCACCCTCACCCGCACCGCACGCGAAAGCGAACGCGGCAAGGTCGGCGGCCGCACCCACGAAATCCAGCGCCTCATCGGCCGCTCCCTCCGTTCGGTCGTCGACATGAAGCTCCTCGGCGAGCGCACCATCATCCTCGACTGCGATGTCCTCCAAGCGGATGGAGGAACCCGCACCGCCGCCATCACCGGAGCATGCGTCGCCCTGGCCCTCGCTCTCGGCAAACTCGTCAAAGCCGGAACCCTCAAAAGCTCCCCCCTCCGCCAGATGGTCGCCGCAACTTCGGTCGGCATCGTCGACGGAAACGTGCTTCTCGACCTTGCCTATGAAGAAGATTCCCGTGCCGCGGTCGACATGAACGTCGTCATGCTCGCCTCCGGAGGCCTGGTCGAAACCCAAGCCACCGCCGAACACGACTCCTACACCCGCCAGCAGCTCGGCGTCATGCTCGACTACGCCGAAAAGGGCATCCGCGAGCTTCTTCTCGCACAAAACGCCGTTCTCGAAGCCGCCCGCTAGCCACACCCCATCATCCACCGGAACATTCTTCACCCCCGCAGGGCGAAGCCGGTACACCCCCCACGAAGTGGGCGCCCCACGCGCAGTGGGCCCGGCCGGCAGGCCATATTCAAGCGCAAGCGGCCCGGCCGCGCAGGCCATCTCCGCTTCTCCGCCCATTCCCTGTAGAATTCTCCCGCCGGCATTTTCCCCAGCAAAGGCAGGTATTCCCTTTTGATCACAGCAGCCCCGCAGCAGACCCTAACCCGCGATCCGCAAGCCACCGACGTCCGCGCCATGAGCATCGCCACGGTCCTGTTCTTCATGTGGGGCTTCCTCACCTGTCTCAACGACATCCTCATCCCGCACCTCAAAGGCATCTTCAGCCTCAACTACGGCCAGGCTCTGCTCGTGCAGTTTGCGTTCTTCTCGTCCTACTTCGTCTTCGCCTGGCCCTCCGGCAAACTCGTCGACTGGCGCGGCTACAAGCAGACCATGGTCATCGGCCTCGTCGTCATGGCCGCCGGAGCCTTGCTCTTCCTGCCCGCCGCCAGCACCGCATCGTTCCCGCTCTTTCTTTCCGCACTCGTCATTCTGGCCGCCGGCATCACCTGCCTCCAGGTCTCGGCCAACCCCTACGTCACCAACCTCGGCCCGCAGGCCACCGCCGGCAGCCGCCTCAATCTCGCCCAGGCCTTCAACTCGCTCGGCACCACCGTCGCCCCCTTCTTCGGAGGAGCCCTCATCCTCGGAGCCGTCCAGGCCACCCCCGAACGCATCAAGTCCTTCTCCGCCGCCATGCTCCAGGACTACCGCGCCCAGCAGGCCTCCACCGTCCGTCTTCCCTACCTCGGCATCGCCCTCATGCTTCTCGCGCTCGCCGTCGCCATCGCCCTCGTCAAGCTCCCCACCACCGACTTCACCCGAGACTTCCGCCCCGGCGCCCTCAACACCTCCTCCTCCGACAGCATCTGGTCCCATCCCTACCTCCTCATGGCAGCCCTCGGCATCTTCGTCTACGTCGGCGCCGAGGTCTCCATCGGAAGCTTCCTCATCAACTACCTCGGCCTTCCCCAAGTCATGAGCTTCAGCGAAAAAACCGCCGCCCATTACGTCTCCTTCTACTGGGGAGGAGCCATGATCGGACGTTTCATCGGCTCAGCCGTCCTGCGCCGCATCTCGACCGGCAAAGCCCTCGGAGCCGCCGCCCTGATCGCCTGCGCGCTCGTCATCACCACCATGCTCACCACCGGCCACCTCGCCATGATCGCCGTCATACTCGTCGGCTTCTTCAACTCCATCATGTTCCCCAGCATCTTCACCCTCGGCCTCGCCGGTCTCGGCGAACTCACAAGCAAAGGCTCGAGCCTCATGGTCGCGGCCATCGTAGGAGGCGCGCTGATCCCCCTCGCCGAAGGCCACCTCGCCGACCGCATCGGAGTCCAGCACGCCTTCATCCTCCCCACCGTCTGCTACATCTACATCGCCATCTTCGGCTTCATCGCCTCCCGCCGCCCCGACATCGACCCAGACCCAACCACCGCCCCAACCACCGCCACCGCCCACTAACCCACCCACCTCACAGCAATCAACTCCCGCCAGCCTCACGAAAGACCCACTTCGCGGTACTGATCTCGTGCTAATGAGTGGCTCGGCGATTTATCGCTCATCCAGACTCGGACGAAGTGCCAACTGACGCGAATGGCGTTTCTCAGGACTAAGCCGCTACGCTCAATTGAAGTTCAGAAAGCGAAGCACGGAATGCTCCAGTTGTGGGGTTTGGAACGACCCCGACCGGAGTCAACGGTTCACAATTGTCACCCGGAATGGCGGTTTCGAGGCTTCACTTGCCTCTTGAAGGAATGTATCCTCCGTCTTATTCGGGTCATACCCGCGCCACAACCACGTCATCTCGTCGGCAAACTCCGCGCCACCCCACGCAGACGAGTGCCTTCCCTGCCCGAAGGAGAACCGGAAATCATAGCCTTTGGATTTCAGTGCATTGGCCATTCGGATGTTCGCCATCGGCCAGGAGCCATAGGTCCACTCCAGGTCATTCGACCCGTCCTGCAGCAAGACCCGCACATTGCGATGCGCCTCATGCAGGATCTTGTCAGGATAGTCTTGTCCGCCGTCCGATATCGCTGGGTCGTCGCGCCACTGAATGCCCGTGAATGAGCCGATCCAAGAAATCACACGGCTGAAGGTGTCTGGCATCTGCCACGCAGCATTGAACGCGCATATGCCGCCTGAGCTAGACCCTGTGATCGCATGCGAGTATGCGTCCTTGCGAAGGTTGTAGTGCCTTGACACCTCCGGGATCAGCTCGTTCCGGAGGAATAGCGGGTATCGATCGCTCACGGTGTCGTACTCCACGGAGCGCATTGAGTCCTGGAGCGTACGCCCCCACCTTTTACCATAGGCTTCTACAAACTTGTAGGTCGGCGTGTCGGGTGAGCCCGTCGCGATCTCCATCGGGTTGACGAACACCGCGATCATCACGGGGATCTTGCCCTGCGCAATCAGATTATCGATCACATTCAATGCAGGGTGATCTCCCGCGCGGTTCAGATAACCCTCGCCATCCTGAAAGATCATTACTGCAGCCGGCTTCTGTGGGTCGTACTGTGCCGGTACGTAAATCCAGTAGCGGCTTACCATACCGTCATACGCGACGCTGCTTAGAGTTAGCGGCGCCGAGAGTTTCCCCACAGGCACGCCGGGTTTCTGAAGCGCATCGCCGCCTAGCAGAGGCGGCGCAGGCGCAGGGCCCTGGGCTCGCGCAAACGCATCGGGTCGCGGGTCAATCTGTGGCAGTGCGCTGGATGGTTGCGTAACAGGCTGCTGAGCCAATCCTTGCGAGACGCACAAGCTATGGCCCATCACGGCCGCAAGAGTGATCACCGACAACTGAATCGTGATCTTTCGGTTGATGGTGGTAAGACCAACGGGTGCAAAACCACGATCGATCGCGGATGCCCGGAGTTGATGCTTATTGTCGGATTTTCGAATCACGGAGCCTCTCCCGCGCGAACGGATCTTCGCTCTTCAGGCGTTGGGCTTTTCTGGATTTAAAAACCTTAACGCCTGGATCAGATTGCGAACACAATCGCATCCGATATTAGCTTAGCTAATGGAACTGTGGTGAGGAGCGTCAGTGCGAATCGTATCGACACCAGGCTTGTCGGAAGTTACTGGCACTCCCGAGTATGACGAGCAACCCGGAAGTCAAGATCAGTTGGCGATAACAGGCAGTTGCACGTTTCCAGACCCGAGAGCGCCTCGAAACGCTAATTGGCGATCATGCGTGGTCCGAACTGAGTGCCGCCAGGAAGGCATCGCGGATATTTTGGAATTCGCCTGGCGCATATACCGGCTTCTTTACCAGCTTGGGGTTAATTGGTTGCCCTTCAAATTGGTCACCCCGGTATCGTGGGAAGAAGTGTATGTGCAAGTGTGGCAGCGAGTTTCCATGAATCTCGTAATTCAACTTCACCGCACCGGTCGCAGCCGCTAGTGCTTTGGATACTTTTCGTGCATCATGCATAAAGGCCGTGGCCGCTGCATCGGCAAGATCGTGCAACTCGACCGCGTGAACCTGCGAAACGAGACACACGTAGCCCCGAACCGGGGCCGCCTCTTGCATCGTGACCCAGGAAGCTTCTAGCTTTGCGACTATGTCCAGAGGCTCTCGGCGAACACATATTGGGCACGTTGCACCGGAACAGCTTGCGGCCCAACCAAAGAATCATTCCATAGACCCATCTGATCAATCCTGTAAAGCCCGAGGTTCAAGTAAGAGTAAGGCATGGTGCGCGTTGGCGAAAACTTGCTCATCAAGTCGCTTGCTAGTCATCTTTGAAAGGCGACGATTCGGAGTTGCGTGTCCAATGCCGACAACAGTCACTATGGAGTGACCGGCGCCGATGCGCGACCGTGGGTTAAGCTGTGAGCGTCGGAAGGACGGACAGTTCAGAGCCACAAGCGGAAGGGAGCCGGTCATGAAGGAGACGTTACGATTTC
>JALYVA010000140.1 GCA_030853485.1 Acidobacteriota bacterium
CATGGTGGATCTTCCTTTCGGGCACGAAGGCAGGGAATAGGGAATAGGGGATAGGGAGTAGAAACCCTGATCTCTGTTCGCCGCTTCGTCTGCCTGCTCGCTCCGTTTGCGGCTGGGCCGCTGGTTGGTGCTGCGTGAAGTGCCTCTAGTTGAACAGCGTGCTTACGCTGGTCTCCATGTGAATGCTTTCGATGGCGCGGCCCAGGAGGCCGGCGATGGAAAGCACTTTGATTTTCTCTACCTGCAACGCTTCTTCGCGCAGCGGGATGGTGTTGGTGACGATCAACTGCTCCATGCGTGATGCGGCGATGCGCTCGACCGCCGGCCCGGAGAGGACGGCATGGGTTGCGCACGCATAAACTTTTTCTGCGCCCTCGGAGAGCAGCGCGTCTACCGTCTTGACCAGCGTGCCGGCGGTGTCGACGATGTCGTCGAGGATGAGGCAGGTTCGCCCGCGTACATCTCCGATGACGTTCATCACTTCGGTGACGTTGATGTCGGTCCGCCGTTTGTCGACGATGGCCAACGGAACGTCGAGTTTCTTGGCGAAGAAGCGTGCTCGCTCGACACCTCCTGCGTCTGGCGAAACGATCGTCAGGTTGGGCAGGTTCAGCTCCCGGAAGTAGCTCACCAGCACGGGGCTGGCGAAGAGGTGGTCGACCGGGATGTTGAAGAAACCCTGGATCTGGGCTGCGTGCAGATCGACGAGCAACGCGCGGTTAGCTCCGGCGGTGGTGAGAAGATCGGCGACGAGCTTTGAGGTAATGGCGACGCGAGGCCGGTCTTTTCGGTCCTGCCGGGCGTAGCCATAGTAAGGAACGACAACCGTGATTCTGCCGGCGGAGGCGCGCTTGAGAGCGTCCATCATGATGAGAAGCTCGACAAGGTGCTGGTCGACCGGAAAACACGTAGGCTGCACGAGGAAGACGTCCGCACCGCGAACGTTCTCGAGCAGTTGAAAGTGGACTTCGCCATCGGAGAATCTCTGCAACCTGGTTTCGCCCAGGGGCACACCGATGAACTTGCAGATCTCCTCGCTCAGGGGCCGGTTGGAGGAACCGCAAAAAATTTTGATGCGCTTGTCGTCCGCGAGCCGGCCGGAGCGCTTTTTTTCCGGGGCTGGTTTTTCTGTTGCACTTGCTGCGTGTGTTGCAGTTGTTGCGGGCGTTCCAGCTGCTGCAGTTGTCCCAGTTGCTGCGGGCGCAGAGGCTGCGGAAGATCCTGGCTTTCCGTTTTTCGACGAAGGCGCTGGTGCAGGCTGAGAGTTTGTTGCGTTCTCAGCAGCCTGCCCTGAAATAGGGGGAAGAACCGCAGTCGTGTCTTGCATCAAGTGAAAACCTCCGAGGCTGGTTGACCTTGAATGTTCCTGCTGCTTGTGTCTTGCGGAGCCTTGTTGCGGCGCCGGTACTTCTTTGAACATCCTTGTTGCGGACTACTCAAGAAATGGAAAGACTTCGGTTGTTCCTGCTTCTTACTTCTCTTTTCGCGCGCGTCAGCGAAGGAGAGAAACTGTCTTACTTCCGTACTTCGGCGGCCTGTTGTGGCCGCACCAGAACCTGCATAAGAGCCCTATGTTGCCTGTCGCATCTGGCGTCGGCTAATTGGTTGGGCGACTAGGATTCGAACCTAGACAAAGAGATTCAAAGTCTCTTGACCTACCGTTAGTCGATCGCCCAGTACACACGCCGGATGCTCGTCCATCTTACTATCGGATATTGCTCCTATCGTACGTTGTGCTACGTAGGAAGCTTCCGACGGGTAAGACCTGGTACTTGACCGGCGAGGTCACTCTGCGAACATCGTGTTCCAGTACTCGTCCCGTGGCAAGGTCTCCGTGAGGAAGGTCCTGACGCCAGAGTCCGAGGAATGGACGCGCTGCTGAGCCGCCTTTGCGTCTGCTTCCGAGCGATAAAGCCCGAAGAGCGCAGAGCCGGAACCTGATAGCGCCGCGTAAACGGCAGGGCTATCCGAGTCGGATCCCATCAATTGACGCTTGGTTATTCGCAAGGAGGGATACTGCGGAAAGACGACTTGTTCAAAGTCGTTTCCAATCCCGGTGCGGACAAGCGCGAGAAGGGTATTCTCGGCGAGATCATTCAGCGAATTCACCCGATCTTCCCTGGGCGGCTCCCCATTACTTCCAGGAGCAAGGTCGCGAACGATACCGGAGGTGCCGGACTTATTCCCGTCTTTCTTCCGTTTGAGGCTTTCGCCGGAACGGGCAGACAGAGAGGAATAAGCAAGACTCAACTCCAACAGCCTATCAACCTGTGGAGAAGAAGTCAAGGACTGAGAGAGTTGGAGTGCGTCCCAGTCGCGAAAGGCCGCTGGGGTGGAGACGCCCAATGCAGGCACGGCCACAATGCAGTGGGTGCGGGGCAGGTCGGGGAGAGGAAGCACCTGTTCTCCGCGGCCGCGGCCCACCACTGCCCCGCCAAGCAGAAAGAGGGGAACGTCGGAGCCGACCTCGGCGGCCAGGTGCAGGCGTTCTATTCCGGCGAGAGAGACGCCGAGTTCTCGTTCGAGACCAAGCAGCGCGGCGGCGGCATTGGCAGACCCTGCGCCCAGGCCTCCTTGCACCGGTAGACTCTTCTGAATATGAATCTGCACGTCGGCTGCGATGCCAAGCCTGCTGAGGCAGCGCTCGACGATGCGCCAGACGGTGTTGCGTTGGTCGCGTGGGACGTGTGGGTGGTTTGTGGTCAGGGTGATGCGGGTGTGCTGTGCGCGGTGCGCGGAGAGGGTTACAAGGTCGTGCAAGGCAAGCGTCTGGTAGAGCGTTGTGAGCCCGTGGAAGCCGTCCGGACGGGCAGGGCCGATGGCGAGGCCCAGGTTGATCTTTGAGTACGAACGCACGCAGGTGGACATGAGGTTTCTATTTTAGGCCGACGCGACGGTTTTCTTTGCGGCGGCGAGGCGAGGGTGTGCCTGTCACTCCTATGCGCGCGTGCCGCGCAGAAGGCCGGCTCACAAGGCTCTATGGGTTGGCCGGTTCGATGCCGTACTTAGTGGCGAGAAAAGCTTGCAGGTCGGCGGGAACCGAAGCGGCGAGCTCCTGCCAGGTGAGCAGTTTCAGACGACACGCAAAGCTGTGGCTGTGCACGGCGGAAAGGATGGTGTACCAGGTCTCGACGAGATCGCGGCGGCGCGCGTCGCAGAGCACACAGAAGGATGTGCCGGAGGCGTAGGCGGCCAGTACATTTCGGATGAGCTGATAGCCCTGGTACGGCTGAGCTGTCCCGGGCTTCTGAAGCGAATCAGCGGGCTCGGCAGGTGTCGCCGGAAGCTTCGGAAGCAGGTTGGTGTGCTCTGTCGGCGGGTCCTGCGTGGGTTCGTCGTCGTCGTATTCTTCGTACTCTGCCTGGCTGTAGTCTGCGTCGCTGTCGGTTCGCGGGGCCATGGGCGTGACCGGATTTCTGTGTGGCAGCCGGGCGAGATCGAAGACGGTCTCCAGATCGCGATATCGTTCGATGAGGCGGAAGGGTGCGGTCTGGAAGCTCGACTCGGTCAGCTTGCCTTCGACCATGAGCGTGCCTAGCTGAAGGTCGATTTCAGTGCGGTCGGATTTCCCAGTTCCAGTGCGGCCGGCGCGGCTGGTGCGGTTGTTGCGCAGCGGTACTCCCGGGCAGACACCGAATTGGGGCTGGCTGTCCTGATCGACGTTGAGCAGACGGGCTACGGGCCGGGCGAGGGTGCCGTTGGCGAAAACCCCGGGGTGGCAGAAGATGTTCATCAGAAGGGCATCGGAGCTGTTGGAGGAATCGAGCTCTCGCCACCTCCAATCTTTGCGGGCCGGAGAGCGGCGGGAGGCGGTGTGAACCTTCGCGAGCCGCCGTGCCCAGTCGGGATTGCTGCGGATGGCTGCGTAGCTTGCAGGGTGAAAATTACCGTGATTGCCTTGCTCGTCTTCGCCGAAGACAACGGCCGGGGCAGGGCCTTCGGACAGGTCGTGGAGCGCATTTATGGTGCGGGCGTGAAGGCGTGCGCGTGCGCTGAGTTCATGACAGAGCTGCCGTGCGGACAGGGACGGAGAGGAGGTGCCCGGGAAAGGAGTCCATGCGTTCATGCGAGAGGATGGCGGGTTCTTTATAGTCTGAAGAAGAGCTGTTGCTCTGTCGCTCAATACCAGTTTAGGGGAGACACTATGCCGCGTGAGTTTGATTGGACCGATACCGAAGAGATTGGGATTCAGCTGCAAGAAAAGTTTCCGGAGATTGAGCCGTATTCGGTGCGCTTTACCGATCTGCACAAATATGTGACGGAACTGCCGGGCTTCGTGGGTGATCGCGCGAAATCGAACGAAGGGATACTGGAAGCGATTCAGACTGCCTGGAACGCGGAGTATGAGGACGCGAAGTGAGCTGGTTCGCTTCCCGGTGAATACGCGGGCGCGATGCGGGAGAAAGCAGGGGCACGGGCGCGTTGTTTCGTTTGGATGGCGGTACTGATGCGTCCAAAATCAGCCGAACCATATTTGGTACAGGTTATCCACTGATATCTGACTGGGTTAGCGGGATTTTGTCTTGATTGGCGCGGGTTTGGCGGGCATACTCCAGAAAGAATCTGCTGGATGCACTGAAGGATGTCCCGAACCGAGACACCCACGTGACCCGATATAGCCGTCAGGATGTAATCCGGATACTTCACTTGCATGCGCGCCAGTTGGTGGCGTGGGAGCGAGCGGGGTTGATCTCCCCCAACGAAGAATATAGTTTTGAGGCGCTGAGCCAGTTGCGGAAGCTGCGCGAGCTGCAGGCGACGACACGCATCTCGGCAAAAAGCATCCGTGCGTCGGTGGATGCGATGCAGCGTGTGGCGGGAATGCGCAACCCTTTGTCGGAGGCGAGCTTTGTGCGACGGGGCTCGCGGCTGAGCTTTCGTCACGACGGGGCGCTGGTGGATCCGATGACGCAGCAGCTTGCGTTTGACTTTGAGACGAGCCCGGCGCGGCAGCTTCGTGTGGTGGGCTCGCGTGGGGATGCGGGGGCGCGGCAGCTTGCCACGATCCACGAGATGTTTCTTCGCGCGGTGGAGTTGGAGGAGACTCCCGCGACGATTTCGCAGGCGATGTCCATCTACCAGGCGATTCTCGCGATTCGTCCGGAGCATGCGCAGGCGCTGATCAATCTTGGGACGATCCACTATAACCTGCGGGAGTATGCCGAGGCCGAGCGTATGTACCGCGCGGCGACGTTGGCGGATCCGGAGTATGCGCTTGCGTTCTTCGATCTCGGCAATGTTCTGGACGAGATGCAACGGCTGGCGGAGGCTACCGCGGCGTACCAGAAGGCCGTGTCGCTGGTGCCACAGTATGCGGATGCGCACTACAACCTTGCGCTGAGCTACGAGCGGCAAGGTCAGCGGAGGCGTGCGCTCCGGCATTGGCTGACGTACGTGCGTCTGGATCCGGTGGGTCCGTGGTCGAGTCATGCGCGGGAGCAGGCGCGCAAGATCCTCAACACCGAGACGCTTTCTATCGTCTCGCGGCGGGGGCGGCTGGTGAAGGCTGCGGGATAAGACTGCGCTGCCGCGCGGGCCCACTACGCGTGGGGCGCCCACTACGTGGGGGGTATACCGCTTCGCCTGGGCCTCCCGTTGGTCGGCAACGGAGCTCTTCGTTCACGACCAACGGGAGCGCCATCCGAAGGGGTATACCCGTCACGAAGTGACCGCTCCACGCGAAGTGGGCCCGGCGGCAGGCCATATGGTTTCATTCCTTAAATGAACGGCTATTCAGCCGTACTTTCCGGATGCTAGACTCACTTTCTTGTAATCAGGCTGAGGTGAGTGGATGGGGCAGGGTGGCGGTTTGGTGGCGTTGACGCGGCTTGGGGACGAGGAGACGCTGTTTCAGGAGACGGTGCGACGATTTGCGGTGGAGCAGATCGGGCCCCTGGTGCGGGGTATGGACGAAACCCAGCAGATGGATCGCGGGCTGATCGAAAAGCTGTTCGGCATGGGGCTGATGGGCATTGAAGTCTCCGAGGAGTATGGCGGTTCCGGCGGAAGCTTCTTCGACGCGATCGTTGCGGTCGAGGAGATCTCCGCGGTCGATCCTTCGGTCGGGGTGATGGTGGATGTGCAGAATACACTTTGCGTCAACGCGCTGGTCCGTTGGGCAAACGGCGAGCAGAAGAAGAAATATCTGAGCCGGCTGGCGAGCGACACCATCGCGTCCTATGCTCTGAGTGAGGCTTCTTCGGGCTCAGATGCCTTTGCCTTGCAGACGCGGGCGACGGCTCGGGGCCAGGACTATGTGCTCAACGGGCGGAAGCTTTGGATTACGAATGCCCATGAGTCGGGGGTGTTTCTTGTTTTTGCCACGCTCGATCCGGCGGCTGGGTACAAGGGGATTACGGCATTTATCGTGGAGCGCGGTGCGGCTGGATTTTCGGTGGGCAAGAAAGAAGACAAGCTGGGGATTCGGGCTTCGAGTACATGCGAGTTGATCTTCGAGGACTGCGTGGTGCCTGCAACGCAGGTTCTGGGTGAGCCGGGCAAAGGCTACAAGATTGCGATCGAGACTTTGAATGAAGGGCGTATCGGGATCGGCGCGCAGATGCTTGGGTTAGCTTCGGGTGCGTGGGGACATGCGGTGAAGTGGGCGAAAGAGCGCAGGCAGTTCGGCAAGACGCTGGTGGAGTTTCAAGCAATGCAGTTTCAGCTTGCCGAGATGGCGACCGATATTGAGGCGGCGCGGCTGCTGGTCTATAACGCGGCTCGGCTGAAGGATGCGGGACTTGATTTCCTGAAGGAGGCGGCGATGTGCAAGTACTTTGCCTCGCAGGTTGCCGAGCGGGTGGCCAGCCTTGCGGTCGAGGTGTATGGCGGGTCCGGATTCGTGAAGGACTACCCTGTCGAGAAACTGTATCGGGATGCGAAGATCGGGAAGATTTACGAGGGCACCTCGTTCATGCAGCTGGCGACGATTGCGAAGCTGACGCTGGGCAAGTTTTAGCGCGGGATTTGAGTGGAGTTTCGCGGAAAAAAAAGGGTGCGGATTATGTCGAAAATGGCGGCGAATCGACGCATTTGAGCGACATTTCGCGCACTTTTGACGTCTTTTCGAGGGGCGCAAGCAGGCTTTTGGCGGTCACGCCCATTCGCTCCCCTATGCGTATGCCACCCGAGCCTCGTTCGAGGCTCTACACTGGAAGTACCTCGGTATGTCCTCTCTCTCTGCATCTCCCCCTCGCGCTCCCCTTGCTTTTCTCGGCCTGGCCTGTGCGGTGGGGGTCTCGACGATGTACTACAACCAGCCGCTGCTGCTTGAGATGGCTCACACGTATGGCGCGACCGCCGGCCGTACTGGCTTTGTGGCGGTGGCGACGCAGGTGGGCTATGCGCTTGGCTTGTTGACGTTCGTTCCACTGGGCGATGTGCTGGAGCGGCGCGCCCTGATGATGCGAATGTATGCCGCGGTCGCAGTCGCGCTGCTTCTGGTTGCTGCCGCGCCTACGCTCGAGGTGCTGATTGCGGGCAGTGTGCTGATCGGGATGTTTGCTTCGGTAACGCATGTGGCGCTTCCGATTGCGCCCGATCTTGTATCGCATGAGCAGCGGGGCCGGGCGATCGGGACGGTGATGACGGGGCTGCTGCTGGGCATTCTGCTGGCGCGCACGTTTTCCGGATGGGTGAGCGGCATTCATGGCTGGCGGTGGGTGTTTGTGGTGGCGGCGGTGATGAACGCAGCGTTTGTACCGTTGTTATGGAAGACGATGCCGAAGCTTCCGCCGAAGCAGACGCTGGGCTATGGCGAGGCGATGCGATCGCTTTGGACGCTATTCCGAACGCAGCCTCTGTTGCGCGAATCTTCGATCACGGGCGCGCTGGTGTTTGCTTCGTTCAGCTGTTTCTGGACGACGCTGGCGTTTTTGCTGCATCGGCACTATGGGTTGGGCGCGGGGGTTGCGGGAACGTTCGGGGTGGTGGGAGCTGTGGGCGCGATGGTGGCTCCTCTGGCCGGGCGGCTTGCGGATAAGCGGGGCTCGCGCTGGGTGATCTCGGCGGGGATGGGGTTGCTGGCCGCGTCGTATGTGGTGCTGTGGGTGGAGGAGGCGGCCGGCATGTCGAGGACGCTGCATATGACGGCGCTGGTGGCCGGTGTGGTTCTGCTGGATATGGGCGCGCAGATGACGCAGGTGGCGAATCAGACGCGCATCTTTGGGCTGGTGCCTTCGGCGCGGAGCCGGTTGAACACGGTGTATATGACGATTTACTTTACGGGGGCGGCGATCGGCTCGGCACTGGCGACGATGGCGTGGGTGCGGTGGGGTTGGAATGGAGTGTGTGGGCTGGAGCTTGGGTTTATCGGAGCAGCTGCGGTTTGGCATGCGGCCGGGCATCGCGGCGCAGAAGATCATACGCAACGGAGTCCGGAAGATGCGCTGATGGAAGTTTAGGGAGCGCGGGGGCTTGCCGCATGCGGGGGGTGGTGAGCGAGGCAGGGCTCGAACCTGCAACCGTCAGCTTAGAAGGCTGATGCTCTATCCGATTGAGCTACTCGCCCGCGGCTTGCCTCTTGATTGTATATTCGTCGCGCTAAGAGGGTGGGGCCGGGTCGCTCGGCCTGGCGTGTGGAGCTTACTGGCGACCTGACGGGAGCGACGGCCGAAGGCGGTATACCCCCAGAAGTGGGCGCCCTCCGCGCAGGAATCCCGCGGCAGGCGATTCCTTCCCTCAGAGGGGTCATAGAAAAAAGGCGGGTTTAAGAACAGGGAAAAGGAAGGGCAACGGTGAAATGCGGGGGCCCTTCGCTACGCTCCGGGATGAGGAGGAAGAACAAAACGGAGTATAGGGAGGCAAGGACAACGACGGAAAAAGCGAGAAGCAGATCCCCTACGGGGATGACAACCAGAAGGGCAAGGGCAAAGGCGAAGGCTACGACGGAAAAAGCGAGAAGCAGATCCCCTGCGGGGATGACAGCAAGAAGGGCAACTGCAAGGCAACTGCGAAGGCGAGGATAGGTGCAGATTCCGGGCGGGGATGAAGATCAGAAAGACAGCGGCCGAGAAGTAGGTGGTTTTCTCAGCTTGGGCGCGAGAAAGCGCCGCCGAAGATGGGCACCCCGGGTTTGTGGTTGAGGGGGTTT
>JALYVA010000156.1 GCA_030853485.1 Acidobacteriota bacterium
AGCTTGAGTCGTACTGATAGAACCCGGACTTGAAGATTGCCGCTACCTCGAACCGCTGATATTTCGGCACCAGTCCCAAGGGCGTCAACTCTCCCTGTGGACTGGTCACCAGCACGCCGTCTCCGACCTTTGCTCCCAGGGTCTCGGCGAGGTCCTGCCCGATGACGATAGGAGGTACGCCGCGGGCAATCGGCGGAGCCAACCAAACGGGTGTCCCCGAGCCTCTTGCGAGCCTGGCTGCAGCGCCCGCCAGGCGGGTCGTCCCGTTTCCGCAATTTTCTCCGGCAGAGCAGGAAGACGCCGCTTCCGCGCTTCCCTCCGGTTCCAAGGCCGCAGCTGAACCCTGCTTCACGCTCTGCAGCAAGTCACCTACTGTCATTTCATCCTGCGGAACGACACCTTTGATCAGCGCCCCACCACTTCGTGCGCCACGCGAGATCAACACCTGCCCATACAGTCCGGGAGCCGCCGCCACGACATGCGGGACGCCACGCAACCGTGCCAGCAAGGGCCTCCAGTCGCGTACCCCATCTCCCGCCACACGCATCAGGTCCACGTGCGACGTCGACCCAACCAGGCGCTCCTGTAGGTCCCGACGCATTCCGTTCGTGATGGCCAGCGCAATGATGAGCGACGCCACACCGGCAGCTACGCCGATCACGGAGATCACCGTGATGACGCCGACGACAGCCTGCCGCCGCTTGGCCCTCAGATATCGCGCCGCAACAAATAGTTCGAATCGCATCGCTTACCGGACCACCGTCTTCACGGCTGCCATATTCTCGAAGCGGTCATACACTCTGACAGCCAACACGTGCTCGCTCCCTTTGATCATGGGGCTTGAGGGTGCCGGAACGGTTGCGTTGAAGACATACTGTTCTGTCAAGGAATCCGATACATGCCCCACGGGCTCAAGGTATTGCCAGGGCGCAGCATCGACCGAGTATTCCGCATGTGCGATGGGCGAAGTAGCGTCGTGCGCCTCGAGAGTTGCATGAATGAGAGCCGGAGAGCCGGCAACGAACGTCGCTGTGAGAACTCCAGGCACGGGCGGCGTGGTATCCACCACAAAGACGTCGCTTACCCTTTCGCCTGACAGCGCCTCGGCATCGGTATGCACGGGGGCATCACTCGCCGTCACCTTCAATTCGTATTTGCCATCCGGCAGAAGCGCGGAATCGAAGCTGTAGAACCGATCTGAAATCCGGTCCTTCAACAACCTCCAGTTAGCCTCGTCCACTCCGCGATACCATACCGCAAACATGAGGTCATCGCCGTTATCGTCATGCGCCAGCCAACGCACCGTGATCGCGGTCTTATCTTTTTGCGCGGCCAGCGGAGCCGCATTTGCGTCCTGGGCAAAGCTCAGCGCTGCCACCCCGGCCGTAGCAGGGAAGACCACCTGTACCGTACCACTGGCTGCCATCGGAGCTATCGCCGCAACTCTTGCTCCGGGCTGCACCACCACCTCGTCGACGACGGGCGCAAGGTTCCGCTGAAGATAATTCAACGCAACGGCATCGACCGTCCCGCCTCCCCGCAGTGAGGCCTTCCATTGCACAAAACGCCCTGCAGGCACGCTGTATCTTCCATCCGCAGCCACTCGTGCCCACTCGCTCCAACCCATCAGGGGGCTTTCCACATTCCCGCTTCTTACATAGAGGTCGAAGCCCGAAGCCGCACTGGCCCGCACCTCCGCGCGCCCCCAAACGGAAAAACTCTGCGCATCGAAAACGTCGCTTGTATACGTCGCATCGCTTGCGACTCGATCGCCCAGCTTATACATCTTTCCGCTGTTACTGGTCGCCACGAGAAGTCCGTCTCCTGTGGCTGCAAACGCCATACCTTGCGAAGCGTCGAGGTGCGCCACGTCGCTGAACCGTCCGGCCTCCTTTGTATTCACCTCATAGAGCCGCCCACGATTTCCTGTGGCCGCAAGCAGCTTTTGATCCCGCACCGCAAGCGCATACACCACGTCCTCTTTCAATGTCAGCAGCTTTTCCGGGGTTCCATCGGGCGCAATCCTGTAAATTTCCGATCCGTCCGGCACCAGCATGTTCGAGCCCGCGGCAGCCGAAGAACCAGGCTGCACAAACGTGATCGTGACGGCTGCGTTGCCTGTTACGGGCAGCGGCGGCAGCGACGTGTGCCCTTTGGTTCCTACTCCCGCGGCGTACAGGTTTCCTTCCGCATCCTCGGCGAGGGACGTGATTTCCCGCCTTGAGGCCGCGTAGGCAGCGAACGGTTTCGCCCCAGCCGTGCGGGTTGCAAACTTATAGATCACACCCGATCCATCGGACCCTGCCCAGAGGGTGTCGTCCCCATGCAGCAGCAGGCAGCGAATATGCTGGTCCGCCGTCTTGAACAGCACCTTGGCCTCGGACCCGTCGGCCGCCACACGATAGACCACCGCCGGCGCTCCGGCCGCCACATAGATCTCGCCAGCCTTACCCACGGCGAGGTCCCAAAGATATTTCGGCTTCTCTGCAGTCTTTGCCGGGTCGAACACGACCGCCGCCGCGCCGCCGCCGCTCGGAATGCGGTACACCTTTCCATCCGGCGAGGTAGCAGCTAAGACACTGCCATCCGCGGCCACACGCAGGGCCTGCACGGCAAGCTCATTGCCGGCAAAGAGCTGCGTCGCCGTTCCGTCGGGCGCGACCTTGATCACGAACGCAGATCCCGAAGTGGCACCACCGAGCCCTATGTATCCATTCCCCGCGGCATCGCTCGCGACCGACCATGCATAGCTTTTGCCTGAGGAGTACACCAGCGACGTTGCCGGCCCGACCTCCAGCCTCCCATCGCTGCGGATGGCTACGGCTTCGGCCGAGCCCTTCTCCATTTCGTCATAGTGATCGACGCTCCACAGCTTCGTGCCCTGCGCGCTCGCCAGTAGCGGCAAAAGCGCGCCCGCCGTCAACATTCCAGCCAACCAAATTCGTCGAATCATCCTGCCGTGAGTCTAAAGCATGTTCTTGTCGCTTCGTCGCGTGTGATCGATGGCCCTATGCAGCTGCCCTACGCGTGAGCCCGTATGCGGGATGCTAGTTGGTAAGCACCGCGCGATAGCGCACCTGGTTCTTCTTCACCCTGGCCACCGCATCATTTGCCTTGGCCATCGCAAATCGCTCCGTGATCGCCTTGACCCCGTGCCGCGCCGCGACATCCAACATCTCGAACAAGTCGCGCGGACTGCCGGTCGGACTTCCCGCAATCGACTTCTGTCCCGAAAGGAGCGAAAAACCCTGGATCTGCATGGGCGAAGGCGACGCTCCCACCACGCACAATGTGCCCTTCGGCCGCAACGCGTTCACGTAAGCCTGCCAGTCCTGGTCCGCGCTCACGGTCGACAGGAGAAAGTCGAACGACCCCGCCACTTTCTTCAATGCGCCGGTATCGCGCGTATTGACAAAGTGGTGCGCGCCTAACTTCATTGCCTCGGCTTCTTTATCCTTCGAAGTGGAAAAAGCTGTAACCTCTGCTCCAAACGCTTTTGCGAACTGCACCCCGAGGTGTCCCAGGCCGCCGATTCCAATCACGCCCACACGCGATGACGGCCGTACACCATGATTTCGAAGCGGGCTATATACGGTGATTCCGCCGCAGAGCAGCGGAGCCGCATTTTCGCTTTCAAGGGCTTCTGGAATGGGAATGGCGAATCGAGAGTTCACACGAACCCTGTCGGCAAATCCGCCGTTGCGTCCTACGCAGGTAGGCTGCGACTTTGCACACAGATGCTCATCTCCCTGCCTGCACCACTCGCATATCCCGCAGCTGTCAGCCTGCCAACCGACCCCAACGCGCTCGCCCATTGCGCGGTCCTTCACCTCGGATCCCACGCCAACAACGGAACCGACAATCTCATGCCCTGGAACGAACGGATATTTGCTGATCCCCCAGTCATTGTCGATCAGGTGAACGTCACTATGGCAAACGCCGCAGTGGGAGATCTTGATCTCGATCTCGTGCGCTGGCAGCTCACCCGCCTCGTACTTGTACGGCAACAGATGCGCACCGGCCGCGTGCACCGCAAGACCATGTATTTCACTCATTTGGAATCTTTCCCTTTGGCGTCGATCCTGCCATCCGCGTCTCTGCTTTGATGCTACAACAGCTGCTTGCGCAAAAAGAATGCGCGTGCACCCTTCATGCGAATGGCTACCGTCAACGTAAGCGGTACAACAGCAACACATGGCTGTGTAGAAGGCTGCGCCATGCGAGGCATGGGGTACTAACCATCCGTTATCGACAAGGACGAAAACGAGCTGCTCAGCGGATGTTCGTCCGGAGCGGGACTTCGATGCGCGTCGTCGCGGGAGGGTGCTCGAAGCAGGGTCAATTTTGTGAAAATCTGAACACGCTCAAAGGTTTTAGTGGCGCTACTTCACGATCAGCGTCAACACCTGTGATCCACTCACGGCATAGCCTGTCTCGACCGACCCAACATCCACCACGCTTTCCCCGGTCAACTGCAGCTTCTGCGCATCCTTCATCGGCTCCAGCACATTCGCCATGGAAAGGGGTACTTGTGGCAGCGCCTCGTTCTGGAGCACCGCTTGGGCCGCATGGTCGAGCAGCGCGACGTATACGCGGTCGTTTGAACGCATGCGGTTCAGCGCTCCGATGGTGTCGGCCAGACGCGCCTGATGCTCCGCGCCCATGTGCGTCGTCAACCGGTCCAGTGCGGTGCCATCGCTGACGATCACACGCATTGGACCCGGCGCGAGGTCGGCCGGAAGCTTCACCTTCAAACGCACTATTTTTTCCTGCGCCTGGTAGGGCGCTAGCGTGGCTTCCACCTGAATCTCATCGCCCGCCCTGGCTTCGAGCTTGCTCAAACGCGCCGACTCGAGTTGGGCGGTCATCCGCGCCGGAATCGCTTCCGCCTTCAGGCGCAACCCCGTCACTTCCGGCTGCTCAAGCGTGTTGCCGTAAACCTTGCTGAAACGGTCGTTCACCAGCAGCGCCGCATTGATCGTCGCCGGGTTGAACTCGTTCTGTGCCATCAGGCCTTCGAGACGTACCGAAGGCAAATCCTTCACGCCGATCTCTCCGGTCAACCGGTAGCTCATCTCGGCGCCCGAGGTATTGTTCCCCTGCAAGCTCTGATACACCGAAACCAGCATTGTCTGCGGCGTCAATTGGCGGTTATCGAGCACCTCGAAATGAAACTTCCTGACCGCTCCTGCGGACTCTTTGGGAGGCACCACCTCCACCTCAACTGGAATCATGCGCGCCTTCACCGCGAAGCGGCCCATGATCGCCGAAGCCCGATCCTCGGTAAACGCCCCCACCGTCTCCGTCGTGTTAATGATCTTGAACGCATTAAGTGGCGACGCTAACGAGGCCAGTACCGTTGCTTTGGTCATTGGCATGTCTACGGGCCCGTTCTGCGTAATCGGATGCCCGCAGGCGAGCAGCCGCTTCGGGTCCACGTAGG
Source organism: Acidobacteriota bacterium (assembly GCA_030853485.1). Lineage (GTDB taxonomy): Bacteria > Acidobacteriota > Terriglobia > Terriglobales > Acidobacteriaceae > Edaphobacter. Next base: position 5,444 of record JALYVA010000156.1, read on the forward strand.
TCACCGTGCAGGTTCCCGCCATCGACAAATCTCCGCGCACCAGCACAGCACTCACCGCGCTACCCGGGACCAGAGGCTCTGGCTGTTGCGTACTCTCGTCGGCGCCGCCCAGCCCCGCCACTGGCGTGAGACCCAGCGCACGAAATCCGTCACCGAACCGGGCCACCGCTTCCTGGCTGAATCCCCCCATCACCAGCGGCGTCTCCATGGCCCGCATCTGCCCCACGTCTTCGCTGGCGACATGTGCCGATGTCGGGACGTGGACCTCATCGGCACCCGTATTGCCGTCCCGGACCTGCAGCATCGATTCGATCGGTGTGATGCCCGCGATCGGCTCTTTGCTGAACACGCCAATCCGGTAGCTCAGCGCGCCTGCCAATCGCCCATCGAGATAGACCGGGCTCCCGCTCATGCCCGCCACCACGCCCGTGTACTCCGGCTTGACGCCATGCAGGCGCGCCAGAATCATGTCCTGCCCGGGACCGAGGGCATCCTTCAGCACCCCCAGGATTTCCACCTCCATCGGCTCCGGGGTCACCCCTTCAAATACTGTGTACGCCACCCCACGCATGCCTCGCTTCACCTCTGCAAGTGGAAAGAAGCGCGTCACAGCCGGCGCAGCGGCTGCCATCGGCATGGCTTTCCAGTCTGCCATCGACCCGGCATTTTCTGACTGCGCCCAGGCTGGCCACACCACGCCCAGGACCATTGCCAGCACACCCGGGCCGGCCCACAACCATCCGCTCATCCAACCTGTCGAACGCCTAGACTTGCCTGGAGCCATCACATCCACCAGACTACTAGACGTTTCCTCTGCGATCCTGGCGCGCATCTCACCATCGATCACAAGGCTCGTCCAACATTCGGAGTAAAGTTTCAGATGATCATGATGCTCCTCCTTCTTCGCTTTCCAGCCCGAGCACTCCGAGCCGGCCTGCTTGTGTTTCTCTTCGGCCTCTGCCTCTCTGCCCACGCCCAGCAGACTCCCCCGCCTGCCCAGCAGCAGACCACCCCTGACGATGCCGGCCCGCAGACCGACAGCGGGGGCATCATTCTCAAGAAGAAGAAGGAAGCCGACGAGCCGCCGCCTCCCGCGCCCGAAGCTCCCAAGGTCAAGAACCCTGACAACGCCACCTATTCCCTCCGGGTCGACGTCCCGATCGTCAACATCGACGCGAACGTCATCCTCGACAAGACGCACCAGTTCGTCCCCGGTCTCAAGCTCAACAACTTTCTTGTTCTCGAGGACGGTGTTCCCCAGGCCATCACCAGCGTTCGAACCGTCCAGACTCCCATCACTGCCGTCATGCTGCTCGAGTTCGCCTCCAACAGCTACTACCTCATCAACGACATGCAGAACGCCTCGTACAGCTTCTTCCGTTCGCTTCGGCCTGACGACTACGTCGCCGTCATCACCTACGACCTCAAGACCCACATTCTCACCGACTTCACCAATAACAAGGACACCGTCGCACAGGCTCTCCAGTCGCTCATCATTCCCGGTTTCTCCGACACCGACATGTTCGACGCGCTGTATGAGACCCTCGACCGCACCAGCCGCATTGAAGGCCGAAAGTACATCATCCTCATCGGTTCCGGCCGCGATACTTTTTCGAAGCTCACCCTGGACAAGATGCTGGCGAAGATCAAGGCCACCCCCAACGTCACGATCTTTACCATCGGTACCGGCGCCTTTCTGAACGAAGCTAGCGGTGGCGGAGGTGGCATGCGCGAACTCGATTACCTCCAGGCCCAGAATCAGCTCCGCACCTTCGCCTCGATGACCGGCGGTCTGAGCTTCAGCCCCATATTCGAAGGCGAGCTGCCCGACATTTTTGGACAGATAAACAATTCCATCCGCAACGAATACGTGCTCACCTACCGGCCCACCAACAACAAGAACGACGGCACCTACCGCAAGATCAAAGTCCTGCTGGTCGATAGTGAAGGCCATCCGCTGCGCATGCAGGACGAAAAAGGCAAACCCCAGAAGTACAGCATCATTGCCCGCGACGGGTACCGCGCACAGTTGCCCGTCGAGTAGGCTGCGGCGGTGTGCCGCTGTCTTTCTGACCGCGGCGCAGGAGGAGATCTGCCGTGCCCCGTGTGGCTAGAGCGTTTGATCTGATGCGATATGCGAGCTGCCATCTGCGATCTGCCTTCGCCTCGGGCCTCCGGGCTCCGACGTAGAATAGTCCCGAACCTATGAAGTCCTCACCGAGCCGCATCGCCGTCCCTGCCCTCCTCCTTCTCGCTGTTCTCCTGGTCGCCGGGAACGCCTGGTATGCTTTCCGCGCGGTAGATTCGCTGCTCAAAAGCGAAGGCTGGGTCGAGCACACCTGGCAGACCATCAACCAGGTAGAAACCATCATGAGCTCCGCCAAAGACGCGGAATCCGGCGCGCGCGGATTTTTGCTCACCGGGGATGAAAGTTACCTGCAGCCATACCGCGACGCTGCAGGCGCACTTCCCGCGCAGTTTGACCGGCTCCAGGCACTCACGTCCGACAACCCACCGCAGCAGCAGCGCCTGATTGAAATGCGTGCCGTCAACCAGGAGCGCGTCGCCCTGCTTGAAGAATCGATCGACCTCCGCCGCGCTCAGAGCGGCGACATGCTGCACGCCTTCATCCTGAGCGGCACCGGCAAGGTCGAGATGGACCACATGCGACGCATCTCCGACAACATGGAAACCGAGGAGCGACGCCTGCTTGCCCTTCGCACCGCCGGTGCCCGCGCCAACAGCAACCGAGCCCGCTACGCCATCGGACTCGCCAGCCTGATCGATCTTCTGTTGATCGTCTTTGTCTTCCGCTTTCTCGCCCATGAGCGCAACCTTCGCATCGAAGGCGAAGCGGTCGCCGTTACTCTCGCCACCTCCCGCGCCGAACTCCTGCAGCGAGCCGACGAGATCACCGCGCTGAATGCAACCCTCGAGCAGCGCGTCGTACTGCGCACCGCCGAACTCGAGTCCACCAACCGCGAGCTTGAAGCCTTCAGCTACTCCGTCTCCCATGACCTTCGCGCGCCCCTGCGTACCATCGATGGCTTCTCTCTTGCGCTCGAAGAGGACTACGCCGAAGCCGTCGACGTTACCGGCCGCGACTACATCCGGCGTGTGCGCACCGGGGTCCAGCGCATGGGCCAGCTGATTGACGCACTTCTCCAGCTTTCCCGCATCACACGCGCCGAAATCAGCCGCGAAAACTTCAACCTCAGCGAGCTCGCCTCCTCAGTCGCTGCCGTACTGCGCGAAGAAGATGCAGTTCGCGACATCACCTTCCACATTGAGCAGGACCTGATGGCCGATGGCGACCCGAAACTTCTCCAGGTTGCCCTTGAAAACCTCTTCGGGAATGCCGTCAAATTCAGCTCGAAGATGCCCGCGACCGTGATCGAATTTGGCTGGGATCCGGAGCAGAGCGCGTTCTTTGTGCGCGACAAGGGCGCCGGCTTCGACATGTTTTACGCTGACAAGCTGTTCAACGCCTTCAACCGGCTCCATGGCGACAAGGACTTTAAAGGTTCTGGAATTGGCCTTGCCACCGTCGCCCGCGTCATCCATCGACATCATGGAAAGATCTGGGCCGACAGTGTCGTCGATCATGGCGCTACCTTTTGGTTTACATTAGGATAATTCGAATGAGCGACACCAAATTGATTCTTCTCGTTGAAGACGATCCCGATCACGAGCTCCTCACCATCCGCGCTCTCAAGAAGTCGAATATCGCCAACGACGTGCATGTCGCTCGGGATGGCGAAGAGGCGATCGAGATACTCTTTGGTGAAAACGCGATACGTCCTCAGGTCATCCTGCTCGATCTCAAGCTCCCCAAGGTCGACGGCCTTGAAGTCCTGCGCCGCATTCGCGAAAGCGATGCCACCCGCATGCTGCCCGTCGTCATTCTCACCTCCTCCGACGAAGAGCGCGACGTGGTTCGCAGCTACAAGCTCGGCGTCAACAGCTATATCCGTAAACCCGTCAGTTTCGACGACTTTGCCGAAGCCACCCGACAGCTCGGCATGTATTGGCTGGTACTCAACGAATGTCCCCCGACAGCCTGAATTCCGAAAGCCTGAACCAGCCGAGCCTCAACCTCATCCTCGTAGAAGATAACGACGATGATGCGCTTCTCATCGAACGGCATCTGCGGCGCAGCGGTCTTGTCTTTCGTGTGCTCCGGGTGCAGACCGCGGCCGAGATGCGCACCGCGCTTGAGGGTTCCGCGATCCCCGACGTCGTCCTCGCCGACTACAATCTCCCGGAGTTCAGCGGTCCTGCCGCACTCCAGGCCCTGAAGTCCGCAAATCTGGATATCCCGTTCATCATGTTGTCGGGCGCCGTGTCGGAAGAGACCGCCGTCGCTTCGATGCGCGCCGGAGCACAGGACTACGTCTCCAAAGGAAATCTCACCCGCCTTGTCCCGGCCATCCAGCGCGAGCTCAAAGAGGCCTCGATACGCAACAATCGACTCGCTGCCGAACGCGCCCTATACGCCAGCGAAGCCCGCTTCCATTCCCTCGTTGAGGCCATGCCGCTCGGCCTGCTCATCAGCGACAGCTCCGGCCACGTCACGTATGCCAACCTCGCAGCCGAACGCCTTCTCCGCTATCCAGGGCCCGCTCTGATCTCCGTTTCATTGAGCCAGATCAGTCCGGCTCTCGGGGTCGCCCACGCGTCGCTCAACGCGGCATCGGCGGGCGGCTCCGCCAACTCGCTCTCGGCGGAAACCTTCGAAGCCGTATGCACCACGCGCGACGGCAAACAAGTCGACGTACTTATCGGCATCGCGTTTCTTAACCCGCGGGCCGATCCCAGCGAACGCCAGCTCGCGGCTTTTATCGCAGACCTCACCCTGCAGAAAAAGAGCGAAGAGCTGTTACGTCGCACCGAAAAGCTTGCCGTGGCCGGCCGTTTCGCCGCATCGGTCTCCCACGAGATCAACAATCCCCTCGAAGCCATCATCAATTGTCTTTATCTCGTCTCCTCGAGCGAGCTTCCCGAGGAGGCGCGCACCTATCTCGAACTCGCCCAGAAAGAACTCGACCGCGTCAGCCAGATCACCGTCCAGACCCTGCGCTTCTATCGCGCGTCCACCCGGCCGGCCCTCACCGACATTCCCGACCTCATCCAGACCGTCCTGACTTTGCTTGAATCACGCCTGCGCAGCCAGAAGATCGATTTCGTCCGCCAGTTCCGTGCCCATCCCACGATCTACGCTCATGACGGAGAGATCCGCCAGGTGGTCGCCAACCTCATTGGCAATGCAATCGACGCGCTTCCCGCTGGCGGGCGCATCATCGTACGTGCCGCTTTTTCTCGCGACTGGCAGCACAATCTCCCCGGCGTCGTCATCACCATAGCCGACAACGGCACGGGAATGGACGACGCTACCCGCACCCGCATCTTCGAGCCCTTCTTCTCCACCAAAGGCAACACTGGCACCGGTCTTGGACTGTGGGTCTCGTCCGAAATAGCCGCGAAACACCAAGGTTATCTGCGCGTCCGCTCTCGCCCCGCTGCTGCCGAGGCTGGACCGCCTTCCACAGCGCCGTGCCAGCCGTCGGGCACTATATTCCGATTTTTCTTCCGCCCTCAGGAAGAGGACGCTACGCGCGACGTACCGGTTGCATAGGCTGCCTTGATCCCTCTGAAAAGGTGAACTCGGCTCATCCCTTTGGGGTGCTCGCGTTGTTGTCCGGCTCTTGTCTTCCTGGTGTCAGCCCAGAGGGGTCCGCATCTCCCTCCCCGCATTCGCCTGCAGACGACCAACACAAGGTGCCACGCAAACCGTTCACCGCGGCCGAGGCATGGTCAGATCCAGATCCGACCCCGTCATCTGCTTGGTCAGCGAAATAATCTGTCCGACATGCTGCTGCACATGGCCTACTACCTGGTAGATCGCCTCGAGGACGCTGACATCCCGTCCCTGCGGCGTGATCCTCTCCACAAGCCTCTCTGCCGGCACCGCCGCAATGACTTCCTTCACCTCTGCCATCGTTCGCGCAAACAGCGCAACCAGCTCTGCCCCTGTGATGCCTTTCCTGGCGCTGAATTCCTCGTCTCGGAGGCGAACGTCGTCTGCCCCTCCTACCCCATGCAGTATCCACTGCCGGGCATTGCCGCACAGGTGCAGCACGAGGTTACCTACCGCATTCTCATGCTCGCCATTTCGGTCCCAGATCTGTGCCTCGCTCAACCTGCCCAGGCACGCTTCCAGGAACCCTGTCATCAACGCGAGCCTGCGGGAAGATACATCCAGAAAATCAGCGGCTATTTTGTCGGCAAGCATATCCATTCCAGGATTTTAGCTCCCCATTCGCCCATTGGATTGCACTGCGATGTTGTGGACGAAACTCCGTCCCTACCGCAGCCCACACACGCGAACAGACTTAAGGTTTCGGCCGCATTCTTCGCAGCAATTCGTCCGCTGAGGCAACCGTATTCAAAACATCCTCCTTCGCGAGCCACGCCCGCCGCAATTGCGTAATCCCATGCCGCATCATGTCGAGTTCATCAGTCGAGTGCGCATCCGTATCCACCACGATCCTGCACCCGTGCTGCTTTGCCAGCCGCAGATGGAGGTCGTTCAGATCTGCCCGGGCCGGGCTTGCATTGTGCTCCACCGCGACACCCAGCTCCGCCGCCCGCCGCAGCACCCGGTCGATATCGATGGCATACGCCTCACGACTTAGCACCTTGCGCCCCGTTGGATGCCCGAGTATCCGTACATGCGGGTTTTCGAGGGCGCGCAGCACACGTTCCGTCATCTGCTCCATGGGTTGCGCAAAGTGGCTGTGCACGCTTGCCACCACCACATCCATCTGCGCCAGCGTGTCGTCTTCAAGATCAATCGACCCATCCGCCAGAATGTCCACCTCGATTCCCGGCAACACTCGAATCCTGCCGGGATATTCCTCTTGCATCCGGGCATCCACTTCGCGAATCCGCTTCACATGCGCCAACGCGCGGGCGTCATCCATCCCGTTGGTCATGGCCAAGTTCTTCGAGTGGTCGGTAATCGCGATGTACGCATGCCCTCGCGCCAGCGCCGCCTCCGCCATGTCGCGAATCGAATCCCGCCCATCGGTCTCGGAGGTATGCATGTGCAGGTCGCCGCGAATGTCCGCAAGCGTGATCAATGTCGGCAGCGTGTGACTTGCAGCGGCTTCCAGTTCGCCGCAGTTTTCCCGCAGTTCCGGCGGGATGTAATCCAACTCGAGTGCGCGATAGATTTCTTCCTCGGTCGCCGCCGCCACAATCACGTTGTCTTCCAGCCGCAACAGCGCGTATTCACTTAGGGTGAGGCCGCGTTTGATGGCCCTCTGCCGCAATGCCACATTGTGCATCTTGCTTCCGGTGAAGTACTGCATCGCCGCCCCGTAGCTCGCTCGCGGCAGCAGCCGCACATCCACTTGCAGGTTGTTGCGGAGCGTAAAGCTCACCTTGTTCTGGCCTTTTGCCAAAAGTTTGTCGATCAGAGGCAGGCCGGCCACGTATTCCACCGCCGCGCTTACCGTCCCGGGCTCGCAGGCTGGTCCGGTCGCCAGCAGGTCGAGATCACCCACCGTCTCCCGTCCCCGCCGCAAGCTCCCCGCCGGCGTTACCTCGTCTATCCCTGGAAACTCCAGGATGAGCCGGCGAATCGTCTCGGCGTACCCCTGCGCCTTGTCGATGCGGAACCGGCTCGAGTTCTTCCTGTGATCTTCAATGCCCTTCAACAGCTTCGCGGTAAACTTCTCGCCCATGCGCGGCAGAGAAGCAAGTTTTCCTGCTTTCGCTGCAGCTTCAAGCCCATCGAGATCGCATACCTCGAGCGCCGACCAGACCAGCGCCACCGTCTTGGGCCCCATGCCCGGCAAGCGTAAAAGCTCCAGCATTGTCGGCTTGTAGCGTTGCAGCAGCTCCTCACGCAGCGGAATCGTCCCGGTCGTCAGAAGCGCCAGGATGTTCGCAGCCATACCCTTGCCGATGCCAGGTATTGCCGTCAATTGCTTTGGCTCGTCGGCAAGCGTTGCCAATTGTGTGGTTTGCTGCTCCACGGCCTCGGCCGCCCGCCGGTAAGAGCGTACACGAAACGGGTCCGCCGCATCGATCTCCAGCAGAGCAGCCGTTTCGTCCAGCAATCGTGAGATTGAAATGTTGTCCATTGCGTGCGATCAGAGCAAGGGCATACAGCCCACCTAGCCGGTATGCTACGCCGCCTCCGCTCGCGCAGGGAGACGCAAAAGAAATCCTATCCTACTCCCAACGTCAGAGTGCGCACGAGAAGAGGGAAGCGTACTAACTTAGCATCCTCTGCGCATCCGCCGTTCCTCAGGATGCGAGTTCTTTCAATCGTGCGACCTGATCCGCCTGTGGACCCTTCGTGCCCTGAATAATGTCGAACTCTACCTCGTCGCCCTCCTTCAGGCTCTTGTATCCGTCGCGCTGAATCGAGCTGTAATGGACGAACACGTCCGCGCCGCCATCACGCCCCAGGAAGCCATAGCCTTTTGCATTGTTGAACCACTTTACCGTTCCGCGATATTGGGCCACTTGAGTAACTCCCTTGTCTTTTGCGATGTATTGAGCGGAGTCTTGCCAGGCGTTGTACTTATCCTTTGAAGCTCCGCTTATGCAGACTGTGACGCAGAAGTTGACATGCGAGTTATTCCAGTGGAAGACGCCTTCGCACACTCGTTTTGCTCCTGTGAAACTCGGGAAGTACCAGGCGCGTTTAATTGTCGGCTGCGCGACATAACGTTTTCTCGAACGCTATCGTGTGTTCCCAGATTGGAGGTTGGCCCTCTGCCGTTTGTGCGCATAGAGCATCAGGCCAATCAGCGTCTTGCCATCGTGAATCTTGTTCTCGGCGACGAGACCCATCGCCTCGGAAAGCGGCATCCGAAACACCTCGATGTTTTCATCCTCTTCCGGCGTAGCCTCACCCGCCCGGATGTCCTCTGCCAGATAAATCTGCATCCACTCGCCCAGAAATCCAGGGCTGGCGAAGTACTTTGCCAGCAGCGTCCACTTCTTCGCCCGGTATCCGGTCTCTTCGATCATCTCGCGCTTCGCCCCTGCCAGCGGGGACTCGCCAGGATCCAGTCGTCCCGCCGGAAGTTCGACCAGAATCTGCCCTGCTGCATGGCGATACTGTCGCTCAAAAATAATCTCCGGGTCGGCCGGATTGTTCGTCTCATCCACCGCCAGAATCACCACCGACCCGCTATGTCGAATCACCTCACGCACATTCTTGTGTCCGCCCGGCTCCTCCACCTCATCCTGGAACACCGAGAAAACTTTACCTTTGTACGCAAGCTTCGATGAGATCAGCCGGGACTTTTTCGCCGGCTTCTTCTTGTTCGCAGGCGTCGTCTCGGACGGCGTCCGAGCCGTGGGCTTCTTCACAGGCGTAGCCTTGCCAGATGCCTTTGCGGTTGGAGTGTTCACAGATGTCAGTGCGTTCGTTTTCCTGATTGGAGCGGCCATAAGCCTAAAATATCATCCTGCATCTACACTTAGGACTCGGGCATCCAACCAGGTGCACAGAAATCCAGGCTCGCGCTCAAGCACACCTACGCTCGAGCAATAGGCCAGAGGTCCTCATCTGCAATGAGTGTAGAGTGCTTTCCCATCACGGTTCTGCCACACGTTTCCCCGCTTTACCGCGACTTCCTCGCGTTGGCAGACACCCCCGGCGACGCCTCCATCCGGCGCTGGTACGGAGCCGCGCCCTTCACCTCAGGCGCCAGGCGGCCACGCAGCAGCAGCTCTGAAGCAGAAAACCAACTTCCGATCCACTGGACAGCCTCCGGCGAGCAAGCCGCCAGAACTCCGCAGCACGCCAACGCACTCGCCGACCTGCTCGAGGAACAAGCTGCTCTCTTCCACGCTTCAGCCGCCGCAATCGCCAACATAGACAAACTGCGCAGCGGAGCCCGCGCTGTCGTTACCGGCCAGCAGGTTGTCCTGTTCGGTGGCCCGCTGCTGACCTTTCTAAAAGCCGCTACCGCCATCGCCCGCGCGCGCGAGGCCTCCGCCGCCACTGGCATCCCACACGTCCCCATCTTCTGGATGGCCACTGAAGATCACGACCTCGCCGAAGTTGACCAGGTCTCGCTGCTGACTAAATTCTCGGTCGAAACCCTTCACGCCAACCTGAAAGTAGCTCGCGCGCTGCCGGTGGGCGGTGTCTCGCTCCATCCCAAATTCGCATCCGGCTTTGAAGCGGTCATGGATCATGCCGCGGAGCTCCTCGAGCACACGTCCATCACCGAATGGCTGCGCGAGTGTTACACCTCGCAACAAGGCGAGCCCCCAACCCTGGCCCTTGCCTTTGGCCGCTTCATCGCGAAGGTCTTCGCCGACCAGGGCCTCATCGTGATGGACGCCTCCACGCGCGGATTTCATGCCCTTGGCGCCTCCACTCTCCGCGCCGCTGTCGAGCACGCCGCGGAGCTCAGGCAGCAGCTTCTTGCCCGCAGCCAGGAACTCGTCCAAGCCGGCTACCACGCCCAGGTGCTCGTCTCTGATGACTCCTCGCTCCTCTTCCTCCTCGACGAAACCACTGGCGAGCGCGTCGCTCTCAAATTCAGTCTCTCTCCCGAAGGTGACCCCCAGTGGAAGGCCGGAAGCCGCACCTTCACCTCGGCTGAGCTGTTAGCTATCCTCGACAGCACCCCCGAGCGCCTCAGCCCCAACGCGCTTCTCCGTCCCGTCTTCCAGGACACGCTTCTGCCGACAGCGGCCTACATTGGCGGCCCCTCCGAGATCGCCTACTTCGCCCAGACCTCGCTGCTTTCGCAGTTTATCCTCGGCCGCATCACCCCGGTCCTGCCGCGCCTGAGCGCCACCCTGATCGAACCCGCCATCGCCAAAATCATGGACAAGGATGAAGTCCAACTGCCCGACGCCATGACCACGCCCGAAGCGCTCGCGCAGCGCCTAGGAGCACGCGCGATGCCCATCGAGCTCAAACGTCGCCTCGCCGCTGTAGGGAACGCGCTTGAGCCTGAACTCGATGCCCTCACCCAATACCTCTCCGGCATCGACCCCACCCTCGGCCGCGCGGCGACGGTCTCCAGCTCAAAGATGCAATATCAGATGAATCGTCTGCGTCGTATGGCCGCCACCTTCGAACTCCAGAAGGAAGCGAGCCTGCGCAAACACGCGGACGCGATCACCCTCAACGTCTTTCCCAACGGCCACCCCCAGGAGCGAGTCATCGCCGGCGTCTGGTTCCTTTCCCGCTACGGCGAACCTCTGATCGACCGCCTCATCCAGGCTGCCTCGAACCAATGCCCGGGCCATGTCGTCATCCGCCTCTGAACTAAATGACGGACGATATAAAGGGGTTACATGTGCCCCATCTCTCGATATTGAGATCAGGTCAGCGTGCGCAGTGAGACGCTCTTTAGTTACCTCGCCACCAAACAAGCAGGCCACTACCGCGTAAAATAATCCGCGGGAGCACACCATGGGATTAAGCGATCAGCCATTCGAAGTCACCTGCCCGGACTGCGGCGGCCTGCTCAAGATCGACCCCGTCACTCGCGCCATCATCGCCCACACCTCCGCTCCTAAAAAGAAAATGTTCGAAGACTTCAGCGAAGCTGCGAAGGCGCTCCGCGACGCCGATGCCCGCCGCGACTCTATCTTCCAGCAGTCCGTCGACGCACAAAAAAACAAAGATGATGTGCTCGCGAAGAAATTCGCCGAAGCTGTCAAAAAAGCCAAAGAGACCCCGCTCACCGAGCGCCCCTTGCGCGAGTTCGACCTCGACTGACACGGCACCAACTATTGCTGCAGACTGTAGGCGTGGCCCGCTGCGCGTGAGGCGGTCCCTTCGTGACGGGTTTCCCCCTTCTTTGGCGCTCCCGTTGAGAGAAATCCAGAGTATCGTCATGCCGCATAACGGAAGGCTCAGGGCGAAGCCGAAACACCGCATGATGTGCCGAAGTGGGTAAACTGAAGAAATGCCACCAATCTTAAATGCGCAGGGTCTAACCAAGTCCTTCGGCGCAACCCCTCTGTTCCGCGAGATCTCTTTTACCGTCTCGGACGGCGATCGTATCGGCCTAATCGGCCCGAACGGTGCCGGAAAGAGCACACTGCTCAAGGTACTCGCCAGTGAAGAAGACGCCGATGCAGGCGACGTCGCCATTCGCAAACGCGCGCAGGTCGGCTACGTTCAGCAGGAATCCAGCTTCGCCCCCGGCATCACCGTACGCGCCGTCCTGGAAGCCGCCCTCCTCCGCGCCAAAGTGGCCGAAGCCGAACACGAAGGCCGCCTCCGCGAAACCTCCGGCCGCACCGGCTTTCCCGATCTCAATGCAGTTGCGGCTAAGCTCTCCGGAGGCTGGCGCAAACGTCTTGCCATAGCCGAAGCCGTGGTTACCCATCCCGACGTGCTGCTGCTGGATGAGCCCACCAACCACCTCGATCTCGCCGGCATCGCATGGCTCGAAGAGCTGCTCAACGAAGGCAGCTTCGCCTGCGTCATGGTCAGTCACGACCGCTACTTTCTTGAGAACGTCGCCACCGAAATCGTCGAACTCAACCGCGTTTACGCCGATGGCCTGCTTCGGGTCAAGGGTACTTACTCGAAGTTCATTGAAGGCAAACAGCTCTACATGGAAGCGCAGTCCAAGCTTCAGGATGCGCTCAAGAATCGCGTCAAGATCGAGGTCGACTGGCTGCGCCGAGGCCCCAAAGCCCGCAGCACCAAGGCCAAGGCACGCATCGACAATGCCCAGGACCTCATCGGCCAGCTCAAAGAGGTCAACTCGCGCGTCCAGACCGCAAGCGCCGGAATCGATTTTGCCGCCACCGATCGTCAGACAAAACGCCTCGTTGAACTCGAAGAGGTAAGCGTCGTCCTCGGGGACCGCAAGATCGTCGACAATCTGAACTTCCTCATCACCTCGGGCATGCGCGTCGGCCTTGTCGGCCCCAATGGCAGCGGCAAAACGACCTTGCTGCGCCTTCTCACCGGCGAACTTGCCCCCACCGAGGGAACCCTCAAACGCGCCGCATCGCTCAAGATCGTCTACTTCAGCCAGATGCGCGAACTCGAAGAAGGCGTTACCCTCCGCCGCGCCCTCGCACCCGACTCCGACTCGGTCGTCTACCAGGGCCGCGTCGTCCACGTCGCCAGCTACGCCACCAAGTTTCTCTTCACCAGCGAACAACTCAACCAACCCGTCGAGCGGCTCAGCGGAGGCGAACGTGCCCGCGTGCTCATCGCCAAACTGATGCTCGAGCCCGCCGACCTCCTGCTGCTCGACGAACCCACTAACGACCTGGACATTGCAACGTTGGAAATTCTTGAAGACAGCCTGCTTGAATACACCGGCGCGCTCGTCCTGGTCACCCACGACCGCTACATGCTCGACCGCGTCTCTACCATCGTCCTCGGTCTCGACGGCCGTGGTGGCGCAGAGCGTTTCTCCGACTACTCGCAGTGGGAGCAATGGCGCGGCGTCAAAGTGGAAGACGCTATCGCACCCGGCGCTACCGGCAAAGCCGTCGAATCTTCCGCACCCGTCGCAGCCGCAAACAACGGCACCGGCAAGAAAAAGCTCTCCTACCTCGAAGCCCGCGAGTTCTCCGGCATCGAAGCCGCAGTCGAAGCCGCGGAAGACCGCCTCCAAAACGCACGCGAATCGATCGAAGATCCCGCCGTCGCCGTCGACGCAGCCCGTCTCACCGCCGCTCTCGCCGAAATGGAAGCCGCACAGGAAGCCGCCGACAAACTCTACTCACGCTGGGCTGAACTCACCGAAAAAGCCGGGTAACTCCTCAAGTGACGAGAACTCGGAGGCGAACCTCTTATCCATTGTGATTCAGGGACGAGCCAAGTTCTCTGGCCGCTGACTCGATGACTCAGGCTCAGCCGTGGGAGACGCAGCAAGGTCTCCTGGTGGGAAAGAGTCGCTCAATGTGCAGCGTTCTTGCTGTGCGGCTTCTTCCCCAGTTCCTGCCAGTGCGTCTCCGTCATCTCGACGCCATAATGTTTCGCAGCAGCCTTGATATTTGCAAACGCCTGCTCGCGTTCCTGGGCTGTCACATCCTTCACCTGATCGAAGCGCGCAATCGCATTGCGAACATGCGACGCGTTGCTAAGCGGCTCCTTGCGCTTATCAGGAAACGCATACACAGAAGCGGGAAGATCGTTCCGCTCTTTCGCATCGAGAGCTTTATTGTCCTCGTGTTCCTTCCAGGTAGCTTTCATTGTGTCCTCATCTCCTCGTACGGATATTTCACCATTACTTCGCAGTAGGATGTGCGCCGAACCTGACCCGGTTGTGAGCTTTGAAGCAGTTTCGGATATGCTTCTGACACCATGAAAACGCTCGCCTGCGGTGTCCTCGCATTGTTCGCATCTGCATGTTGTATCGCACAGCGCTCCGACAGGCCGGAACGCACCACCGTTCTGCATGCGGCAAGAATGCTCGATGTCGCCGGTGGAAGAAACGTCACTCCAGGCGAAGTGCTGGTGAAGGGTAACCGCATCATCGCCGCAGGTGCGCACGTCGATCGTCCCACCGGCGCTGAGGTGATCGATCTTGGTGACACCACCCTGATGCCCGGCCTGATCGACGCACACGTTCACCTCTTTCTGCATCCCGGAGCCGAGGACCTCCAGACCGTCCAGGAAAGTGTCCCGCAGCGTACCCTCGTCGCTGCCGGTGCTGCAAAGGCGGATCTGATGGCAGGCTTCACCGCGGAACGGGACATGGGCACCGAAGGCGCACAAGCGGCCGATTCCGCGGTGCGCAACGCAATCGAATCCGGTACGATCCCCGGACCCAGAATGCGCGTCAGCGGAAACGCGATCTCGATCACCGGAGGCCACGAGGACGCCATCGGCTACAACCCCGACCAGCACGTGCTCTCGAACGCCACCTACGCCGACAGCGCCGATGAGATCGTGAAGACCATTCGTCAGCAGGTCAAGCTCGGCGCCGACTTCATCAAGATCTACGAAACCGGAGAAGACACCTACCTCTCTGGAGCCTTCAAGACGCCTTACCAGTACACCGAGGCAGAACTCACCGCCGCCGTACAGGAAGCTGCGCGCACCGGACGTGTCGTCGCCGTCCATTGCACAGGCGAGCCCGGCGCATCGTTCGCCGCCGCGGCCGGAGTCGTCTCGATCGACCATGCCTACCAGCTAAGCCCTGCAACCATGCAGGCCATGAAGGCCAAACAGATCTACGCCGTGCCGACGTTCACCATCTCGGAATACTTCGCCGCCCACGCCGCCTCTCCTGCCGAAGCCGAACAACAGCGCGCACAACTTGCCTTTCACGCAGGGGAGTTCAAGAAGCAGCTTGCCGCGGGCGTACCCATGGCCGTAGGCAGCGACGTAGGCCCGTTCCCCCACGGAACCCAGGCGCGCGAGTTTGAGCTTATGGTGCAGTACGGGATGACGTCCGTGGCCGTGCTTCAGGCAGATCTACTGAACGGCGCGAAGCTGCTCGGCTGGGGTGGACAGATCGGAGAGTTGAAGCCCGATTTCGACGCCGACATCATCGCGGTGCAGGGAGATCCGGTCAAAGATATCTCCGCCGTTACACGCGTCGTCTTCGTGATGAAGGACGGCATCGTCTACAAGCCGTTCGACAAGTCAGAAAAATAGGTGAGGTAATCCGGGTACACCACTGAGAAGGCCGCGACTATTCCGGGACGGGTTGTCCAATTGCGGCAGGAACAAATCGTTCCTTGAGGCGAACTCGCCGCTCGGGGCGGGGAAGCGCTTGTTCACGAACCCCACGGCTCATCGGCGGACGGCCCATAGAGGGACGGAACTGGAATATCGTTCAGGCGCAGGTAGACGCCTAACTGGGCGGTGTGATGCACCATGTGGTTGAAGAACATCTGTCGAAAGCACAGCGCGCGCGTCGATTTCGAGATCACCTGCTCGCCCCAGGTGAAAGGCCAGATCTTCTGCATGTGTTCATCGCTGGCGGCCGCCAGGGCTGCCCGGCACTGTGCCGCGCTCTCGTCCAGACCGGCCAGCGCGGCCTCGCGCGACTCGAACACCAGAGGGATATGCGGACGCTTCGGAGCGGCCAGGTCCATACCTTCGTCTTCCAGTATGTAGTAACCAAACAGAGGCATTCTCGCGCAGTGCATCGCGAGCTTGCCCATGGGCATGGATTTTTCATGACACTTGAAGTCGTTTTTACCTTCCGGCACGCGCTCCAGCGTACGCCGCGTGTTAGAGATTTCGGTGTCGTAATCCTGAAGCAGAATCTCTGCGATTGACATACTTGATGCCTCCGAAATGCTAATTTTTTCGCGATCTTGTTTACAGGCCCGTGATGTTATATCCGCAATCGACGAACGTGATCTCTCCCGTAATGCCGCTGGCCAGGTCGCTCGAAAGAAAAAGCGCGGTATTGCCCACTTCAAGCGCATCCACGTTCCGGTGCAGGGGTCCACGCTCTTCGACCGCATTCAGAATCTTCGTAAAATCCCCGATGCCCCGTGCGGCAAGCGTCTTGATCGGCCCAGCGGAAATCGCGTTCACCCGGATTTTCTTCCCGCCCAGGTCAGCGGCCAGATACCGCACCGCAGCCTCGAGCGCCGCCTTCGCCACTCCCATGATGTTGTAGTTGGGAAATACCTTCGTCGAACCGTAATACGTCAGCGTCAGGATCGAGCCGCCCTCCGCCATCAACGGCTCCGCCCCGCGCGCCAGCGCAATCAGCGAATACGCACTGACATCATGCGCCACACGGAAGTCCTCGCGTGTAGTGTGCAGCACATCGTTTTTGATATTCGGGGCAAACCCGATCGAATGCACCAGGATGTCGAGCTTGCCATACGCCGTCTTCAACTCTTCAAACACCGCATCGATATCGGTATCGATCGAGACATCGCAGCGAAACGTCTTCGCGTCCGGCAGCTCGGCGGCGAGCGCTTCGGCATCCCGTTGCAGCCGCTCGCTCTGATAGCAAATAGCCAGCGACGCGCCGGCTTCGGACAGTTTCTGCGCGATGCCCCACGCAATGCTGCGCTTATTCGCGAGGCCGAACACGACGGCTACTTTGCCTTTAAGGTCGATCATGGATTCCTGTTTACTCCTTCAAGTTTTGCAGCAGGTAGGATACCAGCCGGAACCCACACCCGGCCTGTCGGACCCTACCCCAGGATCAGCCACTCATACTGCTCCACGGTCAGCGGCACCACGGAAAGCCGAAACTGCCGAAAGAGAATCGAGTCCTGAAACACTGGGGCACCGCGAATCAGATCAAGCGTCTTCTCCACCTTCAGCCGTTTCACCGCACGGATCTTCACCTTGGGCTCTTTCGGGTCGGACGCATCCACCGATACCACCTTCGCCGTGCCAACTGCGGCCTTGCCCACATTGGAGTGATAAATCACAAGCTTCTCGCCCTTCTTCATGCCGCGCAGGTAAAGCAGAGCCTGGTTATTGGCGATGCCGTCCCAGGTCGTCCCACCATCGCGCAGCAAGTCGTCGAAAGAGTACTTATCCGGTTCCGTCTTCAAAAGGTAAGGCACGTGCTATCGTCTCCGGTGCGGGTTGGTGTTGTCCGTTCTCTCGCTTGTCTCCAGACTATGCGAAGCCGGAAAAATTCGCCTGGGTTCGCCTGTAGGGTCTCAGCGCAATCCCAGGCGAAACGTTTTCGAACAAACCACGTCTGCGCGCACTAGCTCACGTCAGGAAGCGGAACCACTTCGTCCGGCACCATCCGCGGCGTCTCGTTGCGGTTCTTGTCATGCAGGCGCCCAAACGTAGTCTCGAGCAGGCGCTGCATCTTCGCCGCAGCGGTCGCCACCGAAGTCTGCACATCGTCTGCGTCGCTCGTCACCGTCACCGGCGGATAATGCCGCGGACGCGCCTCCAGAATGCAGCGTTTATCCGCAGCCCCTGTCTTGCCTCCGTTTTCGTCGCTGACGTGCACTTCCACCCGCGTCAACTGGTCTTCAAAGCGGCTCAGAATGCGATGGACTTCGGCTTCAATCAAGCCGGAGAGTTTGGCATGCATCTGGATATTCTTATCGCTGTTGATCTGAATCTGCATGAGCGTCGTTCTCCCGGAGGCAGAGGGTTGTGACGGTGCCTCTTGTCCTACTTTAGATGCGATTCCACCGGCGGCGTTCGAAGCCGACGGCATCGCTCCCACTCCATTTCGTCAGGCGATGGCAGAAGCTACAAGCTGCTTGGCCTCACTCTGAATCTGCTTCAGGTGATCCTCGCCTCGAAAACTTTCCGCGTAAATCTTGTAAACATCCTCCGTGCCTGACGGCCGCGCAGCAAACCAGCCGTTCTCGGTGGTCACCTTCAACCCGCCGATCGGCGCATGGTTGCCTGGCGCTTCGGTAAGGATCGCGCGGATCGGTTCACCCGCGAGCTCCTTCGCTGTGACCTGCTGCGGCGAGAGTCTGCCGAGCTTCGCCTTCTGCTCTTTGGTCGCAGCAGCATCGATCCGTTCGTACACCGGATCGCCGTACTTCGCCGTCAATTCGGTGTAAAGCTGGCCTGGGTCTTTTCCCGTACGCGCCGTCATCTCGGCGGAAAGCAGCCCGGGAATCAGTCCATCCTTGTCGGTCGTCCAAACCTCGCCATTGCGCCGAAGAAACGTCGCTCCGGCGGACTCTTCTCCTACGAAGCCCAACGTCCCATCCATCAGGCCGTCGACAAACCACTTGAACCCGACCGGCACCTCAAGCACAGAGCGCTTCAGCCCTCCCGCCACGCGGTCGATGATCGACGACGAAACCAGTGTCTTGCCGATGCCCACCTTCTCTGACCACTCCGGCCGATGCGTAAACAGATACTGGATGCACACGGCAAGATAGTGGTTCGGGTTCAGCAGCCCGGAACTGCGCGTCACGATTCCATGCCGGTCATGGTCCGTATCGGCCGCAAAGGCCACGTCGTACTTGTCTTTATTCGCAATC
The DNA here is from genome assembly GCA_030853485.1 of Acidobacteriota bacterium. Taxonomy (GTDB): domain Bacteria; phylum Acidobacteriota; class Terriglobia; order Terriglobales; family Acidobacteriaceae; genus Edaphobacter. The sequence goes on from JALYVA010000156.1 coordinate 24,365, forward strand.
AGCGAGGCCATCGCGAACGGGCTCGAGCAATCCATGCGAATGCGGCCGTCCCAGTCGCATGTCATAAAGCGGAACGTCGCATCCACGTTGCGATTCAGAATTTGTAACGAAAGTTGATACCTGTCTGCGATGCGCGGCCAGTAGTCCACGCCGGCACCCCCCAGTGGGTCGACCGCCAGCTTCAGCGTGCTGCCGCGTAGCACCTCGAAGTCGATCACACTGCCCAGGTCCTCCACATACGCCGTCATATAGTCGTGCCTGCGAGTCGTCGAAGCCTGGAGCGCCCGCCCGTACGGCATACGTTTTACCGCCACCAGAGCGCCAGCGATGATCTCATTCGCGCGGTTCTCGATCCACTTCGTCGCGGTGGTATCGGCAGGGCCGCCGTTGGGAGGGTTGTACTTGAACCCGCCATCTTCCGGTGGATTGTGTGACGGCGTGATCACAATGCCGTCCGCGCGATGCAGCTTGAGGTTCCGGTTATGCGTCAGAATCGCATGCGACAGCACGGGCGTGGGCGTATAGCCGAGATCCTCGTCCACCATCGTGACCACATCATTCGCCGCAAGCACCTCGAGTGCGACGGCGAAGGCCGGCTCCGAAAGAGCATGCGTGTCCTTGGCCAAAAACAGCGGCCCGAGCGTGCCTTCCGCAGTACGGTAGTCGCAGATGGCCTGCGTCATGGCGGCGATATGATCTTCATTGAAAGCCGCCGCAAAAGCATTCCCGCGATGCCCCGAAGTTCCGAAAGAAACGCGCTGCGCCGGGACCGACGCATCCGGGTGCAGGCTGTAGAAGGCGGTAATCAGGCGAGGCAGGTTAACAAGATTTTGCGCAAGCGGCAGATGCCCGGGCTGGTTCGGTTGGAGAGCAGGATTGCTGGACATGAATTCGGCGGCGCCTCCGGTTTTCCTTGCTTTCACTATATGGGATTGGCTGCCCGGAAGGGGAGCGCGGAAGATCGCCCGCTGCCTCGCTTTGCCCCCGCCCGATCCTTTGTCGCGGCTTGTCTGATTGGCATCACAAAACATCTTTGCGCGAACCACGTGACACTTCCGTGGTACGTCAACATGCTTGTATTTTGCCCACGGTTCGCCTAAAAACGAAGGTGGTTCCCATGCAGCTCCCAAAAGAAAGCACGTTGTAGGCTGCCGCATCGCACACGCTGCCGTGCACCGGTCGTTTTTGGAAGAACGGCGGGGAGTCAAAACCTTGGCGCGTGTTTCGATTGAGGAAGCTGGATGGTCCTGGTACGTCGCATCGTTCTGCTGTGCGTGGGGCTTGCGGCCGCTGGGTCGCAGGCGTACGCAGCCGAGGCGACGCTCGTAGCAGATACTCACGTGAACAGCGCCCTTCCTTCCGTCAACAGCGGCGCGATTTCAAATCTGAATGTCGGAGCGGGCTACACCACGCTGCTTCAGTTCGACCTCACCACGCTTCCCACCGGCGTCACCGCCTCCCAGGTCACACGCGCCACGCTGCGCCTCTTCTGCAACCGCATGAATACGGCAGGCCTGGTCAGCGTGCAGCCGGTCAGTGGCGCCTGGGGCGAATACAGCGTTACCTTTGCCACCCTGCCCGCGCTGGGTGCGGCCACTCAGCTCGTGCAGGTCACCCAGGCAAATGCCTACGTGGCCGTCGACGTCACATCCCTTGTGCAGGGCTGGATCGCCACGCCAGCGACCAATAATGGAGTCGCGCTCACCGCAGGTACCGCGGCCGTGCAGTTCGACAGCAAAGAAAACGATCTCACCGGCCATGCCGCAACGCTCGACATCACCCTGATGGCCGGTACGGTCACTGGGGGAGGAACCGTCGGACCGCAAGGGCCTGCCGGTCCATCCGGCCCAGTGGGTCCCTCCGGCCCAGCCGGGCCTCAGGGCATCTCCGGGGGATCGGGACTCAACTTCCAGGGAGTCTATAGTTCCACCGTGAACTACGGGCTCGGCGACGTCACCACCTTCCAGGGTTCGAGCTTTGTCTCCCTGCTCGCCAGCAATCACGGAAATACACCCGGCCTGAGCCCCGGGCAGTGGGGCGTCCTGGCGCAGGGCGCAACGGGCTCCTCGGGACCCGGCGGAGGCTCAGGGGCAGCGCTCGCTTACCAGGGGATCTACGCCTCCGCGAGCAACTATGCGCTTGGCGACATCGTCTCCTTCCAGGGTTCAAGCTATGTCTCGTTGAACGCCGGGAACCACGGAAATACGCCCGGGCTCACCACCGGTTACTGGGGTCTGTTGGCCGCGGCTGGCGTGGGTTCTACGGGAGCGGCGGGGCCGCAAGGGCCAACCGGACCGCAGGGCTTGATCGGACCTCCAGGTGCTGCCGGCCAGCCCGGACCCATCGGAGCAACCGGGGCGCAGGGCCTGCCCGGGCTGCCGGGACTGGTATACCGCGGAGCCTACGCATCTACCTCGAACTACGCGCTCGGCGATGTCGTTCTTTGGCAGGGCGCAAGCTATACCTCGCTTCTCCCCGCCAACCACGGCAACACGCCAGACTTCAGCCCGCAGCAATGGGGTGTGCTTTCGCCACAGGGAAACACCGGCCCCCAGGGTCTACAGGGAACGCAGGGTATCTCCGGAACGCAAGGCCCGCCGGGTTCGGTTGGCCCTCCCGGATCGACCGGCGCACAAGGTCCGCAGGGCATTGCCGGGCAGTCCGGAGCCCAGGGCATTCCCGGTGCCGCCGGGACGCAAGGCCTCAGCGGTCCTATGGGTCCTGCCGGGCCCGCCGGACCGGTCGGCATGACCTTTCGCGGCACATACTCGTCTGCGCTCAACTACGCGCTCGCCGATGGCGTCACCTATAACGGAGCCGGTTATGTTTCGCTCCTGGCCGGCAATCGCGGCAATACACCCGACGCCAGCCCCTCTGCCTGGGTCGTCTTCGCCTCGGGAACGGCAGGTGCGACAGGAGCCGCCGGACCTGCCGGACCGCAGGGTCTCACGGGGGCACCCGGAACGCAGGGCGCTGCCGGAACTCCTGGAGCAGCCGGGCCAGCCGGGCCGCAAGGTCCGCCCGTTGCCAACTACACGGGAAACTATGCCTCCACGACCAACTATGCCTTGCACGACGCAGTCAGCTACGCGGGTTCCACCTATATCTCTCTTGTCGCGGGCAATCGTGGAAACACTCCGGACGCCAGCCCGTCTGCCTGGGCGCTGCTCGCCGCACAGGGAGCTGCCGGGCCGGTAGGAGCAGCAGGCGCGACCGGGCCCGCAGGTTCCCCGGGGGCAACGGGAGCTGCCGGCGCCACAGGCCCCCAGGGCCCTCCCGTCAGCTTCACCGGCGGATGGTTGATCGGGACACCGTACCCGGTCGGCAGCGCCGTCAGCTACGCCGGGTCCAGCTTCATCGCGCTGGTTGCGAACACCGGCCGCCAACCCGACATCAGCCCCTCCTATTGGGCTCTGCTGGCCCAGTCAGGCGCAGCGGGACCCGCAGGCCCAACCGGCGCAACCGGCATGCAGGGCCCGACTGGATATCCCGGTCCGCAGGGCGCCTCCGGTCCCCCGGGCCCAGCCGGCGCATCTGGTCCGCAAGGCCCGGCTGGCGGGACCGGCGCAAGTGGCCTGTCCGGACCCGCAGGCCCGGCCGGCGCGTCTGGTCCCGCAGGCCTGGTTTATCGCGGAGCCTACACCGCCAGCACCAACTACGGCCTGAATGATGCCGTCACCTATCTCGGCTCGAGTTACATTTCTGCCCTTGCCTCCAATCGCGGCAACTCGCCGGACCAGAGCCCCTTCGCGTGGAGCCTTCTCGCTGCGCAAGGCAGCGCCGGAACAGCAGGCACTTCCGGTGTGACCGGACCGCAAGGCCCGCAGGGGTCACAGGGGCCGCAAGGTGTAGCCGGTCCCACCGGTCCGGCCGGAGCCGTCGGCATCACCTACCGCGGCACCTGGGGTGCGGGTCCGACCTACCACGCCAATGATGTCGTCGAGTATGCCGGCGCCAGCTTCCTGGCCACGGTCACCTCCAATGCTGCGCAGCCCGACATCTCTCCCGCACAGTGGGCCGTCCTCGCAGGGAACGGAAGCACCGGCGCAACCGGGCCGTCAGGCACCGCCGCCACGGTCAGCGTTGGAACTGTCACCACCGGAGCCTCAGGCACACAGGCAAGCGTCACCAACACCGGAACCGCCGCCGCGGCCGTACTCAACTTCACCATCCCGCAAGGCGCAGCCGGTGCAAACGGGACAGGAGGCGGAGGAGGAGGCGCGGGCACCAGCGGCATCCCGTTCGCCTCGGTCTATCACGCTGTTTCCTACAACTCCACCTACTATTCGGTCAACAACGCGAACGCCTCTTCCTTTGCCACCGAGTCCGATTCCATCCTGACCTGGCTGCCCGCCGGCTGCACTGCGACCCAACTCAACGTCTTCTCCCGCCAGACCAGCTTCACTCCCATCATCGTCACGCTTCGGCAGGGAACTCCCGGCGCCATGACCGACACCGCGCTCTCCTGCTCCGCGTCCTACGGCGGCTCCTGCACCCAATCCGGCAGCATCACCATCGCGGCAGGCAGCTTTGTCGACCTCAGCATCACGAAATCCAACAGTCAAGCCGGCGCCGTCTGGACCACCCTCGCCTGCAACTAATCTGAGCCACGGAAAAGGCCTGCCCCGCCCTGCGTTCTGCGTAGCCGCTGCGCTCTGGGCCTTCCGATCAGCCTCGCAGATCCGGCAGCCGCTCCCGATACCGCATCATCAGAGCCAGCAGCTTTCGTGCCGCCCAATATCGAGGCACATACCGCCGCGGCTCCGACACCGACCGGAACAGCCACCCAAGATAGAATCTGTCCGCCCACACCGGAATGTGCACCTGGTCCCCGCTCAGAAACGCAATCGCCGCGCCGATGCAATGAATCGCCGGGCGGTACCCAAGTCTCTGCTTCAGGTACAGCCCCAGCCGCTCCTGCGTTCCACCGCCGACAGTCACAATCACATGCTGCGGCCGCAAGCTCTCCAGCAGTTTCAGCAGCTGAGGATCGTCAATCCCCCCACTGCCATACATCGGAGCCATATACACGCACTGCTCCGGCACCTCGACCCCCTGCGCAGCCAGCCACTCCAGATTTCTCCTCGCGCTCACCGGACTCGCCATGATCCACACCGTATTTCCCGGGCGTCGCACGTCCGGCTCCAGCAAAAGCTCCCGCAGATACTCGAGCCCGGACAGTCTCCGTATGGCCTCAGATCCGCGCCGCTTCCGGATCAGCGCATTCCACACCAGCACCATGAAGGCCGAGTCTGTAATCGCCAGATCGGCCCCCAGCAGCGCCTCGCGATACGCAGCATCGCGGTCCAGATCCTTGAGCGCAGGCGCAGCCGGCACGACCAGCAGCCCGCCCTGCCGCATCACCGCGATCGCCTCCTGCGCCGAGCCGCCAAAAAAATCTATGCCCAGAATTCGATGCCGCGCCTCACTCCCCACGGCCGCTCCAGCCCCAATCGGTCGCACCCATCTACTTCGCCACTCCGGCCAGCATCTCGCTTTCGATCCAGGCGTAGGTCTTCGCCAAGCCATCCCGCAGCCGAATCGAAGGCGCCCACCCAAGCTTCTCCTGGATCAGCGTATTGTCGCTGTTCCGCCCATTCACGCCCTTAGGCGCGCCGAGGTTGTAGTTCCGCTTCAGCTTCACCCCGCCAATCTCCTCGGCAATGTCCACGAGCTGGTTGATCGTCACCAACTCATCCGAGCCCAGGTTCAGAGGCTCATGAATCTCGCTTTCGGTAATCATCTGGGTCCCCTTGGTGCAGTCGTCGATATACATAAACGAACGCGTCTGCTTGCCATCGCCCCAGATCTCGATCTCGTGCTTGCCGCTCCGTTTCGCCTCGATCACCTTCCGGCACACGGCCGCGGGAGCCTTTTCGCGCCCTCCCGTCCAAGTCCCCAGCGGACCATATACATTGTGATACCGCGCCACCCGCGCCTGCAGCCCGTAGTCCTCTTCAAAGTGCCGGCACATGCGCTCGGAAAACAACTTCTCCCACCCATACCCATCTTCCGGCAGCGCCGGGTACGCGTCCGATTCCTTGAGCGCCACCACGTCCGGATTGGTCTGCTTCTCCCCGTTGTAAACGCACGCCGACGATGAGTAGAAAAACCGCTCCACTCCCTTTTCCCGAGCCGCCATCAACATATGGGTATTGGTCAGCACGCTCAGCATGCACAACGCCTTGTTGTTTTCGATAAAGCCCATTCCGCCCATATCCGCAGCCAGTTGAAACACCACCGTCGTGCCCTCAGCCGCCTTCAGGCAGCTGTCTTTATCTTTCAGGTCGAGCGACAGGCTTTCCACGTCCTTCGACACCTGGTACCACTCGTCCAAAGGCTTGATGTCGACCGCGCGCACCACCTCCACGCCATTCTCGAGCAGGCTTTCCACCAGGTGCCCACCAATAAATCCACCAGCGCCGCAAACAACCGCCTTTTCACCTTTGAGTCTCACGGGAGGGCTCCTTTTTCTCTTGATCTTCGCTTTACCGAACGCCTTTCACAGCGTAGAACCGGGGTACGCTACACGCACGCAGCGTCTCCAGCCGTTTTTCCAGTATATCCGTTCACCCCCAGGGCCCCGCCACCCGGTATCCAACCTTTATGCCCGAAGCATCTAAACTCTATGTAGGATACCTACCATAGGCGCAGGCCCCCAGCGGGTACAAGGTTGGGCCCATCCGCAGGGCCTTCGAGGAGCGTCCTCACCGTGAGATCGCGCGGAAGCAACACACATCCGCAATTCGTTGCGTACCCCGAGCACAGCCCCATCTTCGGCACCGGCCAGATGGCCGACCTGACGCGGGCCATGGACTGGAGCAAGACCTCCCTCGGCCCCGTCGACCTGTGGCCCCCAGCACTGGTCACCATCGTCAACGTCCTGCTCGAGTCTTGCCATCCCATGTTTCTCTGGTGGGACAACGACCTCATCCAGTTCTACAACGACGCCTACAGTAAGATCCTCGGAAGCGACAAGCACCCCAGCGCCCTCGGCCAGCGCGGCGCAGACTGCTGGACCGAGATCTGGCCCTTGATCTTTCCCCAGATCCAAACCGTCATGCAGCACGGAAAATCCATCTGGAGCGAAGACCAGCTCATCCCCATCTTCCGCAACGGCAAACTCGACGATATCTACTGGACCTACAGCTACAGCCCTGTCCGCGACGACCTCGGCGCCATTCGCGGCACCCTCGTCACCTGCAGCGACACCACCGGCCGCGTACTCGCCGAACGTCAGCTTGAACAGGTCCTCGACGTCACCACCGACGGCGTCATCGCCCTCGACCGCGAATGGAACGTCACCTACCTCAATGCGCGTGCCGAAGCAATCCTCGCTCCCAGCGGGCAGCTTGCCGGAAAAAACTTCTGGCGGGTCTTCCCCGACGCCGTCTACCAGGGCTCGCCTTTCGTCGAACACTACACCCGGGCCATGGAACATGATGTCCCCGCCGACTTCGAAGCCTTCTATCCAGAACCTCTCAACCGCTGGTTCCAGGCCCTCGTCCGTCCCACCGCCGCCGGCATCATCATCTTCTTTCGCGACATCACCGAGCAGCGCCTCGCCACCGCCGCCCTTATGCAAAGCGAAAAACTGGCCGCCGTCGGACGCCTCGCCTCCTCCATCGCCCACGAAATCAACAACCCGCTCGAGTCCGTGACCAACCTGCTCTACCTCGCGCGAAACAGCGACGAGGAGACCGAGACCCGCAGCTACCTCGATCTCGCCGAACGCGAACTGCGACGCGTCTCAGCCATCGCCAACCAGACCCTCCGGTTTCACAAACAGTCCTCCAGTCCCACATCAGTCCACCCCGAAGACCTCTTCGATAGCGTCACCCTCATCTACCAGGGAAAGCTCAGCAACCATCAGATCGAGGTCACTCGCAGCAAACGCGGCAACCGGCCGGTTCTTTGCTTTGAAGGCGAAATTCGCCAGGTGCTCTCGAATCTCGTCGGCAACGCGATCGACGCGATATCGCCGAACCCCGGACGCCTTCAGCTGCGTTGTCGCGAAGCCACCGACACCAGGACAGGAAAGCAAGGCATCGTCTTCACCGTCGCCGACAGCGGCCCGGGCATGTCCCCCCAGACCGCCGCACGCGCGCTCGAACCCTTCTACACCACCAAGGACATCGGAGGCACCGGCCTCGGCCTTTGGATCAGCCAGGAGATCGTCGGACGACATCACGGGCACATGCGCTTCCGCAGCAGCCAGCACCCCGACCACCACGGAACCGTCTTCACCATCTTCCTGCCCTTCCCGGCCAGCCCGCGCTAAACCCGCCCCAAAAACCAACCGTGTCATCCTGACCTGCGCCTTTCGCCGTCCTATCGCGAGAGCCGCAGCCGAAGACCTGCATTTGCTTTTCGCTCTCGCTCCTTGGTTCTCATCCCCGCAGCGAATCCGCTTCTGTCGTTGTTCTTGCCGTTCCTCCCGTTTCACCCGTTTTCCTTCACCCTGCATTCTTTCACCCCAAATGAGGTGTCATCCTGAGCGAAGCCTCTCGCAGTTTCATCGCGAGAGGCGCAGTCGAAGGACCTGCATTTGCTTTTTGCTTTTGCTTTCTGGTTCTCATCCCCGCAGCGAATCCGCTCCTGTCGTTCTTCATCCCATCACTTACCTCCTAACCCGAAAATACCTTCACCCAAAACAAACACCTTCACCAATACAAGTACCTTCACCCAAAGAAAGTGTCATCCTGAGCGAAGGCTCTCGCAGTCTCATCGCGAGAGCCGCAGCCGAAGGACCTGCATTTGCCTTTGGCCTTTGCATTCTGGTTGTCATCCCGGCAGCGAATCCGCTCCTGTCGTTCTTCTTCCCATCACTTACCTTCTAATCCAAAACAAATGCCTCCACCCAATACAAGTACCTCCACCAATACAAGTACCTTCACCCAAACAAAGTGTCATCCTGAGCGAAGGCTCTCCCAGTCTCATCGCGAGAGCCGCAGCCGAAGGACCTGCATTTGCCTTTTGCTTTTGCTTTCTGGTTCTCATCCCCGCAGCGAATCCGCTCCTGTCGTTCTTCTTCCCATCACTTACCTTCTAACCCAAAACAAACACCTCGACCCAATACAAGTCCCTTCCCCCAAAAGAAAGTGTCATCCTGAGCCGCAGCCGAAGGACCTGCATTTGCCTGTACTCCCTTGTCATTCCCCGCAAGGAAAATCTGCTGTTGCATTGCATTCACCTCCCGCCCACCTCTTTCCAAAGCACACCGGCAGACCCACGCCCACCGGCACACGCCAACAGCGGGCAAACCACACACCAGCCACCGACAAACCCCCAAATTCCCAGCCCGCCATCACAGTCAAGCGCGACCTCTACTCCAAATCCCGATGTAGCATCGAAACGTGGCCGCCACCGACAAACCCATCACCCAGGCCATCCGCCAGCAACCCCTCGCCGCCATCGGCCTCCTGCTGCTGGCGGCCTTTATCCTCTGCGCCCTCTTCGCCCCCTGGCTCGCCCCGCAGGACCCCGCCCAGCTCGATCTCACCGGCCGCCTCATGCCCCCTTCAGCCGCCCACTGGTTCGGCACCGACGAGCTCGGCCGCGACATCCTTTCGCGCACACTCTTCGGCGCCCGCATCTCTCTGATCGTCGCCGTCAGCGTCGTCGGCCTCTCGCTCGCTCTCGGCCTCGTCGCCGGCTGCATCGCAGGCTTCTACGGAGGATGGCCCGACACCATCATCAACATCTACGTCACCAACGCCTTTCTCGCGCTTCCGGGCATCCTGCTCGCCATCGCCTTTGTCGCCTTTACGGGGCCAGGATTGGGCAACGTCATTCTCGCCCTGGCCATCTCGGGCTGGGTCGGCTACGCGCGCCTGGTCCGCGCCCAGGTCATGGCCGTCCGGCAGCGCGAATTCGTCGAAGCCGCCCGCGCCCTCGGAGGCAGCGACCTCCGCATCATCACCCGCCACATCCTGCCCAACATCCTCCAGCCCCTCATCGTCCAGGCAGCGATCGGTATGGCCGGTGCCGTTCTCGCCGAAGCCACACTCAGCTTCCTTGGACTCGGCGTCCCACCCCCCGCCGCCAGTTGGGGTTCGATGCTCAACGACGCCCGCTCCCACCTCTTCGACGCCCCCCACCTGGTCTTCTTTCCCGCCATGGCCGTCATGCTCGCAGTGCTCTCCTTCAACTTCATCGGCGACGCCCTGCGCGACATCCTCGACCCCCGCACCCGACTCTCCGCCGGCCTCTAACAACCGCGGCCGCAGCACCGTTGTGTTCGCGATGACTTCTGCAAACCAAACCATCGCATCATCACTTGCCCTCTCATCCCTATCTTAGATAACCGCGGTGCCCCATCTTCGGCGCGCCTTTCGCGCCTAAGGCGGGAAACCGACACCCTCTCCCCACCAGCTTCTGCCCTTGCTTCTTCTTCTCTCCACCCTTCGCAGGCGAAAGCAGACAAACCCACCATCCGTGCGACACCTCTCCCCACCAGCTTCCGCCCTCGCTTCTTCTTCTCTCCACCCTTCGCAGGCGAAGCGAACAAACCCACCATCCCCGCACTCTCCCTAACGCAAACCCCTGGGTGCCCCATCTTCGGCGCGTTTTTTTGCCTAAGGTGGGAAACCGACACCCCCTCCCCGCCAGCTTTTGTCCTTGTCTGTTCTTCTGTCGATCCCTCCAAGCAAAAGCAGACAATCCCGCAAGCTTGAACCATCCTCACCGCATCAAACCGTCAGCATCTGCCCACGCATGACGCCAAACGTTCCACCGATACAAACGCCTCCCTCCTTCATTTCAGCTATCCTTGCCCTTAACCGAAAGCAGGCAAACCGTGCGCAAGAGTATCGTTTCCCCCACCCCCGCAACCAACGCGGCAAAGCTCGAAATATGGCGCGACCTCGAGCGCATCGCCCGCGTCGAGATCACCTCGGAAGACGTCGAATTCCCCATCGAGCACGCCCTCGGCAAGACCTCCACCTCGGGCTGGCGCGCCGCGACCCCCGGCCCGCAGGTCATCCGTATGCACTTCGACGAGCCCTTCAATATCCGCCGCATCCAACTCCACTTCGTCGACCCTTCCACCGCACGCTCGCAGGAGTTCGTCCTTCTCGCCGGCCAGGGCAAAGACCTGCGAGAGATCGTTCGCCAGCAGTGGAGCTTCAGCCCTACCGGTTCCACCGAAGAGCTCGAAGACTACAACGTCGAACTCGAAGGCATCACCACGCTCGAACTGCAGATCGACCCCGACCGCAGTCATGACCCCAACCAAAGTCAGAGCCACGCGACACTCCAAAGCCTGAAACTAGCCTGACTCCCACGCAACTGATCCAAAACTAAAGTGTCATCCTGAGCGAAGCCTCTCGCAGTCTCATCGCGAGAGGCGCAGTCGAAGGACCTGCATTTGCCTCTCTGTTTGTCATCCCCGCAGGGGATCTGCTGTTGTCGTTGTTCTTGCCGTACCTTGCCTTTTGATCCAAAACTAAGTGTCATCCTGAGCGAAGCCTCTCGCAGTCTCATCGCGAGCGGCGCAGTCGAAGGACCTGCATTTGCCTCTCTGTTGTCATCCCCGCAGGGGATCTGCTGATGCCCTTCCCACCATCAACACAGGAGCAGCGCACCACAGGAGCCATCGCACATGTTGATCGGCGTCATCTCGGACACCCACGGCCTGCTCCGCCCCCAGGCCGTCGCCGCCCTCAGAGACGCCAGGGTAGAGCACATCCTCCACGCCGGCGACGTAGGCAACTACGCCATCCTCGAAGCCCTCGAGGCCCTTGCCCCTGTGTCCGCGATCCGAGGCAACATAGACCTCGCAGGACGCTGCGCCGAATTGCCCGCCACCGACGCGGTCGAGCTCGGCGGCAAGCTCCTCTACCTCGTTCACTCCATCCACGATCTCGATATCAAACCTGACGCCGCCGGGGTCTCGGTAGTCATCAGCGGCCACTCCCACAGAGCCTCCATCGATAGCCGCCAGGGAGTTCTCTACCTCAACCCGGGAAGCGCCGGCCCCAGACGTTTCTCCCTGCCCGTGACCCTGGCACTGCTCACCCTCCCCGAGGGGGACGACGTCCCCCTCGAAGCCTCGATCGTGGATCTCTCCCCGCCATAAAGCTCCTCCAGCCCTCCCGGCCCAGACCAGAAAATAAAGTTCGAAAAGGTGGCGTACTCCCCGCCTGTGGAAAAACAAGTGGCTTAAAAGCGCGTTTAAACGCACGAAATGTCGCATTTTGACACCTAATTCGCGCACAAAAACACCGCAATTCCCCCAGAAACCCCTCTTTTCCGCCTCCCCCCACCCCCAGCGACTTTTTTCTACGCAATCCTGATTAAAAATCCCCAATCCGCCGATACACACCTAAGAGAATTCACACCTTCCCCGAAAGTGCTATCCCCCCGCCGTTGGGGGGTACCTAGAATCGCACCCATGCAGCCGTCGCCCAAACACGGAGCCAGAGCCTTGCATTTCTTGACCAGAACCTTTTCTCTTGCCGCGTTTGCGCTCTTTTCCGCAGCCGCCCTGCACGCCCAGCCATTAGAAGCCCAGCGACTAGAAGCCAAGCTCAGCGTATCCGAGCAATTCCTGCTCGCCGCAGCCAACCAGGAGCGCGCCAACCAGGGTCTCGGCCCCGTTCACCTCGACCCCGTGCTCACCGCAGCCAGCGTCTACCACGCCCAACAAATGGCTGCCCACCAGGACATCTCCCATCAATTCGATGACGAACCCGAACTCGCCGAGCGCGGAGCCAAGGCTGGCGCCCACTTCAGCCTGATCACGGAAAACGTAGGCGAAGCCCCGACCTCGGTGATTATCCACGATCTCTGGATGAATTCTCCCGGACACCGCGCAAACCTGCTGGATCCGCATGTCGACTCTATCGGCATAGCCGTAATTACACGCGACGACGAGCTCTACGCCGTCGAGGATTTTGCGAACACGATCGAAACACTAAGTCTGACCCAGCAGGAGCACAGCGTTGCCAACGTGATCGCGCAATCCGGCCTGCAGGTCACCGAGAGCCTCGGCGCCGCACGCGAAACTTGCACGATGAGCACTGGATATGCAGGCCCGCGGCAACCCCGTTACATCGTGCGCTACACCGCGGACAGCTTGGACAAGATTCCGAGTCAACTGAAAGCGCGCCTCAACTCCGGCAAGTATCGCGAGGCGGCGATCGGCGCCTGCTCGGTGGATCGCAAGACGCCATTCACGGCGTACAACATTGCCGTGCTGCTCTTTCCCTGAGTCGCCGGTCCGCTAAACCGAGGCAGGAGCTTCGATACCTGCCATCGCGAGCTCCTCCGCACCTGCCGGCTGGGTAGGTTCCATCTGGAGCAGATCGTTGAGCCGGTTGAAATAATTGAACAAGCCGATGGCCGCCAGCAGTTCGACGATCTCGCCCTCAGTGTAAAAGCTGCGCAGGCGGGTAAACTCCGCTTCGCCGTAGCGGTGGGCATCGAGAGTCATGACCTCGGCGAGACGAATGGCCGCATCTCCCGTTCCGTAAACTCCGACGTCGCCGAGACATCGTGCAGTGCGTTTAGTTGCGCGTCGGTCCACCCCAGCTTTCGCGCAATCGCAGTATGCGACGCCAGGCAATAGGTAGTTTGGTTGAGCTGCGAGGTGCGCACGATCACAAGCTCCTTCAGGGCCCTTGGGAAGGGTGCCTATGTTGAGCACGGCTTCCATGTGGGCAATGATCGTCTCGAAGATCTCCGGCCGGTGAGCCATGGTGCGGAACATGTTCGGGACATTGCCCCGGTCGCGCAAGTATCGGTCGAAGATTGCAACGGCACCCGGAAGAACTTCGTCGCGCTTGAGTCGTGTGATGCGTGGTATGGAGCTATCCTTTCGAGCTTGCTTTCGCATGATAACGCCCGCAGCACTCGCCCATGCTGCGGCAGCTTTGACCCTCGTTATGGTATTTGCTATAAATGAAGGAGCGCGACGCATTTGCGACTCTCGCTTCAGCACACTCCTGAGTAGCTCAATGGCAGAGCATTCGGCTGTTAACCGAAGGGTTGTAGGTTCGAGTCCTACCTCAGGAGCCAATAAATCAGGAACTTAAGGAAATAAAGAGTGGGTAGAAACCTAGAGTATGGGTCCACTGTACCCATATTTGTACACACACTCTTTGAAAACAGGTGCTATACCCATAGCAGCCGAGCCCAGTTGACGCTCCCCACCGTAGCCCGTTTGAATCCCAAATCCCACGATCGCTTTTAGCTGTCGATGCGCCTTGACCGGATCCTGCTCCAATCTCCACTCGCGTCAGAGTCGGGCGCGCCACACCGAGATGCGGAGGTACCATGGCGGCCTATAAGAGAGATGGGATCTGGTAGTACAAGTTTTATTTCGCTGGCCGATTGATCTGCGAATCTTCGAAGTCCACCTCAAAAACCATCGCAAAGGGAGCAGAACAACAGCGAAGGCGGGAGCTTGAGAATGGCTTCCATGACCTCAAAGAGCTTCGCCAGCAGCGCGTTCGCTGGTACTCTGTTCACCCAGAGTGCCTCCAGCCGGGCTTGACAATGCAGGCCTTGGCCGCCCGTACCGCCGACTACCTCGTCACCCAGAGCGATCGCGTCTTCACCTCTGAGCATCGCGACACGACCAGCATCCTCTAGCCCGCGCAACCCTCGCCCTCCAGACAGCTGGTGCAAAGAGGTGCCCAAAGGCACCTAGCCCCCCAACGTGCGCCGGATCCAGCATCCAGAACGACACACCACATACTTTCGGCTCCCGCAAGTTTCAGGGACACGTTTAGCATCTTATGACCGTTGAGCAGTCGTTACCGCCGAGAAGAGCGGCAACGATCTAGGCGTTCACGTTGACGATAGTTCAGGACGCCGTTCAAAGAGTCCTCCGGTCCGCCGGTGAAGGATATGGGGCAAACATGCGTTTCGCTGACAAAGTGTGCTTGGTGACCGGAGCTGGTTCCGGAATTGGAAAAGCGACTGCAAAGCAGTTTGCTCACGAAGGCGGTCGGGTGGAGGTGATCGACCTAAACGAGCAGCACGGGCAGCAGACCGTGCGGGAGATCGTCGACGCCAAAGGCGACGCTATCTTCGTCAAGTGCGATGTCGGGAATCCGGCGGAAATCCAGGCGGCGGTCAAAGCGGCTCTCAATAAATGGAAGAAAATCGATGTTCTCGTCAACGATGCCGCCATGATGACGTTCAAGCCGGTCGTCGATTTGCCCGATGATCACTGGGACAAGGTTCTCAATGTCAATCTGCGTTCCGTATTCCTTTTCTGCAAGTACGCCGTTCCCCACATGCCACCTGGAAGCGCGATTGTGAACCTGAGCTCGGTTCACGCTCATGAGACCACCAAAAACGTTGTACCCTACGCGACTTCGAAGGGAGGCATTGAGGCGTTTACTCGGGGATTCAGCGAGGAGATTGCAACAAAGAAGATACGTATCAACTGCGTTGCTCCGGGAGCAGTCGATACACCGATGCTTTGGGATAATCCAAATATCAAAAGCGGCGTCGAGAAGGTAGAGGGAGCGATAGGCAAGCCGGAAGATATTGCGGCGGCGATCTGCTTTTTGGCAGCTCCCGAGGCACGCTTTATCACTGGAACAACGTTGGTAGTGGACGGCGGTCGTCTCGATATTCTTCCTTAAGGGCGTGATGTAGATTATGGCCGAATTCATCTTTGCCACAGGAATTGAGAACAGCTATCCAACGATCGAATGGCAGGGCAAGAGGATCCGCCAGGATGAGTTCGCCAAAACCAAACACTATGATCGCTGGCGAGAGGACTTCCGCAGGCTCGAGGATCTCGGGATCGAGTACCTTCGCTACGGGCCACCTTATTTCTCAGTCCATCGTGGTCCCGGACAGTACGATTGGACCTTTACGGATGAGACCTTTCAAGCGCTTCGTCAGCAGCACGTAACCCCGATTGTCGACCTCTGTCATTTCGGAGTTCCGGATTGGATAGGCGACTTTCAAAACCCCGACTGGCCCCTCCTGTTTGCGGAGTACGCGCAGACGTTCGCGCGGCGTTTTCCCTGGGTGCGCTTCTACACACCGGTGAACGAGATCTTCATAGCCGCCACGTTCTCCGCCCAGTTTGGCTGGTGGAATGAGCGGCTCAAGAGCGACCGTGCGTTTGTAACTGCTCTCAAGCATCTTTGCCAGGCCAATATGCTGGCGATGCATGCCATCCTCAAAGAAACGCCAGACGCGATCTTCATTCAGAGCGAGTCCACTCAATACTTCCACCCCGAAGCCCCAGACTGCCAGGATTTCGCCCGCAGATTTAATGAGAAGCGCTTCCTGTCTCTCGACCTCACTTATGGCCACCACGTCAATGCAACCATCTACGAGTACCTCCTGGACAACGGAATGACTCGCGACGAGTACCACTGGTTTTTGCAGCATGAGGTCAGGAACCGGTGCGTCATGGGGAACGACTACTACGCCACGAACGAAAACCTGGTCGGCAGCGACGGAACACTATCCTTGTCTGGTGAGATCTTCGGCTACTACCCAATCACGCACCAGTATTTCGCGCGGTATCGGCTACCGGTGATGCATACCGAGACCAACAGCCTTGGCGGAGAGGACCCAGTAAAATGGCTCCGCAAGGAGTGGGCGAATGTGCATCGGCTCAAGCAGGATGGCGTCCCGATTGTGGGGTTTACCTGGTATAGCCTGCAGGACCAGGTAGATTGGGATACCGGATTACGCGAGAATAATGGAACTATAAATCCACTGGGCCTTTGCGATCTGGACCGCAACGTCAACCCTGTCGGGCACGCCTACAAAGAGCTGATTCAGGCCTGGCGGGAGACACTCAGAACTGAAAGCAGCGTATTATCACTCTGACATGCTGCGTCAAAGCCGAAAGCTATCGGCCAGGGTTTACCGTGAAATTAGAGCCGCTGAAGCCTTTTACGGGTTAATGTAGCGCTCATCTCCTCGAAGAGCACTGTCCCTCGCACTAACCAAAACGCTCAGACAGCAGGTGATCAGAGACCCGTATGGCATTCGCGATGATGGTCAGCGATGGGTTGACGGCCGCTGCTGAAACGAAGAAGGAAGCATCGACTACGTACAGATTGTCTAAATCATGAGCTTTGCAGTTGGTGTCAAGAACACTTGAGAGCGGATCTGTCCCCATACGGCAGGTGCCGTTCTGATGGCCCACGCCTTCAATGGGAATTCGCTTTTTGAAGTAAGCATGCAGGGGAAGCGACGTAGTGGCGTGGCCTGCTTTCTTGAGCGTATCCACCCAACGATCCTTGAGGCGATCGAACGACTCCACATTGTTAGGGGTGTAGGAGATCTGTATGCGTTTTGGTGCCGCTTCGGTGATGGTTTCAGACTCATTGGTGCGCCCCGTATCGCCGGATGGATGGGGGCCTCCTACTCCGGGCTGCTGACTCTCCGTGAACAGGGGAGTGGCATTATGCAGTGTGACTCGGTTCTCAGGGTCCGGCAGATCTTCCGTTGTGAGCCACCATGGGACCGCATGGTGCTTCATGCCTTCGAGAATAAGAGAAGGAGTAAGGGGAGGTGCCTGATCCTTCATCATCTCGAAATGAAAGCTGCCCAAAGGTTGGATTTGGCCAAGCGGATAAGGGTAGGTCGGGTCCGAATCTTTGATATAGAAGTCATTCGTGCCCCAGGTCTTTGTATAGGTGTCCTCATTGCGATCAGTCGTGATCGCGAGCAGGGCATCCGCCTGGTGATACATGAAGTTGCGCCCGACCTGATCGGAGCGATTGGCGAGTCCGTTCGGATGCTTGTCGGTGGCAGACGCAAGCAGGATGACGGCGGAGTTGATAGCGCCCGCACAGACGGCGAAGAAGCCTGCAGTATAGGTGACCGTCTTACCGCCCGTCGAAGGAGGAGCCGTGGATTGCGAGGGTTCCGATCCCACGACGTAGGATGTACCCGGTCCGGAGTGAATGACCTCGACCGCCGTGACTGCCGTGCCAGTGCTGTTTGTCAGCAGCCTCGTAACCCGGGAGTTTGTCATCAGGGTGACATTGGGCAGGTGCATGATCTGCCGGATACAGTTGATATCGGCGTCCGATTTGGCGTGAAGAAGGCACGGATACCCGTCGCAGGTATCGCAGCGAATGCACTTCGAGGCAAGCGGGTCGGCTTCGTTCCGCTTCAAGCCCAGCGGCATGGGAAAGGTATGAATGCCCAGCTTGCGGACATCCTTCTCGATCGAATTCATCCGGGGTTCGTTAGGCAGCGGCGGAAACGGGTACTTCTTTGAATGGAAGGGCTCGCTAGGATCATAGGAGGAGCCATATCCCCCGGGTACGGGTGGCGCCGAGCCCAGATCGCCGTGCACATGGAAGAGCTCTTCAGCTTGGGTGTAGAAAGGCTCCATGTCTGCGTACGAGATCGGCCACCCCGGGGAGATGCCTCCCTTGTGGTGGATGACGCCGAAGTCTTCGGCCCGCATGCGAAACAAGGCGGCACCGTAGACCTTGGTCTGTCCGCCTACAAAGTAGGACTGCTGTGGATGTAGGTCCTTGCCGTCCTTATCCTGCCAGGTTTCTTTTGTGTGGTAACGGTTATCGAGGAAGACGGCGGAGGTATCCCAGTTGAGCTTTTCCTGGGGCATGAAAGGACCCCGCTCGAGAACCAGAATCTTCTTGCCGGCGCGGGCGAGATGAAGTGCAAGCGTTCCACCTCCTGCGCCGGTGCCGATCACAATTGCGTCGTAGTCTGCAGCCATGGTTCTTGGATGCGTGCAAGCTGCCCTGTGGCAAACGGTGAATCGAAACGGCGGCCAGCATCTGAAGCTGCTCTAGAGAGTTGAACCTGAGCTCTCGGCTGTGGAGAGGTCCGCGGTACCGGGATGGTGATGAAGCGGAAAGTGACAGAGGAAAGGGCAGGGATAGCGAGGATCGGGGTGCAGCTTGGCGCAGAGTACGCCAGCGGCCCCGTAAACCCGCAGATACAACTCGGCTGCAGACAACATCCCCAGCAAGGGAGCGACAAAGTACAGCCACGCGGCGGTCCAAACGTGTGCAAAGACGGCTGATCCCGTGGTGCGCGCCGGATTGATGCTGAATCCGGAGATGGGAGCAAAGAAGAGGATGTAGAGTGCGATAAGCAAACCGACCAACAAGCTTGTGTAGGGAGCGATGGACGGCCGATTGGAGATCCAGAGCACGACTCCCATCAGGAGCGTTGCCATAAAGAACTCCGCCCCGAATGCCCCCGGAACGCCGAAGCGGCCCGGTACTGTCACGGCGTAGTCGATCGGTGGAGCGGCGAGGCTCCTGCCCAGCACCAATGAGGAGATACCGACGCCGGCGATGCCGCCGACGAATTGAAACAGCATATAGAACGTTGCGTCCTGGAGGGAGATCTTTCCCAAACGCAGATACGTCAGGGTGATGGCGGGGTTGAAGTGTGCTCCGGAGCGCTTTCCCATGGGCGAGCGAATAATCAGAATTGCAGTGACACCCATGGCGGCTCCCATCAGAGCTCGGCGACAGAGGGCGCTCGGGATCAGATGGGCGACAGGAAAAGAGGGGTGAAAGAGAAGGACGGAGAAGACGCACGCTGAAATCATAAAGAGCGCAAGCTCGGACCCTTCAAACAGGTATAGCGCCCATTTCAGGACGTGCTGGCTTTTGCCGCCCTCTGCTGTAACCAAGGGGAACATGCCTCAGTCGAATGTCCTGTAAGAATTGAGTCCCATTTACCGTTAAGAGTAGCGGAAGTGAGGGCTCTATGTTTCTCGACGTGCGCCCGCCTTAGCGACTGCGCGACGTCCGCGCGACGTCCAGCTACTTCGATCGCGACGGCAGGATCAGCGAACCCATGGCATAGCACGCTTCCTGTGTTGCCCAGGCGAGCTTGCGTTGCTTCGCGACCGAATCGTACCGCCAAAGCTCCGAGCGACCGTTGCCGGCTTCCAGCCAATACACGTCCCCACCCGGATCCAGGATGAGACTGGAGCGTTCGGTCGGCTGGGCGCTGCACAGGATCTGAGCCGGATCGCCGTAGGAGCTGAGATAGAGATTCTTTCCATCCAGCCAGAAGTCATTCATGACGGTGTCACTCTCCACGTGAGCGTAGCCAACCACCGGACCGGGGATGCCCGCGTCGAAGGGTGCCCCCGATTGTAAATCGAACAAAGAGACACCGTTGGAGCCATTGAATGCCGTGCGCTCGGAGGGAAGATCGAAGAAGCGGGACGAACTGTTGCATCCCGGCAGGCTGAAGAGTACTGGTACGGCCTCGGGAGGAGTTCTATCGATCTGTACATAAAGTATCGCCCCCCCGGCGAGCAGAAGGAAGCTGCCGCAGTATGCCTGCGAGCACCCCAGCACCACTCCACCGACAGCGAAGCTACCCTGGCCGGAGCCGTCCGGCTGAGCCCAGAAGTACTTGTTCTGGTCCACCATTCCCCAACCAAGGCCGGTGCCCGACATGTTCACGCTGGTGACCTTGGATCCATCCAAGGGCACAAGACAATGCATGTTGAAGGCACGGTTCATCCGATAGATGCCGTCGCTTTTGACCACCAGCAGGTCCGACTCCAGCGGCACCGAAGGGTACACGTCGACGGCGGACACGCTGGCGACCCCCGGAGAGCCCGTGCCTGTCAGCGTGTAGGTCGTGAAGCCATCTGGCCGCACGGCAGGAGACAAAAGCGTGGATCCGGATACTTGCGTGGACGGATACACCCCAGGATCAAGCTCATACGAGCCCACATAACGAATGTCCGCCCTAAGCTCGATGGGCGAGCCCATCGGCCACGGTCGCGGCGTGACGACCGACAACTGCACGCTCGGATGCGCGATGGGAACCTCCATCCACTTCGAGTACTGCACCTGAGCCGCATTGAGGGCGATGCGGTAGTGGTCGGTCTTGTTGGGATGAAACGAAAAGGTTCCGACCGCCGGGCAGGCGGGCGCCAGCGTCCCGCCGTTCAGGGCGATCACGGAAACGGGGTTCTCAATTCGTACCCCGTACGTCTCCCACGAGATGGTGATCTTCTCGCCTGCCGCCACAAATTCCGCATGGTGTTCGGAAGACCAGGACGGGTAAGGGAGGATCGTGGGCTGTGCCGTCTTCCTTTCCAGCTTCATGGTTTGCGATCCGTCGGCGTAACCCGGCACGTTGCGCCAATCGATGAAGAGGAAGGACATCCCATTGGGGGGAAGATACGTCTCTAGCCCCGCGAGAGAAACGGTGACCGAATCTTGGGCTTCGAAGATGTGGTCACTGAGAGGATGCAGCGTCCATTGCAGGGAAACGTCTGGATGAGCGCCCATCTCGAAGGAAGTCTTACCGGGAGTGAAGGAGGCGGTGATGGCCTCCACTTCGGCCGACGTACAGACGGCGTCGTCGGCTCCCGGGGAGGATTCTGAGGGCACCGAAGCGAGAGTGAAGACAAACCGCGCTTTCGTGCCGCCAGAAGGCACAAGCGGGGCAGTCTCACTAAGGTTGCTGATACTGAAAACCAGAGCATTCTCAATAGGCGGGCACTCGCCAGTTGAAATCAGAACATGGGGAATGTCTGAGTTACTCAGCCAGCTGAAGCTGGACGGCGGCAGCGTTTGGCCGGTGGGGCTACCCGGATAGAGCTCCACACAGGT
Source organism: Acidobacteriota bacterium (assembly GCA_030853485.1). Taxonomy (GTDB): domain Bacteria; phylum Acidobacteriota; class Terriglobia; order Terriglobales; family Acidobacteriaceae; genus Edaphobacter. The sequence goes on from JALYVA010000156.1 coordinate 45,928, forward strand.
GGGTATCGCGCCATCGGGCAAAGGCCTCTTCTTGTCATCCACCAGACCGTGCCACGAGGTGGTCAGCACAGTTCTGGTGACGGAGGCGTCCCCGGGAGGCGTGAGGTTGCTGAACGTAACGACAAGGGTTGCCGGCAGAGTGGACGGTGTGAATCCTTCCGGCGAAAGCTCCCACGTGGGCACCTGCGCGACAACCGTTTGCTTTGTCTTGAACCCTGGCGCCGAAATGATCGCGTGAGCCCAGGCCTTCTCGCTAAGGTAGGCGTCGAAGCTTACAGAAATGGACGCGGAGCCGCCTGGGTCCACCACCGTGCCGACCGTGCTCAAAGAAATCGCTATGGTGTTGGCGGTGCCTGTTTGTAGACCGTTCGCCAGGGGCGAATAGGTGACGCTTTGCATTGCTAAAGGATCAGGCAAAGTAGAACTCCTCAAGGTTTGGCTGATGACTTCTTCAAAATAACCCATCCCTCTTGCAGGTAGGGTGGCTTGTAACCGGAGACGGCATGCTGATCGGCGGCCGCTTTCCAGGGCTCACTGGTCCACCCCGCGGGTCCCTTCCTGCACCACGACCATTGGAATCCCGGCAGGTTGGGAAGCTGGAGGTCGACCGTGAAGTCATGCAGCAGAACCGGACCGGCGTAGAAATACACCTCCAGCCGCCCAAGCGCCGCCGCATACAGGTCCTGCGGAACTGCGATCTTGGCAGCCGGTAGAATCCCGCTCGTCGCATGCACGCCGAAAGCTGGATCGTGCAACAGCGCCACCGTGGTCGGCCCCGAGGAGAAAGTCGCTGGTAAAGGGTTTTCGATGGCGGAGACCACCTTGGCCGGAGCTTCGGCTCCGCGCGCTCGCGTTTGCACGCCCGTCGCATAGAAGGTCGCGAAGTCCGAGGGTTTCTCCTCCACAACGAAGTAGCCGGCCAGCCCATCGCCCGCCTGCGGGAGATTGCCGAGCTGCAGCGGAAAGGTAATCTCCGTCCAACCTCTTCTTTCCCGAATCGTCGTGGTTCCCGGGGGAGGGCTGATTGAGATCGGACAAAAGCGCCTGCCAGCCCTGGTCCGGGTTCGGGATTCCGCGTGCCTCCAGTTCCAGTACCGCACGCGTGAGCACCAGCGGACGGCTCATGAGCAACGCAACCCTGGGATCAGGCGGCGGCTCGGCAGGAAGGATGCTCGAGCCGGCCTCCAGCAAAGCCGCCATCATCTCGCGCGCATACTCCGCGCCACCCTGTAGAACGCCCTGTCGGAATGCTTCCAGGGTGGCGTTGGAAGGCAACGTTTCCAGGTTTTCGGGAAAGCCGCCGGGAGCGTCGCGCCAGACGACACTCGTCTCGCCGGCGATCAGCGCCAGTTCCCCGAGCGCCACACCGTCTGCGTCGAACAGCATCAGGCTGTTGTCCACCCGGTTCACGATGACCCAGCCGCAGATCGGCGAGGAAGCCGGTCGTGCTCCTGCCTGTACCTCTCCTGTGGAGGCGTCAAGCCAGCGGAAGAGTAGGCGCGAGGGTTGGGTGACCCTGGGCGGCAAAACCAGCCGGCCGGTGTCGGTGTAAAGAGCATGGGCGTAGTGCGCGGACGAGGGCTGGACGGTACGGCATTGCCCAAAGCTGTCCACCAGAGTGAGGGATCCGAGCGTGAGCGTCCCGGAACGCACCGGCGCGAAGAACCATGGGTGATCCGAACTCACAAGGTCGCTGCTGCCGGACATGGGAGCAGCATCGTTGAAGTTGCCAATGGTGGGGGGCAACCTCGGATCGGAGACGAGTGGGGTATACGGCTGAAATACGTCCACCTGGCGCGTCAAAAACTGCTGAAGCATGGCGTTATGCACGCCGCTCATTGCTTGGGACAGCATAGGCGCCAGTGGGAGATGCTTGCGAATGTCCTCCAGCTCAGGGTCCAGGACGGAGGGCGCGAGGATCGAGAGTTCTTGCGAGAGCTCCGCCGTGGCGCTGCGCGTCAGCGTGGTGAAGCCCTGGAACGCCACCGAACCTAGCACCGGAGGAACGCTGTCCAGCATCTCCAACTCCACCGCGTCCGCATTGAGCGAGTGATGAGCTGTGATGAGGTCGCTGCTGAACGTGTACGGCTGCACGCCGTCCGGTACCCCCGCGAGCGGGTTGTACTCGAGCGTCCACTGCAGATACACCGGGTTCCATGGTGTATGGGTCCATTGCGTCCGCGCACTGGCGTAAGCGAGCGTTCCGTTCGCGTTGGCAATTCCCACCGATGTGCTTTGCTCGGTCGTCATGGCGAGGTGGAGATCATCCAGGTCTTTTTGCACCTGCGCCTCGACGAGCTTGGAGTCCAGCTTGCACAAAGCCGCTGCCAGTTCCCCCGTGAAGCGGCCGTCCAGCAGCACAGCCTCCGCCAACAGGGCGGCGGCATCCTCGGCCAGGCCGTTGCCGAGTTTGGTGAAGTTCACGCCGCCGGTGATGTCACCTGCCGGGAGCGTCAGCTGGCCGTAGTTCAGCCCGTCGTTGATCTCTGTCGACAGCCGGCAAGGAAGATAGCCGTTCGGGGGAGCGTCCGCCGGACCGTCCAACCGGAGCGACGGCCCTACGTCCTCTCCGCGCAGCAGCACAACCGGATCGGCCGGCGACCAGAATGGCGGCCCGGGAGTGCATTGCACGAGGTACTTTCCCGAGGGGAGCAGCTTCAGAAGCTCCTGGAACGCTGTGGCCACATCGTTGGCGGCGTCCGGGCCGGGTGTCGCTGCCGAGCAGGTATCCGCATGCTTGCCGCGGACGATTGTCAGCGCGCCCTTGGCGGTCTGCATGGCAGCGTACTGATCCAGCTCCGCTGTGATGAGTGTTTGCATCGCTGCAATGGAGACCGGCGGTGCTGTAGCGGTGGAGAAAAAGGCGACCACGTCGCGGTACCAATCGTTGAATACCTGGCGCTGGAAACTGTCGCAGGCAAACTGTTGCCGGTCATAAGCTTCTTGGGTCTTGTTCAGCTTTGCCAGCGCAGCAGCCAGCGGATCCGGAAGCACAGCCCCCGTGTCGGTGCTGTCCGTTTCACCCTGCCGCACATCACCGTCAGCAGCGGAACGAACGCTCCACACATTTCCGCCCGCGGATCGGTTGAACTGCTTGGTATGAAGCGCCAGGTCAAACGATGCAAACTCACGGCTCCCTTGGAATTTTCCAGTGAGCAAGCCCTGCTGTACCGCGTTCAGGAGGTACTCCGCATCCGGATCATCCTTCAGCACAGGCTGACCGGCCACAAGCACCGAAAGTGCTTCCGCATGCGTGTTGCCAAGCGCGACGTCGCACACGCTCGCCGTCTCCGGGAAGTAGATTTCAGCGGGGTCCCAGCTCACGCCGCGTACCGAGCCGCTGCAGATCGTCGCCTCCGGCACACCCCCGGCGAAAGCCCACTTGTAGTCGTTCGACGCACCGTCCATCGGGGAACCCGCCAGCGGGTCCTGACTTGGGTCCGAGTACCAGCCCATCACGCTGTAGGTCAGTTCCCAAGGTGAGGGCGGGGCTCCCGCCTCCAGGTGGGACGCTCCCAGGTCGTCAAACAAGCCGAAGACGTTTCGGCAGTTCGGATAGTACGCCGCAAACGCCACATCTCCATGGCCGACCGTAGTGAACCGGCCCGGGAAGGGGACAATTCCGGACGAAGAGGAAGGAGGAGCATCGTAATCCAGCACCTGCCCTATATACAGGAAGCACTGCACTGGATCATGGCACGGCATCGTCGGGCTTCCGTCGGTCGGCGCATCGGTCGACAACGCGTCGCTGTTCACAAGCCAGCGACGCGTCTGCACGGAACCATCCGCTCCGGTACAGACCCGTGTCACACACCAGCGATTGGGCACGGCTGGAAACACAATTCCACCCTGATCGGGCTGGTGCTGCCCTCTCATCAACGCATCGGGAAGTGACCAGTGCAGATGCACACCGGGCTGCGAGTATTTCACCTCAGAAAACGCCTGGATCCCCGATGCCAGATACGGAAGAAAGGCAGGTGGCGACCCTTGCTTTTGAAAGGGGAAGCCGGAGAAGTCGGCCGAAGGGCCGTAGATCGTCGGCTGCACTCCCGTACCGTTGACGCATAACGCCAGTACATGCACCGGAACGACGAGGTGTACGGGGCGGGTCATGGGCTCACTCCCTTGCTCGCAGCAACGTGCGTCACACTGATCGGAAAACTTACCAGGTCGACTCCCTCAATCATCTCCATGGCGAACTCCGCTGCGGTAAACGTGCCGCCGAGGTTCGTGTTCATCTGCTTGGCCAGTGCAGCCATCATCAGAACAGGGCCGCCCTGTGAGGGACGGGTCCGATAAAAATCCACCATCTGCAGGCACTGGGTCGGCACCACCGGGATACCGGTGTCCGGATCGCGCAGATCTTTGTAAAACGTGGTGGGGTCGATGGCCAACCGGCGGTTCAGGTCCTTCGGGATGCTCAGGCCAAAGTGGATCCCTTCCGGTGGCTGATGCAGATCGACCGTGTCCGCAACTCCCGCGATCAGGCAGATGGTCGCCTGCGGCGAGATGTGTTCAAACCGCGGCACGGGAAGCACTGCGTCCCCTGCATGCGCGGTCACTTCCATTCCGGGCCACCATTGGACTGCCCTGGAGCGCAGGAGAAATCCGGTCATCGGCGTGGCTGCTGCACGCAGCACACGGGAAAGAACGCGGTGCAGCGCCCAGTCCGCGCTGCTGTGCGCGCCCAGGGAAAGGCCGCCATCGACGATGCAGGCCGTCCAGTTGGCATCGACATAGAAGACGCGCAAGGTCTCGGGCAGAGCCGCGCTTTCATACGGCACCAGGTAGCGAAACGGTACATCCTGCAACAGTCGAACCTTCTTGATCCAGGCTTCGACCGCTGCGGGCAACAGAGGGGGATCCGGACTCTGAAAGCGCTCCAGCACCGTGGCTGCTATGTGTTCTGACAAAACTTCGCGGCGGTGCCTGGCTGGCCGTGGCTGGAGCCCGGCGTCCTGCTGGGGCAACTTCGCCGCGGCGTGCAGCTCCGGAAGCCCGCGCTTCAGCAGGTCCAGCACCCGAGCGGTCACGTCCGCGCGAGCCTGATGGGAAACCTGCGCGGTGACGCAACCGGAACGCTCGGCGAAGTTGCGCACCTCAAGTTGCTCCAGCGCCTGTGCCATGAGCTCATGCTTCCAGCGCAGCATGGCTTCGGCGAAGCCTTTGTTGCGAAAGGCGAGCATGCGCCCAAGCTGCCACGCAGCGGCATAGGAGGCATCCAGCAGCCCCGAGGAGGGGTCGTAGCTCAGGACAGCATCGGCGCTTCCTATGTCTTTGTCCTGATTGCCCGTATATCGTTCGGCCACAGGGTAGGGCGCCAGCGGCCCACGGTACCAGGATGCTGTGCGGCCGCCGTCGCGCAGATGGTGCTCTACGCCGACGTATCCTGCCGCAACAGCTCCATCCAACTCTGCTGCGATCTCTGATGTCTGCCGCGGCAGGCGCAGCGGTCCTGCGTCGAGGGAACTCACCACGTGGGCGAAAGTCTGCGGCTCCTCGAACGTATCGAAGGTCCAACTGTGTAGCGTCAACAACCGGAGCCACTGCGGAGCAGGTGAAACCCCGCTTCCGCCCGGAAGAAAGTCTTCCATTCCTTCGAGCGAGACCAGGTGTACCGTGCTGCGCGTGCCATGCAGCGGCAGCCGACTGCCCATGACCACGGCGTATTCGGTCGCGCCCACCGGTTCCGGTGCGGGCGCCCGGTTGGCCTTCCGTCCAGCATCCACGGACCGCACATGAGCCAGCCACGACAGCTCGGTCAGGGTGGGCGCGAGGGTCTGGAAGAGCCCGAAGTCGACGTCAATGACAAGGCACGGGTCAGACCAGGACTCCCCGTAGCCGAGGGCGAAGTCCGGGTACGACAGCGTTTTGTCCGGCAGGGTCTTCAATTGCTGAAGCGTTACGGATTGGACCGCAGGTGGAGTTTCGCGTTCCGCAAACAGCAGGAGTGCAAACCACGCAGGGCGATGCAGATCGCTGACGGGTGGAAGCTTGGTCGGGTGCCGCTCCCACGGCAGCGTCGCGTGCTTCAGAACAAGATGCGGCAGGACGTTCTGGTAGTCACCCTGCGATCCGGGCGCAGGAAAGACAGAGTCGACGCTGTCCGGGACGATGATGACCCTGTCTCCGGCAACCGCGAAGTACAGTGTCTTCGAATAACTTTCGCTGAATGACTTGACCCCTGCGCCGGCAATCTCCTGCGCAAAACAAAGCCGGTAGCTGCCGGATTCAATCGCGGGCAGCCGGTTCTCGATGAATCGTATTTTGCCCCGGATCAACGGTGGCGGCTGCCGGTTCATCATGGATCACATCTCTCCCAGCTTGCTGATGCGTGGCCAATCGTCCAGCACGGTGTCTGTCGTGAAGCGGTGCAGATCGATCTCAAGCTCTACCACCATGCTATGCGCCCGCATGGCGGCCACCGTTCTGTTCCGCTGCGGCGCGGCGTCCGCCATCGCCTGAAGCGTATGGTGGCGGGAGACAAGGGGCTTTCCTTCCCACTCAAACTCCAGGCTTCCATCGGGCTCCACCTGGGCGTGGAAGGAGTCCGTGGTTGGCGCTAACGGCTCCTGCCATAGCAGAGGGATGGTGACCGGATCAAACAGAAGCGCCTGGATCGGAACCTCGCGGGTCTGCGCAGGCGGAACTTCGTTCCTGGAGAAGACAAGCCCGCATAGAACATCCTGCACAAGGCCGCCCTCATTCGGCGTCTGCGGCAGATCCGAGTCCGGCTTCACCCACATGGAGGAAGGCAGAGCGCGCTTTACAGGTTCGGCCTGGACATCGTTGTAGGGAACGTACGTCCCTTCGTCCAGTTGTTCCAGCTTGACCGTCATTGCGGAGGTAAACCCGGCCGCGTCCAGACCCATGGGGCCGACGCCCACAGTGGAGGACCAGTCGCCGGCAAGCACCGGAAAGAGGCTCGCATCGCCGTTCACCACGATGGATTTTGCCGGAACGGCGGAAGAGAGCGACAGCACCATATTTTCAGGGTGAAATACCCAGCAGGGATCTGTCCCCGTGGCGCTCGTTGTGAGATCGCGAAGCAGGCCGCCGGTGGGAAAGACCTTCAAGATGCCCTGTGAGTTATCGTCCTCCAGGCGCGCTGAAGTGAACGGTACCGATGGCAGGAACGACTTCCGAAAATCGCTCCAATCCATGCCCTTGGGAGGCTCGAGCTGGTCTCCGAAATCGATGGTGAAGGAAACCACGCGAAGATCGATATGGGCCGAGCCGCCAAACGACGGACCCTGCAGCGTCACATCCACATCGATCGATACGGTGACTGTGACGGTGGTCAACAGAAGGTTCAATCGATACGAGACGCCAATCGAGCAACTGAAGTCCGCCTTATAGCGAAAAGGCTTCCAGTACATCAGGAAGTCGGCCGAGCTCTCGAACCAGGCGCTCAGGTCCCCACTACTCCACACCGCGGAAATGCCGCCGCCCGCCATGATGCATGCGGGAGTCAGCGCGAAGTACGACGTGCCGGTCAGGCTCAGATTGCTGTCGACCTGCCAGTCCATTCCGAGACGCGGCACCGCCGGGTACTGCGGTGGCGGAACGTACTGCGGGTGATAGCCGCCCACGCTGTACACGAAGTCGCCGGCGGACACCGGGACAGCACCCGAGACGTCTTTGGTCCAGAAACAGAACGCGAATCCACCCGTAAGCTGGCAGTTCCGTGAAAGCACATAGCTGTTATTTGTCAGCTGTCCCAGAACACTTAACGCACCGGTAGAGGGATCGAAGGTCGCCTTGATCGCCACCTGCGCAAAGGCGATGGGATCCGCACTGGTTGCCGGGTCACCGTCCGTATCTGGAGGCAAGGAGATCTCCGAGATCCCCAGTAACGCAAATTCCAGCGTATTTCCAAACTCCGCCGACAAAAGCGCAAACGACTCCACCAGGTTGAATGAAGTAAAGCGAACTCCCGCGGCCAGCCAGAACTCGCCCTTCTCCAGGCTGAGGGCCGGCTCCAAGGAGGTCATCACCGTGTCCAACGGGCTACCCGGTTGCAGCGTATGACTTGGGAAAACCGCAGCCACTAGAGGAAACGTCGGGACCTCGTCGATGGAAGGCAACGTCAGGCGGTTGTTGTAGCCGACAGCCAGGGAGAGACCTTCCACGAACAGGAACGGCGGACCGCCCAGCGGCGGTGCATCCAGCAGCACGAAGACGAAGAGCGACTTGAAGGTGCCGTCGCTGTACTGGCCCAGCAGCGCGAGCGATATCTCCGCGGTGGTCAACCGCAGTGTGCCTACGTAGGTGGTGACCCCGGCAACCTGCGTCCGCACCAGGCCACCGGAGATCGCCAGCGCGCCCGAAGTCATGCTCACGCCCAAGCCGTCCAGCGTCGCCACCAGGCTCAGGTCATCCAGGTGAGAGCCGATGCCCAGACCATCCAGCGTCAAGCCCACGGGTCCGAGCACCATCCCGGCATCGAGCATCAACAGAAGCTCACCGTTGCCGTAACGCAGGCCGATCCGGTTGAGTGTGACTGCCCCAGCCGTCCGATTCACGTCGAACCACTTTGTATTTTCCGACCGTGCGTCGGACACATTCGTCCGCCGACCCGAAGACGAACCTCCCAGCTCGATCGTCAATGCCTGGGTCGTCGTTCCCGCCGTGAACTGCGCCTGGAGTTTCACTCCCTTGAGCACGTCTCCGGTGGGCATGGTGGGCGGTATGGTCCGACAGAGGCTTGCTAGTTGCGAAATCTGCTCCGCGCTGAATGCTTCGGAAGCCATCGTCAGCACGGGGTTTTTCACGGAGACGTCCGCACCGAAGTTCTGCAGGTCTCGCCCGACCACCGGCAGCGAAGCCAAATCGAGGTTGAGGTTCAGCTCGGCAAAGAGGACGTACCTCCATTTCTTGTCCTGCTTCTCCCCGAGGAACTGAAACGACCCATACTCTTCGCTCGCGCCAGCGCCTCCCTTCAAGTCGAAAGCTATGGCGAACGCGGTCTGCTCGCCCAGCGCCACGCCGGCTTCCAGGTTGGTGAATGTCAGATCGCCTACTGGAAGTGGGTACTCGAACTCAGGGCCAAGCATGCCCTCCAGTGACTGGATCAGCGCCGACAAGTGGATCGGGTCGCTGTAGGAAGCCAGAAATGTGGATCCCACTCCCGACTCGTACGTTGCGTCGAAGCTGATGGAGTGGTCGTCGAGTTGAAGCTGAAGCTCCACCGCCGCGCTGATCTCCTTCGGTTCGCGCCTCACATGGAGTTCTGAAAGCGTGAAGGAGAAGCCGTCCCAAAGCTTGATCGCAGCGTCTTTGGAACTCGGCGTCTTGTCCATCGTGAACAGCTTGTTCGCAGGCTCGATGTGGACGGCCAATTCGTCGATCACGACATCGCTGAAGTACTCATCCGGCAGCCCCATGCCATGCAGCACGTCGTCAACAAGGTCTCCCAGATAGAGCTTCGGGAACAGGACATCCACGCTCAACGAATCGCCTGAGCCAAGCGTCAGACCCACGTCGGCAATCGTGCCGCCTAGCTGGAGAGCCGCTCGCAGCGTTGCGGTAAAACCATCCTCGGGGGTGTAGAGCGCGCTGATCTCCACATCCGTGATGCCGATCGTGATCTTGTTTAAGAGGTCAATCTTCCACGGGGAGCCGCTTTCCGCTTCGATCGAAAACGCTAGGTTGTCCTCGCCATAGTTGCCTGTCAGTTCGAACTCGATCAACTCGAGCTCAGGAATGTGTTTGCTGGACAGGCCGAATAGATCCTGGAAGACGGCTTGCGTGGTCAGCACCTCACCCGCTGGCAGAATCACCGACACGTCTTTTGTATCCGTGCGGATGGAGGTTTGCAGCACGGTCGTCCCGAGATACCAGTCCGCATCGACTTCCAGGTACCTTTGCGCCCCGCCACCGCCATCCGTGCCGAAGAGGAAAGTCGGTTGCACCGTAACCAGGTCGGGAATCAGGACCCACGGAAACGCGGTGGCGATCCCTACGGAAAGGCTCGTGAGATTTGCCGGACTCACGGAAAATTCTGCGTGGAAGCTCTTCAGCTCCAGCCCGTCCGCAGGATCGAGACTGTCCGGGATGTCCTTGAGGAGATCCAGAAAAGATTGCAGTCCAAGAGCCGTGAGCCAAGCTTCGTAGCAGGTTGTCAGGTCGGCCGGCGGATCGAAGCTGCCTGTCAAACTTCCTTGGCCATGCCCGACCGGAAGGTTCAGGTTCACATCAAGCGTCACCGTGCTGATCTTGGCCGTTAGCGCAAGGTCCACGGACGGGTCGATGTTGGCGTCATCATCCAGCCCCGTTGTGAAGGTTAAGCCCGTGATCCCGAGCGAGATCTGACTAAAGCTGCCCGGCAGGCTCACCACAGGCGGCCCCCCCGGATCGGCTCTGAAGTCATGGGTCAAAGCGATCATGCTCGCATCGGACTCCTGCGCCCTGCTCACCAGACCGGTGACCGGCAGCGACTTGGGCAGTTTGGTCAGCTTGGCCAACTCCCCAAAGCCCGGTCCGACGGTCTCGATGGCGCCTTGAAGGTGGAGCCCGGCGCCCAGGTGCGCGGTGGCCGAAGCTGGTAGAGGACAGGTGTCCACGCAGAACCCCGGACCCATCTCCGCATTCAGTTCATTGGCGTCGACAAAGCTGTAGGAGGAGTAGACGCCGCGGCCATCCGCCAGCCCGAGCGCCCCCACGAACGTGGGCTGCAACTGCGGCTTCGCTCCGCTGTAATCGGTGTATGCCGGCAACGACGCAAAGGCCGTGCCGAAGGTCCACCCCTGCGGAAAGGCGCCGAGATCGAGGTAGCTCTGCACCTCCCACTCCGGTGTTGGCTCCTGGCCGTCGCCGCTGGTGTCATGGCTTTCGGAGGCGAAAAACACGATTTCGAGAGGCGCTGCAGGCCAACCCAGGACGGCCGCCGTTCCCTTGACGGTGAACCAACCGGAACCATCCAGAGCCCCGATGTTCACCGGTGCGGCGAGCGCCAGATCGCAGGATGGCAGGGCTAGTATGGAAACCCAATCGCGGAGCAAGACCTCGGCGGCTGCCATCGAGGCCGTGATGGTGAGACCCTTCGACGTGACCGCGCCGGTCAGCGCCTGTTGGAGAGCCACCAGCGGCGCCGGATCCGTCCCAGACCGCCGGGTCTTAGAGGTCTTCATCCAGTTTCGCCCAGGCTTTCTTGCTGTTGGCCGAGAACTTCAACGCCGACGCATACTCATCGGACATGTTGAACCAGGCCGCAACGACTCTGCGAACCGTCCAGTAAAGGATGTTGAACTCATTAAGATCGAAGCTTTCTTTCTGAGCCCAGAAGAAGTGGTCGAAGATCTTTTGTCCCCCAGGGTTGTACAGCTTGTACCGTATGACGCTGGCCAGTGGCAGCGGCAACCACACGGCATTTCGCAACTCCTCCAGAACCAGCTTCTTTGTCCGGTCTTTATCGCTCTGGCCCATGGTCCCGTACGTGTGCGCCGAAGGAACCCAGTTCTTCTTATTCGCGGGGAGCAGCGTGATGAAATCCGACGGCGTGGGCTTCTTGAAATAGCCTTCTGCCGTTGCAATGCAAGCCGGAACGTTGGTGGGATCGAACAGGCCATCCTTCAGGTAGCCCAGCAATGCGATGTCGTTGGGACGCAGGATCGCCTTCGGCTTGCCGAGGCTCGGGACCAGGTAGGCCGTGATCTTTGCCCTCAGACCGGGCGGACTGCCTGTACGTTGCGCCGTCTCGATAGCCAGTTGCTCTGTGTTGCAGTGCTTGCTTCCTGAAACGAAGTTCTCCAGCGTCTCGTCGCCGCCATCCCCATGACCCAGCAGGTGACACCACTCCTGGTCGGTCCGTACCAGCTGCTTCTGGAGACCGTGCGGATCCGGGCTCGCCGGCCGGGGCCTCACTCCCTGGCTCATCGTCGCCCAGGCTGTCACTGCCGACGCATCGAGAGCCGCTCCATTGGGCTCGATCACCACCTTTGCAAACTCCGTGGCAGGACCGTCACACGAGGCCAAGTGGACCTCGGCGAACGCTTTGCCCATGACCGTTTTTGCATCGAGCCGATTGGCCACACTCCTCGCCCGCAACGATTCGCCGGTTCGAAACGGCCCGTTCTGAAAGCCCCAATCCCCCTTCCGCTTCTTCTGCAGGTTCGAGCCGCCGAAGTTCTTCGCATCGTCCTTAATTGAAAACTGCGGCAGCACCAGCGGAAAGGTTACTCTCGGCAGATTCTTTTTGGGCGGGTGGTCCACCGCCGTCTTGAACCTTCTCGCGTACTGCATGCCACTCTTCATCCCATGAGGGAGCGATTGCGACACGGCCACGTCAGTAGCCGCCCCTGCCAGCGCTGAGATCACCGGAGACAGTACTAAGTCCTGCGGCATGGCCGTCGCCATGGCCGGCAGCCCGATGGCATCTCCGACCTCCTTCAGCCCGGTCCACCAGAAGTCGACCTCATCGGCCACGCGGTCCGCCCGCATGGCGCCGCCTCCGCCACTCTGGCTCCCGCTTATCTTGGGAAAAAAGACCTCCACCTGGCACACCGGATCATCCTTTTTGCCGGTGACCTTGTAGCAGGCCAGACAGTTCTTGGGTACGGCAGATCGCACCCATTTTCCCTGAACGGCGGCGTAGGAGTACTCTGGCTCCAAACTGTCGAGGAAGAACAAGGGAGCAGACTTTGGAACCCAAACAAAAGCCCTGCCCGTCAGCGTGGCCGGAAATTGCCACTGCAGGATATCGCTCGGTGGAGCACCCATCAGGCCCATCTGCTGTGCTACGGTTACGTCGGCAGCCGCAATGTCCATCGCATCGAACGCCCCCAGCCTTGTGAGCTTCTGAAAAATGTCCACCGTCACGTCCTTGCCGGTGACCTCGCTCTTGTAGGTGCACTGGACGGCCTGGCCTCCATTCAGCAGCTTGTAGTAGTAACTGCCCAGTTTCTCCTCAACACTCCAGAGCATGCCTTGTGTAATGGGGTCCAGCTTGGTTCCACTGGTCAGTTGGATCCGGTACTCCTTGCCCGAACCGTAGACAGGGGAGTTCTCGTCGACGGTGATGATGTTGTTCGCATCGTCCACCCACTTTCGCTTGCGGGGGGCGCCGTTGAAGGCCTGCTGAACGAGCGTTGCCTGTGCGCCGTTTGCTTCTAACTCCAGCTTCAGCGCGGAGATCTTCTGCTGCAGAAGATGCGCACCTGCAGGATGCTTTTTCAGTTGTTTTTCGAGTTGGGAGATCTTCCTGCGCAGCGCCCGGGCAGCCCCTTGCAAGGTCCTCTGCTTTGCCTTCAGCGTGCGCCGCAGAGCATTCACCTCTGGCACGCTGAGCTTTACCTGGCGGCGCGGCACAAAGCCATCCAGGAGCTCCGGAAACAGAGCATCGGTCTTCAAAGAGGTCGTGAAGTCATCCACCCAACCCGAGGCCTCTGGCTTGAACGATTTGTCCCGGCTGTCCGTCACAGCATCGAAACGTTGCAGGCCCACCCTCTCTCCTGTGCTCGCGTATCAAACGCGCCCGGAGGAAACATACATCCATGGCCATTTGCCCTGCGAGATACAAAACAGCATACAGCTACATCGCTCCGCTGCCCGATGCAAACATTCAGGAGCAGGCGCGCAACTTTCTCGTGGAGAGTTGTTCCCGGAACCACGGCTCTTCCTTGTTCTTTCGGGATCGCGGTCTCGCCCCTGCTTGACAGGTGTCGGCACTACTCAGGTACAGGGCGTGGCAGGGGATTGCGTGTGTAGAAATTCGTTGCCGAAGATGCTGTAGCGCGAGATTGCGCACGATGCCGCGGCTGGTGAGTGCGTGTACCGGCGGCAGGCTGTCGTCCTGCTCCTTGGCGCTGGCGACGTCCCAGCCAATAAGCTCGCCCTGGTAGCGAGTTACAGATGGGGCCGATGCCTTCAGGATGGTTTAACGGTGACGGATGCACCATGTTCTCAGCGTGTCAGCACGCAAATCGGAGAACTACCATGGCAATTCGTTCCGTCACAGCCCTTGCCCTATCTGCACTTGTCTTAAGCGTTGCAGCATCCGCTGAAAAAAAGATCGACAGGTCCGCGCTTCCCCCTGCAGTCGAAAAGACGGTCAAGGCTCAGTCGTTGGGAGCGACAATCAAAGGCTTCTCGATCGACCATGAGAATGGTCACACGGAGTATGAAGTAGAAATGGTTTCGAACGGCCACACCAAGGACATTGCGATTGCCAAAGATGGAACCCTCTTGGAAGTGGAAGAAGAAGTGAAATTCGCTTCTCTCCCTCTCGAAACCCAGCACTCCCTAACCGCAGCGGCCGCCAAGGCGAAGATCACAAAGATCGAATCGCTGACAAAGAAGAACAAGCTCGTCGCATATGAAGCAGCAACATTGGATGGTTCGAAAACAGGAGAGATTCAGGTAGGCCCGAACGGCGAAAAACTTCTGCACGAGGAGTAGCGCAGCCAGCCGCTCGCCAGATGGAATATTCAACAGAGAGCATGCCCTCCACGAGGAGCAGCCGAGCGAGAGCAGTCGAAGAAGTCGTTTCTTCCCTTACTCGGCAGCTTCACGTTTGTACGGTTTCTGCATCAGCGCGCGCGCCTCGTTGATCGCGCCCTGGGTGTTGTCGTTGGTCTGCACAGCGAGGCGGTACTCGTTCACGGCGCGGTCGCGCTGGCCGGTGACATCGAAGATGCGACCCAGCTCGATGTGGCTCCACACCTCCACCCATTTAGGATCGCCATCGCCGCGCAGAGCATCGCGAAAGCTATTAGCCGCTGACTGATAGTTGCGCTGCATGAAGAAAATCTCACCGATCCGATACGATGCCAGCGAGCTGTTTTTGTTCGAGTCGAGCGCCTTCTGATATTCGATCAGAGCGCCCGTGAGGTCTCCCTGGGCGACGAGCTGCTGGCCCCGCAGTACGGCGACACGAACAGCAAGATCTGGCGTGCTCTTAAGCACCCAGTTGTCCGGATCGATGCTGATGCGCCGAGGACGCCCGAAAGTCTCAATGGAGTACTGCGACTCCGTGCCCGAAACATCGACACGTCGGATTTCGGTCTTACCGTCGGTTTCAACGCGCAGCTCCACCGGCATGCGAAACAAATCCAGGTCCTGGTCGATCGAGCCGACGGTCCGAAACCCTTTGTTTTCTCCCAGCCGAAAGACCGTGTATTTGTCAGTAAAGGCGGGTGCGCCTGTGCCGTTCAACCACTGCGCGAAAAACGGTTCGAGCGGAAGATTGGATATGGATTCCGCGGCTTTCTGCACATCGGAGCTACGAATCGACTTGTCTGCGTATTGCGTGAGCAGCGCGCGGAGAAACTTGTTGAACGCATCGTCGCCCATCTCCCACCGCAGCATGTGAAACACCATCGCGCCCTTCTCCAGGGTCATCGACTGAAACTGTGGAGAGAATGGATCGAGCCGCCCGATCGAGGTCAACGGTTCGGTGTCGTAGGCAAGGGCCCCGGCAGATATGTCGGTGACCGCCGACTCAAAGGCTGTCTTGCCCGCAGAGTCTTCGAGATACATCAACTCGGCGTAGCGGCTCATGCCGTTTGTGATCCAGGCGTCGTTCAGGGTGGCGGGTGAAATCTGGCCGCCCCACCATTGATGCGCAAGTGTGTTCGAGAGCAGGCGCTGCTCGTTGCGCGCAGCAATGCGGTTGCCTGCAATGCCTGCGATCTCTGGAGCCCAGGCAGCGGAAACGGCGTCGTCGGGAAGTTCGACCAGGTTGATGTGGGTAGATTCAGACTGGCCAAACGCTCCGGACATGTAGAGAAACTCGCGCTCCGCCTGCCGCGCAAAGTCCAGGGCGAACTCCTTGCGCTTCTCGGTGACGTAGACGCTCATATTGCCAGCAGTCTGAGGCGCGAGGAATTTGCCGGCGATGATCGTGCCAGGGAAGCCAGGTTTCGTCCAGCGAAAGGTGTACTCGGTTCGATTGCCGGGAATACTTTTCGGCGCAGCGACACCATTGCCCGAACCGATCACACGATCCTCGGAAGGCACACGAATGTGCATCTCTGCGGTGAAGCGATCCGTGTAGAGGCCCGTCATCGGAAACCAGGCTCCGGGGTAGAGCAGGACGCTGATCGGATCTTCGACGGCGGCCATCTTGATCCCTTCAACCGGACTTGTATCCGAACCTTTGAGCGTACCGGCGTACTCGAAATGCCACGTCGTGCTGGTCCCTTTAGCGATAGGTGTGGCCAGCGAAAAGCGCACGGTGCTGTTGGTCGTCAGGCGTTCCGATTCCAGAGCGTGGTTCGTGGCATCTGTCACCTTCGTCAGCTGCAGCCCGTTGTTGAGCTCGAAGGCGGGCGCCGACAGGTCTTCGAGCGCGGTAAAGGTCACGTCAGCGGTGGCAGCCAGATGATTCGTGGCGGGGTCCAGGTTGGCCGAGATCACGTAGCCGGTGATCTGAAACTGAGGGTGCGTCGAGGGAGCCGCCCACGCGCTGGTCGAGAAAATCGCGACGACAAGCACGGTGGCCGGGAGGCGCAGTAGGCGGGAGAAGGCGGACATGCAGCGAAAGTTCCTCAGATGCAACATCGTACAACGCATTGTGGTATTAGACGCTTCACTCGCTCTTTGGGGAAGACGAGAGCGGAGCGCCGGGTAAAAGCGCTTCGACGGAATCGCAAACCTGCCCGATGGAGCTCGTCTGCGATTGTGGCAGGAGCTTGCTCCGGACCTCAGCCAGATCCGTCATCATCTGAGCCCGTTCCGGGGTGTCGCGGAGCAGAGGAGTGAGCGCGGCCGCAACGTTCAAGCCCGTAAAGCGGGTTTGCAGCAGTTCCGGGACAATCCGCCGCCCAGCCACCAGGTTGACCATCGCAACAGGGACGTTGCCGTGCAGATCCGGGCCGTCCCGCCAGACTTCGGGAGGGTAGCGAACCAGATGTCTGGCAAGACGGAACGTAAGCGGCGAGACCCGGTAGACCACCACAAAAGGGTTGCCGATCAAAGCCGCCTGCACCGTTGCGGTGCCGCTGGCGACGATGCTGGCACGGGCGTGATACAGAGCCTCGCGAGCGTCCGGTACGAGGTGGATTCGAGGGACACGAGCCGAGGGAAGCAGAGTATCGACCCACTCGCGGCTGAGTGTGGACGCGACCGGAAGCAGGAACTCGTACTCTTCCCCGAGTATCCCGGCGGTCTCTAGCAGCGTTGGAAGGTTGAGGCGAACCTCTTTGGAGCGAGAACCGGGCAGAAGGGCGATCCAGCTTTTGCCAGGGTCGAGACCGTGCTCCCCGGCATACTCCTCGCGGCCAACCGCAGGCGGCAGAAGTTCTGCGAGAGGGTGACCAACGAAGGTTGCGTCGACATTGCGTGCGCGGTAGAACGCAGCTTCGAACGGAAAGATCACCATCATGCGTGTGACCCGCTGCTGCACCCAGCGCAGGCGGCGGCGCTTCCAGGCCCAGAGCTGCGGGCTGACAAAGTAGAGCACGGGGATGCCGCGTTTCTTCAGTTCGCGCGCAAGCCGGAAATTCACATCGGGAAAGTCGATAAGAATGGCTACGTCAGGTCGGCAGCGTTCGATCGAGGCAACCAGGCGACGGTATTTGGCGTAGATCGAAGGCATGTGGCGAATGACTTCTGTGATGCCCATGTGGGCTACGTCTTCGGCCCTGACAATGCGCTCCAGACCGGTCGAAGCCATCGCTGCACCGCCGAGGCCGAAGCAGGTGAGGTGTGGCAGGCGCCGCTGCAGCTCGCGGATCACCTGCGCGCCGTAGAGATCTCCACTCGCTTCGCCGGCAGAGAGAAAGATCGTCGGATTGGATGTGGAGGCGATGCAATCAGTGTAGATTTTTCTCGGAGGGATGGCGATGGCGGCGCATGCGGCAAAGCGTTTTCGGGCGGTGCTCGAGGATGCGGGAAATGGACTCGGATGGGTGATTGCCAGGGTGCCGTTCGATGTCCGCCAGGCCTGGAGCGGGATGGTGCGGCTGCGCGTGGACGTCGAGGTCGCGGGCGAGGTCTTTCGTTCGTCGTTATTCGTCGATCCGGTGCACGGAGGGCATTTTCTTCTGGTCAACAAGAAGATGCAGCAGGTCGCCGGTGCCGGCGTGGGCGCAATGGTGGACTTTGCCGTTGCGCCTGATCTTGAAGAGCGCAAGGCAGAGCTGACCGAGGAGTTTGAGCGTCTGTTGCGCCGGGAAAAGAGGCTGGCCAGGTGGTTCGACGAGCAGAGCCAGTCTATGCAGCGGGAGGTGGGGAAGTGGCTTGCAGCTCCCAGCAGTGCGGAAGCGAGGCAGCGCAGGGCAGACCAGATGGCGGAGCGGATGCTCCTGACGATGGAGGGAGAGAAGGTCTTGCCGCCCGTGATAGAGGCCGCATTTCGGCGCGCACCAGCGGCGCGAAAGGGTTGGGAAAGGATGACGTTGACCCAACGGCGGGAAAGTCTTCTGGCGATCTTCTATTACCAGAGCCCGGAGGCCCGAGAGAAGCGCGTCAAGAAGCTGGTCGAACAGTGTCTAAAGGTCGCACACCGCTAGCACTCTCGCCTGTTTCCTGCGTATCGAAGCTGCATCCGGACGATCGCCACGACAGATCGGCGCAATCGTTTCGCAGCCGGATTCCAATCAGGACGAAACAGTGTCGCTGAGAGTCGGAGCGAGGTTTTCTTCAATGCCGAGCTCCTGATCGCGGTATTGAAGCTGGTAGAGCTTCCAGTAGAGCCCCCGCTGGGCCAACAATTCCTGGTGGGTGCCGCGTTCGCGCAACTGGCCCTTGTGCATCACGAGGATCGTGTCCGCGCGTTGTATGGTCGACAGCCGATGAGCGATAAGGATTGAGGTGCGACCCGCGATCATACGCGAGAGTGCAAGGCGCACCCGCAGTTCCGTGTCGGTGTCGACCGAGCTGGTCGCCTCATCGAGGATGAGAATGCGTGGCGCGTGGGCGAGCGCGCGCGCGAAGCTGATGAGCTGTTTCTGACCCGTAGACAGGGTAGCGCCGCGTTCCTGCACCGGCTCTTTGAACTGCTGCGGCAGAGTGCGGATGAAATCGCCCACATTGACGTCATCGGCTGCCTGTTCCAGGGCTGCGTCCGTAATCCAGGAAGACCCGAGCCGAATGTTGTCAGCGATCGTTCCGGTAAACAGGAACGGATCCTGCAGCACAACGCCGAAACGCTGGCGAAGCTTCTTCAGATCCTGCTCGCGAACATCCACCCCATCGACCAGGATGCTGCCCCGCTGGATATCGTAGAAGCGCATCATCAGGGCCGTAATCGTAGTCTTGCCGGCGCCGGTATGGCCTACGATTGCAGCGGTCTCGTCGGGCTCTACCGTGAAGCTCACGCCCATCAGAATCCACTCTATGTCGGCGAAGGTGCGAAGCTCTTCTTCACTCGCCGTGGCAATGCGGGTGAGTTGGGCCTCGTCAAGCTTCTGGTAAGTGAACCAGACGTTACGGAACTCGATCCGCCCTGATTCGTCACCAGGCGTGGGAGCGGCGGGCGAGACGATCGCAGGTTCCGAGTCGATCAGACGGAAGACGCGTTCGCTGGCAGCCATCGCAGCTTGCAGAATGTTGTACTTCTCGCTGAGGTCCTGGATGGGCCGAAAGAAGCGCTGCGCGTATTGGATAAAGGCGATCAGCACACCGAGCGTTACCGTGCCGAACACCGAGTGAAGCAACCCGGCACCTGCCTGCTCGTTGCGCAGCACGGCCCAGCCGCCGCGCCAGATGACGAGCGCGATGGCTATCGAGCTGAGAAACTCGACGACAGGGTAGTAAAGCGCATAGGCGAAGATGGCGTCGGTCCAGGCCTGTTTGTTTTCTGCGTTCACGGCGGAGTAGTCATCGAAGGCGCGCTTCTCGCGATTGAAGAGCTGCACGATCGACATGCCGGAGACGTACTCCTGGGTAAACGAGTTGATGTGGGCCGTCGCAGCGCGCTGGCGGCGATAACTGTCGCGTA
The DNA here is from genome assembly GCA_030853485.1 of Acidobacteriota bacterium. Classification (GTDB taxonomy): domain Bacteria; phylum Acidobacteriota; class Terriglobia; order Terriglobales; family Acidobacteriaceae; genus Edaphobacter. Next base: position 65,810 of record JALYVA010000156.1, read on the forward strand.
CATAGCGGCGAAAGATGCGCGTGACGTAAAGAATCGCCGGAATCACCGAGATGGTGAGCAGCGCCAGTGGCCAGCTCATGCGCAGCATGATGATCACGATAAACGTGAGCGCGAACACGTCCTCGAAAATGGCGAGCACGCCCGAGGTGAACATCTCATTGAGCGCATCCACGTCCGAGGTCACACGTGTGACGAGCTTGCCCACCGGGTTGGTGTCGAAGAAGCCCGGGTGCATCCGCTGCAGGTGGCGGAAGATCTGGCTGCGCAGATCAAACATGATCTTCTGCCCGGTCCATTGCATCAGGTACGTCTGCAGAAACTCAAGAACATAGGTAAACAGCAGCGCGCCCAGGTAGAGCAGTGCGATCTGCGTGATGCCGGTCATGGGCTGGTCGCTGAGATGACGTGCCAGCCACGATGGGTTCGGGTTGGGCACGCCGTTGTAAGCCGGCGTCATGTAGCTGTCGACGGCAACCTTCACCAGGTACGGCCCGGCAACATCGGTCGACGCTTTGAGAAGTATGGCCGCCGCCGAGATCGCAGTCTGCAGCTTGTACGGACGCAGATAGGTAAGCAGTCGGCGCATCAAGCGGCCGTCGTATGCCTTGCCGAGGACTTCGTCGTCCTGCTGCGGTTTTTTCGCAGTCTCTTCTTTGCCGTCCTTGGGTTTGTGTTCGTCCGCCATGAGCTGTCTCTATTCTAGATGCTCACCGTAGACGGCGGATTCTCTATGTCACGCGCTCACGGCGTGACAGGGGAGGATACGGCCCCAACCACAGCGCCCGCATCGCTGCGCTGCGCAAACACCACCAGGCGCATGGTTGCCGGCGTAGCGTCAGACGGAGCATTCAGCGAGAAGGTCCGCGCACCCCCAGCCAGATCCTTCAAACTTGCAACCCGCTGCATCGTCCTCACCACGCCCGCATGTTCCAGGCGATGCCCGCCATTCTCTCCGCCTTTCACCTCGGTCGTGTCGCTGGGGTCTACCAGCGCGGCGTACACATCTCCTTTGAACGGGAAGGGTGGCCCAGTGACGGAAGCCGAGACGCGGTGGCCGCTCACCGCAATGTCGCTGAGGCTGAGTTTGCCTTTTGGTGTCTGAGCGGCCGTGGCGATCGAGCTCAGGGTCTGCGCGCCATCGTTGCCCACAAACTGCTTCGTGCCATCGACCACCATCTGCGGCGTATAGATGCCGCTGCTGACGTGCAGGCGTTCGCTATACACGCTCTGGCGTTCGGTGTACTGATGCGAAGAGAAGCGATCATGCCAGCCTCCATTCTCCCAATAGTCCACATGTTCGCCGAGCACGATAATCTCGGCGCCGTGGACAGGCTGCAGCTTGTCCAGCTTCGCCAGGTTCGCATCTGCCGGAGGACAGCTCGAGCAGCCTTCCGAGGTGAAGAGCTCGACCAGCACCGGAGTCCGGTCTGGTGCGGCTGCCGTTTGTGCCTGGGACATCCCTGTCGCCGAGAGCGTAACACCCAATAACAGACCGCCCAACCAAGCTGGGCGAAGACAGGAAACCGAGCGCAAAGCCGAAAACAGGATCACGAGCATAAACCTCCGGAAGATTCGACGAACAGGCTAGCCAGACGTTGCAAAACCAGTCATCCGCCACACATCGTTTGAAGCATGAAGTGAAAATGTCCCGATGAGAAGACCCACTTTCTGTCTTCCGGCCAAACCACTTTGCCGTTCAGCGGATCCCATCCCCGCCTGCCCCGGTCTCCTGTGAAACAATTGCGTGAAGGGGACTTTGAAGCATGGCGGCGCCTGTCGGTATCTATGTCTCGATCCCTTTTTGTAGAGCCAAGTGTACCTTCTGCAACTTCGCTTCCGACGCCTATGCGCCAGACCGCATACAGCCGTACGTCGATCGTCTATGCACAGAGATACGTGGCGCGCGCCAAACCGCGGAGCGAATTGGCGCACTCCTTCCCCGCGCCGCAGATTCCGTATATTTCGGCGGAGGCACGCCGAGCCTACTGACTGCCGAGCAGCATCGGCAGGTTTTCGCGTCTCTGCGAAACGAGTTCGACCTCGCGCCCGACGCGGAAATCACCCTCGAATGCGCCCCTGGCCAACTCGCCGATCAAACCCTCGAGGAACTCCTGCAGCAGGGAATCAACCGCATCAGCTTTGGAGTGCAATCGTTTGTCGATCGTGAGAGCGCCGCGGTAGGCCGCCTGCATACCAGGCGCGAGTGCGACGCAGAGTTGGCCCGTGTGCGCGCCGCAGGGGTCGAGAACCTCAGTCTCGATCTCATCGCCGGGTTGCCGCATCAGACCGAGGCAAGCTGGAAGTTTTCCGTCGAACAGGCCATTGCCAGCGGAGTGCCGCACGTCAGCGTGTATCTGCTTGAGGTCGATGAGGAGTCCCGCCTGGGCCGCGAAGTGATCGAGCAGGGAAGTCGCTACGGAGCCGAAGCCGTGCCAGATGACGACGAGATGGTCAGCCGGTATCAATGGGCCTGCGACGCCTTGAACACTGCAGGCGTCGCGCAGTACGAAATTGCGAATTTTGCACGGAGCGGACATCGTTCGCAGCACAACCTGAAGTACTGGAAGCGACAACCCTACCTCGGACTCGGACTCGACGCGCATTCCATGCTCTTGCAGCAAAGCGGTGCGGTGCGGTCGGCAAACACCAGCGATCTGGCCACTTATCTCGCGTCTGCTCCTCCCTCCGGACAAACCCCTTTCCCGTTGCTGCACGACCCGCTTTTCGACAGCGCTGACAAAGGCGAACAGATTACGCATGACGCGGCTTTTGAAGAGACGCTGTTTCTCGGCCTGCGTCTGAACGAAGGTGTCGATCTGGCCCAGGTCAGCGAACAATTCGGAGAACGAATGATTCGCGAAGTCATGCCGGCGCTTCGTGAGGTGACGGATGCAGGGCTTCTGGAACTCCTCGCCGAACGTATCCGTCTCACGGCGCAGGGCCGTGTGCTTTCCAACGAGGTCTTCAGCAGGTTGCTCGTAATTCCCGCAGCATAAAATCTCACGGCAAACAGGAGCAAAGCAAACCATGATCGATCTGCGCAGCGATACCGTCACGCGTCCCACTCCCGCCATGCGCGAGGCAATGGCTTCGGCCGAGGTGGGCGACGATGTCTATGGCGAAGACCCGACCGTCAATCGTCTCGAACGAGAAGCCGCCGAACTCTTCGGGCGCGAGGCGGCCATCTTTGTGCCCACAGGAACGATGGGCAACCAGATCGCCATTCGCCTGCACACGCAGCACGGCCAGGAGGTCATCTGCGAGGCGCGCGCCCATGTCATGG